>CAJOMG010000070.1 GCA_905235595.1 uncultured Desulfovibrio sp. | reverse complement strand
TTTTTCTCGACTCTCGGCTAAGGCGCGCTCTTGCTCGTCTCCACTCAAATACTTAATAACTCCCCAAGCTTCATCCATGGCCGGATTCATTTGTGCTAAAGACATGAAATCCTCCTCGCTACGTGCGGCAAAGAAATCCAGCCAGCGGCTGAGAGCCGTACCGTCATCCTTGCGTTTAGGTATCTCAAGAAGGTTGATTTCCATGGAATCAGGGTAGGCCAAGTTGTTTTCAGCGTCATAAAGCCGGAATCTATGGTGATAGACAGCATCCCCTTTGATTAGGCAACCGTTCAGGATCACGATGCTTACGGTATGTTTCAGTCTGGAGTAGGCTTCGCCTGAACGTATGCCTTCCGTATACATTTTCGACGTGTAATCCTGCCATACGGGTAAATTGCAAGACAATCACAGCTTATGTGATTATAACATGTTGTAAAGGATTTGACAAAGGAGTGCTGCAAGAAGCCGGGCGTTCATACCGTCAGGCTTTCCGTTATTGTGAAACCGTCACTTTACCCAGAGGATCAACCCTTGTCACAAGATGCACGGGAAATACATCATCCCCGGCGTAGCGTAATTCCGCGTTGAGCGAAAACACCATTTGCAGGGGGACGCCTGTGTCCGGGGAGAACTGCACTACAACATTGTGCAGACGGGGTTCACAGCGTTCGATAAAGGCGCTGATTTCTTTCTCCACACGAGGCATATCCTCCTTGGAAAAGGCCAGGCCAGCACTAGTGAAATCAGGAATGCCGAAATCCTCGTCAAGTACGGTGCTGCCTTTGCGCGTATTGAGAATCTTTCCCACATAATCAGTGACGGACTGCAGCACTTCCTCAGGAGCTGTCGCGACTCGGCGTTCCGGGGCGCGTTGCATCTGCCGCAGACGTTCAAGAAAACGTAAACCTGCCATAATCGCCTGCCTTACTTTTGTCTTGTAAAGACAATACGCAAGACCTTAAGGGGGGAGGCGTGTTCCACCTTGGCCTCAATCGTGTCCGTTGATTCCCGTGCGATGCCTGAAACGCGCACCCATTCTTTGTGATCAGCTATCTGCACGCGTTGGAGCACTCCTTTGTTCAGGCGCTTGTCTACGCGCACGCCTTTGCCCCATGCCCCTATGAGATCGATGGACAGAGAGTCGACATTAGCCGGGTGGAACTCGTGGAAATTGCCGGGCGCATCAGTGCAGGGAAAGCGCACTTCCACATCGCCGTTGTCCAGCAATGTAATTTCCGGTTTTCCCAATGTTCCTTTGCCGGCCTTTTTCCCTTTTTGCAGGGCAATCCATTCTGATTGTGGCTTTGTCGGCTCAAGAACTTGCGGTGTTATGACCGGTGCTGGTTGGGGAGCGGGTTGTTCCGGTATGATTGGCGGCAATGGAGCAGGTTGCTCCGAGCTGGGAAACAGGAAAGCAAACAGACTGTCGGAACCATGCGTACCGGAATTGTATGCCACGATGCCTCCAATGCACATCACCAACGCCAGCCAGACGAGAAACATGATGCGATAGAGTGAGCGTAATGAATACATGGCGTCACCACACATACGTTATACGGTCAGGCAGAGCTGGCGGTTCATTGCCTTCCTCTTGCAGCAGAGTGACCACATTGTCAGGCAGGATGCGCACTGTGACGCTGTTTACGCCCGCAGCTTCCATTTTGTCCGCCGCATCTTCAAAATCGTCTTGTGAGAAGTCGCGCTCCCCATACTGGAAATCCTTGAGAAAGTCAGTAAACGTGTCATAATGCCTCGTGAGCGTAAAAGACGGGAAATCAATTTCGAGCGTCGTGTGGCCGCACTGTTTTACTGTATACTGGAATTTTTCGTTGCGTGGGTAATTGCGGTTGATAAGGGAATAAGTCTTGTCCTGACACTGAAGCGAGAGCGTCGTGGAATCGGCACGCTCGCGGGCATCCACATTGACAAGTGTGGGTTGGGAACGCAGTTGCACATAATAGGTGTCTTCCGGAGGCTGCGCAGCTATCATTTCCGCCTGAGACAGAACCTTCAGGGCGTCTGTGGTGAAGGGGAATTCAATGTCACCCCATCTAGCTGGGGCAAGAGCCTTGTCCCGGCGCGAGAGAAAGGGCTTGAGGCGCGCATCGACAAAGGTCTGCACCACGCCCTTGTCACCGAAAAGACCGGCCACATCGTCCTGACGGTACAGGGCCGTGGCGCTGCCCAGAACATCATTTTCCCACGACTCCTGCACTACCTTGGCTGCCTGGACGGTAACGCCTTGGGCGATAAAATCCAGGAAACCCGGCATGAGATCAAGCATGGGATTCTGGCCGCTGCCCTTGAACGGCGCGAGGATAATTTCAAGCTGTTTTTGGGCATTGGCATAAGCGCTTTTCGTAGTATCTTTCTGCTCCCCATGCTGGTTGTTTTGAATGGGTTTGGCGTCCTTTTGTCCTGCCATCCTAGCCCCTCCGAACCATGTGGAGGCAAGCGTATAGGATTGTTCTTGACTGGTCAGCACCGGCAGCAGGGAAAGGACATCATCAAAATAGGCATGAATACTTTCGGCAACCTCCAGCATCTGGCGTGCCTGCTTGGCATCCTTTGTTTCGGCGCGCAGCCGCTGCACCAGTTCCGGGGCGGAGGTTACAAGAGAAAGCAGCATTCGGGCGCGGCTGGTGGCTGCTTCCTGATGTTCGAATATGGCAATGTTCACCACTAAGTCCATGAGCATGCAGCTTGACAGCCAGGGCGGGCTTTCCTTGGCGTGTTGGAGTGGAACGAGCTCGTCGGTCAACTGCTGCATGACGCGGTAATGCGGCATGTCTTCAATCTTGCGGATATCCGCATAGGATACGAATACGTCGCCTTCCTGCATGGAAACGCGAATTTTGGAAAAGGCTTTGGCGAAATTCAGCCAACGATCAGCATAGCGGCGGAAATATTCAGTCCGGAAGGCATTGGTGCTTTGTGCGATGCCCCCGCTACCATCATCCATCGATTCCAAATCTTCCATGATGTCGCTGAACACCTTGTAGCCTGTTTTTGTATAGGAGGATGGAACACAGACATTATTGGGGTTTGCAGGGGCAACATGGGGCCAGAAGTTCGAGAGGCAGACTTTTGCGGCGGGGTAACGGTCATCGATTTCGCTCATAATATCCTCAAGGGCGTTGTCCCCTTGCCGCCTTAAGCTCGCGGCCAGAAGGGTGCGCATCTCCTCTGTGAACATTTCTAGTTGTCCACCGTCGGCCATTGACTTGACGGCGTTGACGATAAGAAGCCCAGTTACGGGATTCCATAGAGTGGAATTTGGTGTGACCACAGGAAAGGCCTTGGTTTCCGTGCTCTCACCTGCATTTTTGAGCCTGTCCGAAGCCACGGCGGTCAGCCATGTAAGTTCCCGGCTGCATGCCCGCTCCTGGTCACGCGTCAGGCCCGCAGTGCCGGTGAGCAGGGAACGGTATTTTGCCAGCAGCGGGCTGAGGATTTTTTCATAGACTTTTTCTGTAAAATCGGCCTGTGATGCCTTCAGGGCATGCATAATGGCGTTCTGGCCGAATGTGGGCAGATACCAGACTTTCTGCGCCTTGTTCAACGACTGGATATAGAGCATCTGCTGATAGAGCTTGCTTATTTCCTCGTCATGGATCATGGATGCCGTTTGGGGAACGGTTTCGGATAGTGCCTGGTGCTGGTAGAGCACATTAACTCCCATTAGCCCACATATGCCCAGCAGAAGCAAGAACCATGCGCCCATGACGCAGACCCTCGTGTTGGCCACAAAGGGTAGCCCACGCGTGAGCGGGGCGGCAGGCGTTGATGCAGGCAACACATAGGAGAGCAGGCCCGTGAGAAAAGCGGGACGCTGCCCCGTCGTGTTTCCCCCCTGGCAGAAGCAGACCCCGGCAAGTAGGGGCCGTGTCTGGTGCGCCACCTCGCGGGAAATCTGTTCCATGGCCAAGTGCAGCCTGCCGCCGAGGGCTCGCAAGGAGCGCAGGGCCTCCAGCATGTCTCCCTCAGGCTGGCGTCCATCGACCGACGCTGCACGCACTATATCTTCCATGCGCGCTACGGCCTCTTCAGCGGCGTCGCGGGCACTGGCCTGGTCATGCTGCATATGGCCCAGCACGGCGTCGAAATCGTTGGCGGGCACAATGTTCAGAATTTTGTCCATTCCGGGCAGAGCATCAATGCCCTCCACCAATACATAGATCGGGTATCGCCGGTTCAGGGTCAGCATGAGCTGCTGTGTCCTTGTGCGGAGTTGCCGTCCGAGGGCGGCGAGTTCCTCATCGCTGCGGTGGGAGATGTCCGCCGTGGAGAGCAGCAGAATGATGCCGCGCAGAGGGATGTGGCGGCGCTGCTGAGCCAGCTTTTCCAGTAGCTCCTGCCAGTCGCTCTGTGAAAGCAGCGCATCCGGGCAGTGCAGCAGCACCGAAGATGAGAGAAAATGCCACACGAGCGGCGTATCCGTTTTTTCCGGCAAGGCGTCTCCCAGAGGAGCGAATAAGCCGGATGATGCCCCTGTGGCATCAAGGGTCACAAACCATGGCTGGCTGAGCTCCATGCGTTCATGAAAACGATGCGGCGAGGTCCGGAGAACTTCCATGCCCTGGCGCCAGGCGTCGGCCATGCGGCCAAGCGTCATGGGCGCGGCGGCCTCCATGGCGGATTGCTCGTCCAGCACCTTGCGGACAAAACGGGTCTTGTCATGCCAGCGGTACAGGGCGCGTGCTCCCAGAAAAGCGATCAGAAGACCAAACAGCACCAACAGAATGACCGCGCCTGTCATAAGCGGCCATTGCATCCACCAGGACAGTACGGTCAGCAGGACGAGCAGCACCAGCAGAAGCAGCAGCCACAGGATCCCCTTGATGAGTGTGAGCAGAACCTTCATAACAACCCCGGTTAGAATCCCTTCACGGGTATATGCGCCAGGATGTTGGCGCAGAACAGCCAGAACAAGGCGCAAACGGCCACTGGAACCAGCACATAGGCTAGGGGTTCAAGGTGGTAGAGCAATGTCTGCTTGTCCTGCCGCACAGGGGTTGCCTTGGGGGCTTGTGCAGGGTCTTGCCGCCTAAGCAAAGCTCGGCAAGCCTTGCGCACGCGCGCCAGCAGGTCGTCTTGACTGTAAAGGCGGCCCCGAAAACCATAAAGCAGGCAGAGAGCGTAGATGCGTAGCACAGCAAGCCCAGAGCCTTCCGAGGGCAGGCTGCGGGCCTGTTCCAGACGCTGTGCCAGATCTGGCGGTTCAGCTTCTTCGCTGGTGATGCCGAGAGCAGTCAGCAGCGCGTCGAGTTTGGAAAAGAACGTCTGCCCGGCTTCCGTGGTGGAAAAGTAATGGCATTGTAGGGAGAGTGGCATCCAGGCTGCTGCATCGGGGCGTTGGGCGTTGAGGAGTTTTTCATCCGCCCAAGCATAGACGGCGAAGCGTGCGTCCTCCAATTCGCGGCGCCGTTCTTCCGGCATGTCCGGAAGTCCACTGCCAGCCGACGGCATAGGCATGGCCCTTTCCTCGTCAGCCTGCTCCAGAAGTTGGGCCTGTACGTCTTCAAGGGGCATGGCAAGCCCCTGCGGACTGCCCGCATAATGCAGTGCGGCGGCCATGAGCGGCGCGAAACGTTCTTGCAGATCCATATATCACCTCTGGATGACGGTCAGCTGGGCCAGTAGATCGTCTGGCCTTCCCGGCAGCGCGAAGGTCACGTCTCCCTCTTGCATCACTTTCTGCCAGAGGGGGTCATTCTGGTCGATCATAAAGTAGAGCGTGTCGCTGCGACGCGGGAGGCCGGCAGGCGGCTGCTCCGTGTAGAGCAGGCGAATGCCGGGAAGCGCCTGACCCACTATACCATGCATATCGGCAGAAGGAGCAAGTTTCCCCATGGTCTGGACGCGGGTGGCCAGACCTTCCCGCTGCGAGGTGCGCAGTAGAAGCCAGTAGGCGTACATGTTGCCTCTGGCGCTTTGCGGTATGACCGTTCCCAACAATGCGCCCCCCTCCAGAGGATCCAGCAAAAAGGTAAAGGCCGGACCCACCACCAGCGTGTCGACAAGTCGCGCGATGATGGTGAAAGCCGCGCTGAAGCATTCGTAAAGATGCTCATGTTCATAGGGCGGTAATGCGCGTTCGCCCTGCGGCGTTTCCCCCAGTGGGGACAATGTCGCGGAAAAGACGGAAAGCTCGCCTACGAGTTTGCATAGGGCCATGTACACCGGCCAGGGATGGATGGAGGGGGCCCGCAGATAATGGTCAAACTCCGGTACATTGCGGCTGAGCACGCCAAGAATGCTGAAAAGGGTGATGCCGTGCAGGGAGGAAATATCGGAAATGCCCGCGTCGCCTGCCACGATCTTGTATTCTTCAAGCTGTTTGCTGCGCGAAAGCAGGCTGTCACGCACGTCGCGAACCAGCCTGCACAAGGCGGGTACGGCGTTGATGTCAACACAAGGCGGAGCGAAATGCGTGTCGAGCCGAACGCGCTCTCCGTCCCGCACGAGACGGGCCAGCGGGAGTTTCCACAGATCCTTGCCGTCATCGGGACCGAAGCACAGGCGCAGATTGTACCGCAGGGTTGCAACTTCCGCCTCCGGACCATCGCCGTAGAGGTCGGGAACCACATCTGGCACTAGGGAGGCGGTGAATCGATACTGCTCAGCCGCCTGTTCTGGATTATCCGTGCGCGTCACATTGCCTCCCTGCTCCCGCAGAGGGGCGAGGCCCAAGCTGACCGTCAGCGGGCTTTCAGGGTTGGTCCATGCCTCGCGGAAAGCGCGCGGCGCAAGGGTGGCGTTGTCTGGCACCACGGCCCATGCGCCGGATGGCAGCAGCAATTCCAGAGAAACAACCTCGAAAACATCACTGGCGAGAGCATCCTCATTGACACTTAGGGCGCGCACACCCCACAGCCATGGGTTCATGAGGGCCAAGCCCTGCGCGATCCGCCACAGGTTTTGCACGTCGGCAAGCTGAAAATGCTGCGGCTGCAAAAAAGCGCCGTGTTCCCAGAAAGGGGGGCTATTGTACACGTTCCACTCCTGATATGGTGATAGATTCCGCGCCGAGGTGGATTAAGGCCCGCATGGGCGCGGCCGTGTAAAGGTCGTTCTTGAAGATGAGCCCTTCCTTCTCATGATGGATGGGGAAGGGGATGACAGCGGTACAGAGTTCGGGCTTGAGGTGCTCATAGCCGGCCACCACCGCGAGATAACGCGCCTTCTCGACTCTGTCCGCAGTCACGTCCTGCGATTTTCCCGGCTGCATCCTAAAGGCGCGGCTTGCACGGGCTTTGGCCGGGTCAAGCTGGCAGTTGAGCAACTGGTCTATTCCCGACGGGGACGCGGCCATTGCCTGAAATGTCGAGGGATCATCCAGCTGGTAGACGCAGACCGTCAGGCCCAGTGGCTTGTTTCCCTCATGGTTCAAATCTTTAGCCGCCTCAATACGGTACTTGAGACCGCCCGTCTCCTGGTTCCAGGTGACGCCTGCTGGATCGCTGGCGGGGGACGGCGGAGGAGGCAGGGGACTTTGCTGCGCGGAGCCGCCGCATCCCCAAATAGCAAGTGCCAGCAACAGAACTCCTGTGATATTTACTACGCTACGCAATGTCCACCTTCACTTGTGCGGCCATGCTGTTCATGCCCGTCGTGTTGCCGTCGTTGTGTTTGGTCATGGCCCCCTGCGATACAGCGGCCTTGCCCTCCAGCGTCACCTTCATGGATCCCCTGATGAACTCGCCCTTCCCGATGAATTTGGAAGACACCACCCCGCCTGCGTTACCCGCCTCGTCCCCGTTGGAAAGGGTGGTGGCGGACTTGACGTGCAGGGCCGGAGAACCGGAGATGAACACCTTGGAACAGGCCGTGTTGGGCATGACCATGTTGCATTGGAAGATGTTCACATAGGGCACGGGAACAGTGCCCGAGGGAGATGGCGTCTTGCACACGTCCGGGGGCGTGCTCATACACATACCGCCTTGAAGGGTCAATGCGAACATGACTAACCTACCTTGATGTGGCTGGCGTCAAGGTCCATTTGTCCGCTAGCCCGCATGTCAGCGTTTTCTGCGCGCCTTCGCCGTCCGCGGCTTCCGCCGCGTGAGATTTT
>CAJOMG010000069.1 GCA_905235595.1 uncultured Desulfovibrio sp. | reverse complement strand
TTTTTTTGCTTGTCTTGCTGCTTTGTTTCATGGTTTCGCGTCGTAATACACAAACCCTTCACCCTTAACCAATACATACTTTATGCTCCAACTTACTGATCTGCGTCCCGCCTGCCAAAGTCTTACGCAACGTTTTACTGCCCTTTGGGGGCGTCTTTGACGTCGCTTCCAGTAAACAGCGGCTGCAGGAAATAGAAGAAGAACTTTCACGCCCTGGTGCCTGGGATAAACCCGATGCACTTACACCTGTTCTTCAAGAAAAACGGCAGCTTGAGGATGAGGTGACACGGCTCATACGCCTAAAAGGCTGCCACGACGACATGTTAGAGTGGCAGGAGCTGGCTGCTGAGAATGAAGATCCTGAAGCAGTGGAGTCTCTTGAAGCACAGATGAGGGAACTCGAAACCCTTTTGGATGAGACGGAACTGGTGATGCTGCTTTGCGCTGAAGAGGATAATCAGGATGCCATTCTTGAAATCCATCCAGGTGCGGGTGGCACAGAGTCACAGGACTGGGCTGAAATGTTGTTACGCATGTATACACGGTGGGCTCTGCGACGTGGCTATGTGACGGAAGAACTGGATTATCTGCCTGGAGATGAAGCCGGTCTCAAAAGCGTTACGTTGCGTATTGCAGGGTCGCATGCGTATGGTTTCCTCAGAAGTGAAAAGGGGATCCACCGCCTCATCCGCATTTCTCCCTTTGATGCTTCTGGGCGTCGTCACACATCCTTTGCCTCCGTTGACGTTATTCCCGATGCTGGTAATGACATCAAGTTGGACATTAAGGAATCAGACATCCGTGTGGATATTTTCCGCTCAAGTGGGCCCGGAGGGCAGGGCGTCAATACGACGAGTTCGGCCGTGCGCGTTACTCATTTGCCCACGGGCATTTCTGTACAATGTCAGAATGAACGGTCCCAGCACCGCAATAAAGATTCGGCCATGCGTGTCCTGCGCGCCCGGCTGTATAATCTGGAAGTTCAAAAACGCGAGGCCGAACAGCAGGCTGAATACGCCGGTAAAGATGCTATAGCATTCGGCAGCCAGATTCGTACCTATACGTTACAACCGTATCGACTGGTCAAAGACCATCGAACAGGAACGGAATCGAGCGATGTCGATGGTGTTTTGGACGGCCAGATTGATGTTTTTCAACACGATTATCTTTTGTACCGCCATGAGCAACAACACTGAGTTTACTGAGCTTGCTGAGGAACTGCTGGCCTTCCAGCAGGTACACGGTGGCACAGCAAAAGGACGAAGGAAAAAGAGCAAAAATGACGCAGCAGTGCTTGTGGCGCGCCTGCTGCCAGGCGTAGACTTGGGGCATTGGCGTGAATTTTGCCGCAACAATCTTTCAGGCCGTTGGTGCGCATTACCCGTTGGACCGGCGTTGTTTTCTGAAGCAGACGATACAGGAGAAACTGCCGGAGTCTCACCACATTTGGCAAAGATACTCCTCAATGAACTGGTTACC
The DNA here is from genome assembly GCA_905235595.1 of uncultured Desulfovibrio sp. Taxonomy (GTDB): domain Bacteria; phylum Desulfobacterota; class Desulfovibrionia; order Desulfovibrionales; family Desulfovibrionaceae; genus Desulfovibrio. Next base: position 12,473 of record CAJOMG010000069.1, on the reverse strand, counting down.
GAACAGATACAGCGAGAGCTGCTGCGTCTCTCACGAACCGGTGGCGAACTTGCCATCATGGAGGTAACATTGCAAGGCAGGGAGGCTCTTTCCCGCGAGCTTCCCACAAAAACCATGGATGCGCTTGATTCAGGTTTGGTAACCTGTCTTGCCCAATGTCGGGAAGAGTGCGACAGTCTCGGGAATACGGGGCCGGGACGTTATGTACTGGTGTTGCCAGGTGTGGGACTTCTGCATGCGCGTCTCATGGCAGAGGATATGCAGAAAAAGTTTTCTGCCCTTGCGGCAAAGCTCTGTGCTGCAAAGGGAGGGGATGGCATTCCTCCAGTATGTGCCGTGGGCATTGCCTGTTTTGATTCGCATGAACGATCTTCTCCGCCCATGCTTCTTCAGCAGTGCGAGCATGCGCTCCACGAAGCCCTTGAACAAAGAAACGGGCACATTTCCATAGCAGGGGGCGATGGATTAGATAAGAGAAACACACTTGTGCATTCTAGTGAAAAACGATTCCTCTTTTTTGGGAGCAACTGATGGTGAACACAACTTTGAGTGTCGCCCTGTTAAGCGGCAAGGGCGGCGTCGGTAAGACAAACATGACACTCAATCTGGCGTGTGCTTTGCGCGATGCAGAGTTCAAAGCCTTGCTTATGGACTGTGATCTGGGGTTGGCCAATCTGGATGTACTGCTGGGCATAACTCCTGAGGGCAACCTCCAGACGGCCCTGCTGGGTGAAGCCAGCATTGATGATGTGCTGTACAGGGTCAAGGCCGAGGGATTTGACGTGCTTCCTGCTGCATCAGGTGTGCCGGAATTAACGGAATTGCAACCGGATATGCGAGATTTGCTGCTCTCACGTCTGGAGCCGGTGTTACATAATTACGATTTTGTATTTATGGATCTCGGGGCCGGCATTTCAGGAACGGTGCAGACATTTGCTGCGTTGGCGTCGGTGCGCATAGTGATCATTACGCCGGAGCCGACCTCCCTGACGGATAGTTATGCCTTGATCAAGGTGCTCAATAATCGTTATGGGTTGCGCGAATTTATGGTGCTGGTCAATCAGGCCTCATCGACTGCGGAAGCCAAGGCTTCTTTTGAAAAATTGCACGGAGCCTGCCGTCATTTCCTGCATATTGAGCCATTATTCCTTGGTCATGTGCGCAATGATAAAAAATTGACCGAGGCTGTTTGTCGCCAACAGCCTCTTATGCGTTATGCTCCAACGAGCGCGGCGGCCCATGATATCCGTACGGTGGCAGGGCGCCTGCAGCAGCTGCGCTTGAGCATGCTTGACTGGCTGGGGTCGCGCACTGTGCTGCAACCTATACCCACTGAAAAGTAATTTGACCAAAAACAGCAGGAGTCTCCCATGCAATTTTCAGGTGCTATGACGGCTCTCGTCACTCCATTCAAGAATACTACCTTAGACGAAGAAGGCTATCGCACGTTTATTGAGCGACAGATAACGGAAGGCATTCATGGCCTTGTACCCTGTGGCACCACGGGAGAATCCGCCACGCTCTCTCATGAGGAACATGAGCGGGTTATAGAAATTTGTATAGACCAGGCCAAGGGGCGGGTTCCTGTGCTGGCGGGAGCGGGTTCCAATAATACCACAGAGGCTATCCGCCTTGCACGTTTTGCGCAGAAGGCCGGTGCCGACGGAGCGCTGCTGATTACACCCTATTACAACAAGCCCACGCAAGAGGGCTTATATCGCCATTTCAAAGCTATCGCGCAGGCAGTTGATTTGCCACTTGTTCCCTATAATGTGCCGGGGCGCACAGGCTGTAGCCTAGCGCCAGCAACATTGGCCCGCCTGGCGCATGACTGCCCTAATATCGTCGGCGTGAAGGAGGCGACGGGTGACATGGCGCAGGGAAGCCGCATTCTGGAACAATGCCCCGAAGGTTTCAGTGTGCTCTCCGGTGATGATCTCTCTGCACTTTCTCTGATGGCCCTGGGAGGCAGGGGGGTTATTTCCGTCACATCGAATCTTGTGCCTGGACGCGTGTCGGCCATGTACAATGCTTTTGCCAAGGGCGACCTGCTTGCTGCACAACGAATACATCACAGCCTTTTCCCGTTGCACGAAGCTCTTTTCTTTGAGAGCAATCCTATTCCCGTCAAGACTGCTCTTGGCCTTATGGGGCTCATGAGCGCAGAAATGCGATTGCCCTTATGCCCCATGGGTGAAGCGGCAAAACAGAAGCTTGTAGATGTGCTTCGTGCGCAGCAGCTGTTGTAGTTTTTTCAGATTGTTCAGATTGTTTCAGGAGGCGTCATGGTACCATTGTTCCATGGCGCTTTTTTCTTTCTGTGAAGGTCGGTGGCTAGGTGTTTAATGACTTCAGTACAGAAAAGATGTCTATGCCGGTGGCTTCACTGGCGGTCAACGGCTGGACAATCTTGACGTCCTGATGTTTGGAGAGATCTATAGGCCTGGGGGGCACAATCCCTTGGCCGTTGGGCGCCTGTATGACAGCGACAACGGGCTGCAAGGGGAATGAGGGGTTTGTTTTTGCCACAACACCAGTAAAGCCTGAAGACAGTCGAACCGGTGTCCCTACAGGGTAGATACCAAGCATCTTGATGAATTGCTCCAAAAGACCGGGGCTCCAGGCTCCGTTGCGCAGTTCAAACATGATGGACAGAGCCTTGGTTGGGGGCATGGCTTCCTTGTACACGCGTTTTGCCGAAAGGGCATCATAGCAATCCGCTACGGAGATGATGCGACCGTAGGGACTGATATGTGAGCCGACAAGATGGTCAGGATACCCGGAACCATCGTGCCGTTCGTGATGTTGCCCCGCTCCCTGCAGAATTTCAGGTGCCATGCCTTTAACAGTAGCAAGGGTATCCTTGCTCAGTTGCGCATGTGTTTTCATAACGGCAAATTCTTCGTCCGTCAGGCGGCGTGGCGCGTTGAGTATCTCCACGGGTACACGCATTTTGCCAAGGTCATGAAACAACCCCGCCAGGCCGAGCAAATAGAGCTTTTGTTGGGTAAATCCCAGGTATTTGCCAAAGGCAACGGAAAAAATGGAAACATTGACACAATGGGCAAAGGTATATTCGTCGTAGTGCTTGATCTTTGCCAGAGAGGTGAGTGCATCCACGTTGCGGTTGACGCTGTCGATGATGCCACGCACCAGTGGGCGCGAAGCCTCCAAATCCACAGTGCCGTTACGTGCTTCTAGCATGAAGTCTTTGGCATGCTGTACGCAGGAAGTATAGGTGCTTTCGGCCTGAGCGAGTTCCTCTGCCAATGAAACGACAGCCGGTGTACTTCGAGATGCATCTGCGTTGTCAATGGTAATGGGCTCCACTGGTGCTATATTTGATTGCTCGGGGTCATAATAGGCTTCGGCATATCCTTGATGGATAATTTCTAACACCTCGGTCTGTGAGCGAATCAGTCCCTCCTTGGCATAGAGGTAGGGATGGTCAATCCAGGATGCCCCTGTATCCACAATATACATGCCGGGACGCAAATCATTTACGGAAATATGCTGAACAGGCATGTACTCTCCTTACCTTAAAGAAACATAACTATGAAGAAATAAATATACATATTAGCCAGTTGGCATGCAATGCCTTAGTCAATAATTTTTCACTTGTCAAATTAGACGCTATGCCGTAAACGTATTCGTTCGATGTCTGACGCGGGAGGCATTGTCCTGTTTCTTTATAGCGTATCACTACATGTATCTATTTTGAGGTGAGAGAATAACCCAAACCCAGTTCTTTTGGCAGGGTGGGGGGCTTCTTTTATTTTTGATACGTTTTGCCTTGCATCTGTCTCTGTATGTGTTCTGCCTGGGGTGCGTGGTAAGATGCGTGCTCTGGGCTTGACATGTGCATCAATGTAACCGCCTGGACGCAACCGCTTACCTGTTTGAGGTATTCATGGGCCAGCTCACAAAACAGTTCGGAAAAATTAAAGTTTCTCTTCCTATTCCACATTTGTTGAACCTTCAGATAGATTCCTATCAGAAGTTCCTTCAGGAGGGTGTGGCAGAAGCCGACCGCAACCCTGATGAAGGGCTTGAGGGCGTGTTCCGTACCGTTTTTCCCATTGAAGATTTTAACAAGACTGCAAGCCTTGAATTTGTAAGTTATGAGGTTGGTGAACCAAAATATGATCAGGCCGAGTGCATTGCCAAGGGCTTGACATACGAAGCGCCCATGCGCATCAAGGTTCGCCTTGTCGTTTATGACGCCGATGAGGCTTCGGGGAATCGTACAATCCGTGATATCAAGGAGCAGGATATCTATGCACCCTGCCCCTGATGACAGAAAAAGGTACTTTTATTGTCAATGGTACCGAGCGCGTCATTGTCAATCAGCTGCAGCGTTCGCCCGGTATAATTTTTGAGCATGACGGGGGCAAAACGCACACCAGCCGCAAGGTGCTTTACTCCTGCAGAATTATACCCATGCGCGGTTCCTGGCTTGATTTTGACTTTGATCACAAGGATATCCTCTATGTGCGCATAGACCGCCGCCGCAAGATGCCCGCAACCATCCTGTTCAAGGCCATGGGCATGACCAAACAGCAGATTCTGGAATACTTCTATACCACGGAACGTTACCGCCTGGCGGACCCGGATCGTATTTTCTGGGAGGTGCGCAAGGAACTCTACCGTAAAGATAATGCCTATGCTGATGTTGTGGGCAAGGATGGCAATGTTATCGTCAAGGCTGGCAAGCCCATTACCAAACGCAGCTGGCGACTTATCTGTGACGCAGGCATTGAGGCCATTGAAGTCCGTCCCGATACCTTGGATGGCATGTTTTTGAGTGAGGATGTGGCAGATCCCAATACAGGAGAGATACTGGCAGAAGCCGCTGACGAGGTGACTCCCGGCCTTTTGGACCGATTCAGGGATGCCGGCATCATGGCGCTTTCTGTTTTGCACACCAAGGGCACGGATGCCTCTTCCTCCATTCGTGACACGCTTGTTCAAGATCGTATTCCCGATCAGCTCAGGGCTCAGGAAGAAATATATCGCCGCCTGCGCCCCTCTGCGCCGCCAACTGCGGAAATTGCGGCAAGTTTCTTTGATAACCTGTTCCGCAATGCGGATTACTATGATCTTTCCCCGGTTGGCCGCTACAAGCTCAATCAGCGTTTGGGCATTGATGAGAATGCCGATCTGCGCACGTTGTCCGACAACGATATCCTGACGGCCATCAAGGCTCTTGTGCAGTTGAAAGACAGCCATGGTCCGGCTGATGACATTGACCACCTGGGCAACCGCCGTGTGCGGCTTGTGGGTGAACTGGTGGAGAACCAGTATCGTATTGGCCTGGTGCGGATGGAGCGCGCCATCAAGGAGCGGATGAGCCTGCAGGAAATTTCTTCGCTCATGCCCCACGATCTCATCAACCCCAAACCCGTGGCTGCCGTACTTAAGGAATTTTTTGGAACGTCGCAGCTCTCGCAGTTTATGGATCAGACCAACTCCCTTTCGGAAGTTACCCACAAACGTCGCCTTTCGGCATTGGGGCCTGGGGGATTGACCCGTGAACGCGCAGGCTTTGAAGTGCGCGACGTGCATACGTCGCACTATGGTCGCATCTGCCCCATTGAAACCCCTGAAGGCCCGAACATCGGCCTGATTGTTTCGCTGACCACCTTTGCAAAGGTGAATAACTTTGGTTTTATTGAAACGCCGTACAGGGTTGTTCGCGATGGACAGGCCACGGACGAAATCATACACCTTGACGCATCGCGTGAAAACGATGAGGTGGTGGCGCAGGCGAACGCACGCATGGATGCTCAGGGGCGTTTGCTCGACGAATATGTTACGGTGCGCGTAAAGGGTGAGGTGGAAATGCGTCCCCGCGAGGAAGTGACCCTCATGGACATTTCCCCCAGCCAAATGGTTTCTATTTCTGCCGCGCTTATTCCTTTTCTGGAACACGATGATGCCAACCGCGCCCTCATGGGCTCCAATATGCAGCGTCAGGCCGTGCCGCTGCTGCGTTCCGAGAAGCCCCTGGTTGGAACGGGCATGGAAGTTGATGTGGCCAGAGATTCCGGCGCATGCATTGTGGCGACAGCTGATGGAACAGTGGAATATGCTGACGCCAATCGCATTGTTGTTGCCTATGAGGGAGATGTATTCAAGCAGCAGGGCGGGGTGCGTGCCTACGATCTGCTGAAGTTCCACAAGTCCAATCAGAATTCCTGCTTCGGGCAAAAGCCTACCTGCTATCCCGGTCAGGTGGTGAAGAAAGGTCAGATCCTGGCGGATGGTCCTGGCATTGACGATGGTGAACTGGCCCTGGGCAAGAACCTGGTGGTGGCCTTCATGCCTTGGTGCGGCTATAACTACGAAGACTCTATCCTCATTTCTGAGCGTACGGTGAAGGATGACACCTTTACCTCCATTCATATCGAGGAATTTGAGGTTGTTGCCCGTGATACCAAGCTTGGACCCGAGGAAATCACACGGGATATCCCCAATGTGAGTGAAGATATGCTGCGGAATTTGGACGATAGCGGCATTATTCGCATTGGTGCGGCGGTCAAGCCGGACGATATCCTGGTAGGTAAAATCACTCCGAAGGGTGAAACGCAGCTTACTCCTGAAGAAAAACTGTTGCGGGCCATATTTGGTGAAAAGGCGCGGGATGTAAAAAATACATCCCTTAAAGTCCCCCCGGGAGTGGAAGGCACCGTCATTGATGTAAAGGTGTTCAACCGCCGTTCCGGAGAGAAGGACGAGCGTACCCTGGCCATTGAGGCATATGATACGGCGACGCTGGATCAAAAAGAGGCCGATCACATGCGTGCGCTGTCTGAACGTACGCGTGCCCTTTTGGCCCCGCATGTACTGGGCAAGCAAATCGCGGTTTCACTTCCCGGGAAGAAAAAAGGTGAGGTCCTGGCCGAAGCTGGTGCTGCTTTGACAGAAAAATTGCTGGCCAGTCTTCCCATCAAGAAATTGCAGGGCCTTTTCCGGACCAAGGAAGTCAATGAGACCGTAACCGGCTTGTTGGCCGATTACGATCATCAGGCAGCGTACCTGAAGGCCATCTACGATTCCAAACGTGAAAAGGTCACCGAGGGCGATGATTTGCCGCCAGGCGTGATCAAGATGGTCAAGGTGCACATTGCAATCAAGCGCAAGCTCTCTGTCGGCGACAAAATGGCAGGGCGTCACGGTAACAAGGGGGTAGTTTCCTGCATTCTTCCTGAAGAGGACATGCCCTTCTTTGCCGATGGCCGTCCTGTGGATATCGTGCTTAACCCCCTTGGTGTGCCTTCCCGAATGAATATCGGTCAGATCATGGAGACCCATTTGGGCTGGGGTGCCAAGGAACTTGGGCGTCAGCTGGCTGAACTTGTGGATTCCGGTGCAGCCCTGAACGTGGTGCGCGAAGAGGTTAAGGGCGTTTTTAATTCCGAAGAAATCAGCAAGCTTGTGGATGCAATGAGCGATGCGGAATTCCGTTCTTCCGTGCTCAAGCTGCGCAAGGGGATTGTAACAAAAACACCTGTCTTTGACGGTGCTACGGAAGAAGAAATCTGGGGCTGGATGGATAAGGCGGGGCTCGCCAATGACGGCAAGACCACGCTTTATGACGGTCGCACGGGGGTGCCCTTCAAGAATCGTGTGACCACGGGTGTCATGTATATGCTTAAGCTGCACCATCTGGTGGATGAAAAAATTCATGCCCGTTCAACGGGGCCCTATTCCCTGGTGACCCAGCAGCCCTTGGGTGGCAAGGCTCAATTTGGTGGCCAGCGTCTCGGTGAAATGGAAGTGTGGGCTCTGGAAGCCTATGGCGCAGCATATTTGTTGCAGGAGTTCCTGACGGTCAAATCTGATGACGTGACTGGCCGCGTGAAGATGTATGAGAAGATTGTGAAAGGGGACAACTTCCTGGAGGCTGGCCTTCCCGAATCCTTCAACGTGCTGGTCAAGGAGCTGATGAGCCTTGGCCTCAATGTGACGTTGCATCAGGAAGAAGGCAAGAAGAAGCCCAAGCGTGTAGGATATATGCGCGAGCGCGAGGAAGATGCCTAAGCCCCTGACAGAACGGATACTCGGCAATGATTTCAATGAGCTTTTTACAGTAGCAAGGTAGACCATATGAGCCTGGACGATCTTTTCACTGCACGCGGCACTTCGAGCAATGTGACCAACATCCGTAATCTGAAAGCCATCCAGATTTCCATTGCTTCGCCGGAGACTATTCGGGAATGGTCCTATGGTGAGGTGAAGAAACCGGAAACCATCAATTATCGCACGTTCAAACCTGAGCGCGATGGTCTGTTCTGCGCCAAGATATTTGGCCCGGTGAAGGACTACGAATGTAACTGCGGCAAATACAAACGCATGAAGCACCGTGGTATTGTGTGCGAAAAATGCGGTGTGGAAGTCATTGCCTCCAAGGTGCGTCGTGAGCGCATGGGCCATATAGAGCTGGCAGCGCCCGTGGCGCATATCTGGTTTCTCAAGACATTGCCCTCCAAGATCGGTACGCTTCTTGACATGACTATGGCTGATCTTGAGAAGGTGCTCTATTTTGACTCATACATCGTGCTTGATCCCGGACAGACGAATTTGCAGAAACGTCAGGTCCTCTCAGAAGAGCAATACCTGCAGGTCCTGGATCACTATGGCGGTGAAGATGTGCTCACCGTGGGCATGGGGGCCGAGGCCGTGCGCTCCCTTCTTGAGGAACTGGACCTGGAGAAGTTGCGCATTGAACTGCGTGAGGAAGGGGAAGCAACCAAAAGCCAGACCAAAAAGAAAAAGATTACCAAACGTCTCAAGATCGTAGAGGCTTTTTTGGAGTCCGAGAACAGGCCGGAGTGGATGATCATGGAAGTGATTCCTGTTATTCCGCCCGAGTTGCGTCCTCTGGTTCCGCTGGATGGTGGTCGCTTTGCAACTTCAGATCTCAACGATCTTTACCGTCGTGTGATCAATCGTAACAATCGTTTGAAAAGGCTCATGGAGCTGGGGGCGCCGGAAATCATCATCCGTAACGAGAAGCGCATGCTTCAGGAAGCTGTGGATGCGCTTTTTGACAATGGGCGCCGTGGCCGTGCCATTGCAGGCACCAATGGCCGCCCGCTGAAATCGCTTTCAGACATGATCAAAGGCAAGCAGGGCCGTTTCCGTCAAAACCTGCTGGGCAAGCGCGTGGATTATTCGGGGCGTTCGGTTATTACCGTCGGCCCCTACCTCAAGCTGCATCAGTGCGGTTTGCCCAAAAAGATGGCCCTGGAGCTGTTTAAGCCCTTCATTTATTCCGAGCTGGAAAAGCGCGGCCACGCTTCTACGATCAAAAGTGCCAAGAAAATGGTAGAACGGGAGGAGCTGGTAGTCTGGGATATCCTTTCCGAAGTGGTACGCGAATACCCCATTCTGCTGAACCGCGCCCCCACCTTGCACAGACTGGGCATTCAGGCCTTTGAGCCGCTGCTTGTGGAAGGCAAGGCCATTCGCCTGCATCCTCTGGTCTGCACGGCCTATAATGCTGACTTTGATGGCGACCAAATGGCCGTGCATATTCCCCTTTCTGTGGAAGCGCAGATTGAATGCCGCGTGCTGATGATGAGCTCCAACAACATCCTGTCGCCTGCCAATGGCGGGCCTGTCATTGTGCCCTCACAGGATATTGTTCTCGGGCTTTACTATATGACGGTGGAGCGCAGCTTTGAGAAGGGTGAAGGCATGACCTTCTGCGGGCCGTGGGAGGTTGAGGCCGCCTATGATGCCGATCAGGTTTCCCTGCACGCGCGTATCAGGGTGCGCATGCGCGATGGCAAGATGTACGAGACCACACCCGGTCGTGTGCTCGTGAGTAACATTCTGCCGGATGAACTCTCCTTTGAGCTTGTAAATTGCGTCCTGACCAAGAAGAATATCGGCAGGCTTGTGGGTGCAGCCTACCGCAACTGCGGCATCAAGACCACGGTTGTCCTCTGCGACCGTATCAAGGATATGGGCTATGAGTTTGCAACGCGGGCAGGCGTGACCATTGGTGTGAAGGATTTGACCATTCCTGCTGAGAAAAAGACGATTCTGGCCAAATCCCAGGCAGAAGTGGACGATATTGAGCAACAGTACCGTGACGGCATTATCACGCGTACGGAAAAGTACAACAAGGTTGTCGACGTCTGGACGCAGGCCACACAGAAGGTTTCTGCGGCAATGACCCAGGAGATTTCCTTCGACGAACGTACGGACCCCAAAACGGGCAAGACTGCCAAGGACCAGAGCTTCAATCCCATCTTTATGATGTCCAATTCGGGCGCTCGAGGCAACCAGGACCAGATGCGCCAGCTCGCAGGCATGCGTGGCCTTATGGCCAAGCCGTCCGGCGAAATTATCGAAACGCCCATCACATCTTCCTTTCGAGAAGGCCTGTCGGTGTTGCAGTATTTTACTTCAACACACGGTGCACGCAAGGGCCTGGCCGATACAGCCCTGAAAACTGCAAACTCCGGTTACCTGACACGTCGTCTGGTGGACGTGGTGCAGGATGTTATTGTTTCCGAGTACGATTGTGGCACCGTAGATGGCATTGAGCTTACCCACCTCATGGATGGCGGGGATATAAAAACCCCGTTGGCCGAGCGTGCCGTGGGGCGTGTGCTGCTGTATCCCGTGTACGATCCAGATGCGCCGGAGCATGTTCTCCTGCAGGAGAACACGCTTATTACGGAAAAAGATGCGAAACTTATTGGGGAAAAGGGGATTTCATCCATTACGGTGCGCTCGCCTCTGACATGTCAGTCGGAACGGGGAATTTGTGCATTGTGCTATGGGCGTGACCTGGCCCGGGGCCATCTGGTCAATACCGGAGAGGCTGTGGGCATTATCGCGGCACAATCCATTGGTGAGCCGGGCACGCAGTTGACAATGCGCACCTTCCATATCGGTGGCACGGCTTCGAGCACCATTGAGAAAAACAAGTTTGAGGCGCAAAATCCTGGCCGCGTCATGCTTAACCGCGTCCGTGCCGTGACCAACCGGGATGGGGTGAACCTTGTGCTTGGCAAGAGCGGCCAGCTCACTATTGTGGATGCCCAGGGCAGGGAGCGGGAAAAGTATATCCTGCCCAATGGGGCTCGCCTTTCCGTGCAGAATGGGCAGGAGGTTGCCAAGGGTACTGTTCTGGCGGAATGGGATCCGTTCAACGAACCCTTTGTGTGCGAGGAGGAAGGCTTTATCCGCTTTACCGATATTATTGATGGAAAGACCGTGCAGGAGAAGGTGGACGATGTGACGCGCCAGGCATCTCTGACCATTATGGAATACCGCACCTCCAATTTCCGGCCGTCAATTTCCATTTGTGACGCCGAGGGTGAGGTGAAGCGGCGTGGGCATGGGGCTTCCCCTGCCGTGTACAGCCTGCCTGCAGGCTCAATCATTATGGTCAAGGATGGAGAGGAAATCCACGCCGGTGATATTATTGCCCGCAAGCCACGGGAAACCTCAAAAACGAAGGATATCGTCGGCGGTTTGCCTCGCGTGGCAGAGCTTTTTGAAGTGCGCAAGCCCAAGGACATGGCTGTTGTTTCCGAGATTGCGGGTACAGTGACCTATGCAGGCGAGTCCAAAGGCAAACGCAAACTCGTCGTCACGCCGGAAGTGGGTGAGGCCAAGGAATATCTGGTCCCCAAAGGGAAGCACATTACCGCCGCGGACGGGGATTTTGTGGAGGCTGGTGATCCCCTGACAGAAGGGTACCCAGAACTGCACGATATTTTGCGTACGCGTGGCGAAAAATACCTGGCGCGGTATCTTGTGGATGAAATTCAGGAAGTGTATCGGTTCCAGGGTGTGGGCATAGACGACAAGCATATAGAGGTTATCGTGCGTCAGATGCTCAAGAAGCTTACTATCCTTGACTCTGGCGGGACGAGCTTCCTGGTGGGAGAGCAGGTGGACAAGGCGGAATTCAAGCTGGAAAACCAGCGTGCCATCAGCGAGGGACGTGCGCCTGCCACGGCAGAACCGCTGGTCCTGGGTATTACCCAGGCCTCGTTGACCACATCTTCCTTCATTTCTGCGGCGTCATTCCAGGAAACGACCAAGGTTCTCACCGAAGCGGCACTCAAGGGCAAAATGGATTATTTGCGTGGTCTCAAGGAGAATGTCATTGTGGGGCGTCTCATACCGGCTGGCACCGGCTATCGCAAGTATGTCAATGGCGATATCCTTGTGCCGGAACAGAAGGAACGTCCTGACAAGTTCCTTGAAGAGTTGGAAGAGAATCCAGTGTTGGTTGATCTCAACGACTAATATCGTAGGTATACCTGTTGCATCAGGAGGCCACCGGGAAGAATTCCCGGTGGCCTCCTGTCTGTGGTGCGCCCGGCAATACCCCGGTTTTCAAGCCCCCTTGCCCTGACGCTGCCAACCCGGCATAGTGCAGGAAATACAGGCCCCTGCATGATGTGACGCGGGGCACAAGCACGGGAGGCGAAGATGAAGAA
>CAJOMG010000068.1 GCA_905235595.1 uncultured Desulfovibrio sp. | reverse complement strand
AACCCCTTGAAATATTTGGTGGGCCATCAGGGACTCGAACCCCGAACCAACTGATTAAGAGTCAGCTGCTCTACCAATTGAGCTAATGACCCATAACGTGGAATCGTGTATACGCTCATGCAATCTCATCTGTCAAGCAATTTGAGAAAATATCTGAGAAGCATGCTCGCCCTATCTGGAGTATTTTCAGATAGATGCAAATCGGTGTGTTTTGACGATACTATCATGGGTCGTATTGGAGTATGGGGTTGTTTGCTGTTGGTTTTGGTATGCCCTGTACGCACTGTCCATGCGCAGATGCTACACCTTGAGGTTCATGTTGCACAGGACGGGCAAGAACGAATTGCTGTGATGCATATCACTATTCCTGAGGAATTTCACGCCTATGCGCACAATCCTGGTGAAGCGGGGCGACCAACAACGGTGACTTTTTCTGTAGAAGGGGGCAGTTCACTTCCTGTATACTATCCCGAGGGCACCTTGCAGCGTGATTTTTATGATCCCTCAGCGACTATCTATGTATACGCAGGTGATATTGATTTCTTTATTCCCTTGCCGCCAGATGCGTCTGGCAAGTCGTTTAGTGCCGGGGTGAGCCTGCTGCTTTGTTCCAATCGCAAGTGCCAGCCGGTTCATGAGCAGGTGAAAGGGATTGTGCCACAGTCGCCACCCTTGATAAAGGATACTTCCTGGGCAGTACAGTGGGCAGAAGCAAGACGCAGTTCTTTCCCCACCACAGGAGATGGGGGAGTAGAGGAATCTGGCGGGCAGTATGGCGCAGAGGCATCTTTCAACGGCATAATGCCAAACTCTGCCCCAGCTCCTTTGCCGTCGCCAGAGAATTTTGGCTTGCAGCTTACACCAAGATATCCCGATACCGAATTGGAGATTACCGGCATTGGCAGGGCCATACTTTTCGGCATGTTGGCGGGTCTGTTGCTCAATGTTATGCCCTGTGTGCTTCCTGTCTTGACTCTTAAGGTTAGTGGACTCTTGCTTGTCAGCGGCAGGAAGCGCGATGGGCTGCGCTGTTTTCGAGAGCACAACCTCTTATTTGCTGCAGGCATCATGACGTTCTTTACTGCCCTTGCCCTCATACTGGGCTTTACAGACCTCATGTGGGGGCAGCTGTATCAGAATCAGGCAGTATTGCTGGTGATGCTGATTATGGTTTTTTTAATGGGATTATCGGCTCTCGGGGTATTTAGTCTTCCAGTGATTGATATTAAGACAGGCAGAGACGCAAATAATCCTCGATGTTCGGCTTATGTGACAGGACTTGTCTCGACTTTTTTGGCCACGCCATGCAGCGGCCCCATGCTGGGAGGTGTGCTTGCCTGGGCTTTTACACAGCCCCTCTTTGTGCTCATGGCAGTCTTTTGGTCTGTGGGGATAGGCATGGCTTTGCCATATTTGCTCTTAAGTCTGTGGCCATCCCTGGCGCATATCCTCCCCAAACCTGGGCGATGGATGCAAACATTCGAACGCATTGTCGGTTTTCTCCTGCTGGGCACAGCCCTTTATCTTCTTTCTTTGCTGCCTGCCGAAAAATATATGCCTGTGCTTTCCGTACTGCTGGTGCTGTCATTATGCGCCTGGCTGTGTGGTCGCTATCTGGGGGTGCATGCCTCATTGAGAGGCAATATTGCCTCTGGTATTTTTTTTGTGGTCTTCTTGTTGGGGGCAGTGTTTTGGGTTCTGCGTCCTGTGGAGCCCCTGCCGCAGTGGCATGCTTTTATGCCAGAAACTTTTGAGGCCAATCTGGGAAAACGGGCCATGTTGTTGGAGTTTACGGCAGATTGGTGCCCCAACTGTAAATTTTTGGAAGCTACCGTGCTGACAGATGAACGTATGCGTACGTTCACGACCCGTTATGGCATGGAACTGGTGCGTGTGGATTTTACTACCGCCAATGCCTATGCCATGCGTCTGTTAGAAGCACTGGGCAGCAGGAGTCTCCCCTTGACGGCATTATTCCCTTCAGGTGATACTGCAAGACAGCCTCTTGTGCTTCGTGATATGTATGGCATACAAACACTGGAGCTGGCTTTAGAAAGTGCCTTCGGAAAATAGGTGGTTTTTTTTCTCTGTATGGCCTATGCTTCTTTACTGTCATGCCGATACTATTGGTAGTACGTTATCTACAGACGTGACTGTGAGGACGGTTAAGGTTGTGGCGGTGTTCCGCCCAGCTTGTGAACCATGCCAATGCAGCCTACTTGTGACAAGGGAGCAGACATGGATCTGAATCAGGCAAAACATGAAGACGAGCTGCTGCAACTGGTGACGTTCAGCATCGGTGAGGAAGAGTTCGGCGTGAACATCTTGAAAGTGCAGGAGATCATCCGAACCATGGAAATCACCAAGGTGCCGCGCGCCCCAGAATTTGTCGTGGGCGTTATCAATTTGCGTGGCAAGGTGATCCCGATTATTGATCTGCGCCGTCGTTTTGGGCTTGCTTTTAAAGCCCCAGACAAAAACACGCGCATCATTGTTATCGAGATCAACAGTATTATTGTCGGTTTTGTTGTCGATGCCGTTTCTGAGGTATTGCGCATTCCCACAAGTACGGTAGAACCACCGCCGCCGGTGGTTGCCGGAGTAGATTCCGATTATGTCAGCGGCGTGGGCAAGCTGCATGATCGTCTGCTTATTTTGTTAGATCTTGATAAGCTGCTTTCCAGCGAAGACATTGAAATGTTGAGTTCGCTGTAACAGCTTGCAGCGCAAAGTCTTGTTGCTGTGATGCGGGCGGGGGCTTTTACTCTCGTCCGCATTGTTCTTCTTCTGCGGGTGCCACAGGCAGTGCACAGTCTCCCGTGCAACATGCAACGGTTGGTAAGCACGTCATTCCGTCATTTGGAAGGCAGTATCCTCGTCTATCATGGTAAGCATGATATCGGCAAAACGTGGATCGAACTGTGAACCCTTCCCCTTTTCCACTTCACCGCGCACAAATGATTGTGAAAGCTTCTTGCGGTAGCTTCTGTTGCTTGTCATGGCATCATAGGCGTCCGCTACTGCGATAATACGTGCCTCCTCTGGAATATTATTCCCTTTTAGACCATCAGGATAGCCCTTGCCGTCGTACCGTTCGTGATGCCAGCGGGCTCCTGTTGTCAGTTTTGGCATTTCCTTAATTTCTTGCAGAATATGAGCGCCCATTACCGGGTGATTTTTGATAATCGCATATTCTTCGTCTGTAAGCTTGGTGGGTTTATTGATAATTTGGTCAGGTACACCAATCTTTCCGACATCATGTAAAAGACTTATCATGTATAATTCGCCAAGCTGCGCATCACTGTACCCTGCACGTCGGCCGATTTCGACGGAATACTTGGCAACGCGGCTTGAATGACCATTTGTATATGTGTCCTTGGCATCTATGGCTTGCGCCAGTGTTTCCACCACATGCAGAGATAACCTTTCATTTTCACGTGTTTTTTTCTCTACCTCGGATTCCAGGTACTTCTGAAAATGGACAAGTTCGTTAGTCATTTCATGAAAAAAATGCGAAACGAGATAGGAGAGAGGAATTTTTCCGCGGGGTGCAAATCCGGTTTGCTGCGGCATGGGACACTGCGCTGCCTGTTTAAGCATGTTGTTCCCTTCACGCATGCCCAAGGCCACAAATGCGCTGCTCAGAACGCCGCCTTTTTTGTTTTGCAGGGAAATTTCTCCATATCCATGGCAGTAGGCAAGCTGAGGATTATGCTGTCTGTAATAAATCCATTCCAAGTGCGCGTCGTCCTGTAAAAAAAAGGCGCGATTTACGCACAGGGATATAAGGACAGCTTCAGGTGAAAAGATTTGCATCCGCTCGCTGCCAGTTAAAGAGGCCTCCAGTATTTGTTCGCGGGTGCAATATGAAAAGCGGATTTTTTCTTTTTCGTATAGGGGAGCTGCAAAATGGAGTGCGCCATTATTGCTTGCGATGGGGACAAAACAGAGATTTACATTGTTACGCATGACCATAAGGGGAAATGCCCAGACATTCTCGGTTATGTCCCCATTCCATTCTATTCCAAGATATTTTTTATAAATATCAGCAGCTGGCTGCCCGTCAATCAAGTGGACGGTGCATCCGCCTTGAGGATTCCGTTCCACCTTAGAGATGGACATTTCCCGTCCGATGGGATTCCAGCCGAGAATATAATCCATATAGACTTCTAATGTCGGGCTGGAGCATAGCACAGCCGTAAAACCGCTGAAAAGGAGGTCTTTACCTATGGCAAAGGAATTATTCACAGCATCGGACGGACGGGCTATCGCACCAAATACAGGAATGTCTTCATATTTTTCACTGACGGTATTGAGAAATTCCGTTACATCAAGCTCAGGATTCACCGGAAACAATTCAATAGCTTTGATTTGTTGTATGGTGCTGCACGCATCTAAAAATTGGGTGGCGGTAAGATGTTCCTTTCCCGGTGTGCAAGAATACTGCAGAACATGAAATTCTGTGTCCTTCGATATAACAATATTGCATGCAATAAGAGGTTTACCCGTATCGCTGGAGAATTTATATATTGCAACACCAACACGCTTGACATCTGGCAGTTGCCTGTCAAGTTCTGTCAGTAAGTTTTGAGCCTCTGCGGTGGATATGCCTGCTGTAAATATGTGCAACAGAGCATCCTTGTGTTCTGTGGTTTTGAGGATGTTCCGGATGTTGGAGAGATGACTGATGGCTTTGTCCAGACTATCATAATGAAAATGCTGTTGGATCATGGCAAGCGGTTCCTCATGGGGAAAATTACGTTTTTCCTATTACCAAAGGAAAAAGTCCTCGCCAAGTATTCATAGCGTGTCATTCGGGCAGGAATCGTTATTTCAGGCGTGCATATGCAGCGGCGTCTGGCTGTTCGGCCTATGCAGCGGATGGATCCTTGCATACGCAGATCTTCCGTTCCCTGAATGAGTATTTTCCTTCCGAGTTAGAAACAATATGCAGCAAAATGCTTCTCACGGAATGAAATAAAAAAAGATGTGATTGTGTTTTTATCCTAACGTTAATAAAAAGCACTTGTTTTTATTTTTGTCAATTGCAGCGCAGATTCCATACTGTTATCCATAAACACAAGGAGAAGGCCATGTTGGTTGCACTCGTCAACGGAAGTCCGCACAAGAACGGCTCCACCATCTTTGCTTTTAAGGAGGAGGAAACGTCACTCACGCTGCATCCCGTGACTGGCGAGCATGGGTTTAAGGCCATCTGTCAATTCATGTTTGACAGATTTGTGAGGATCTTGGCATGAAAGCGAAGAGCGCTTTTATTACACGTCGCGTATTTGTTAAGCAGGGTTTGGCTGTCGCCGGAGCTATTGCCGTCGGTGATCTGCTGCCCAGGGAGGAAGCCATGGCCATTTCAGACAAGGCTCAAGCCTATCACGAAAAAATGTTCCCCGATTATCATGCCAGCTTTCTGGAAACTGATCCGGAATTCATTGAATATTTTGATAATTTCGCTTTTGATGAGGTAGTCAACAGCGATGACCTGGACGACAGAACACGTTTTATGGCCATTTTGGCGACTCTGCTTGGTTGTCAGGGGGTGGACGCCTTCCGTGCCATGCTGCATGCTGCCCTCAATTTTGGTGTCACACCTGTGGAAGTCAAGGAAATCGTCTATCAGGCCGTGGCCTATTGCGGCATCGGTAGGATATTTCCTTTCCTGCGTGTTGCCAACGAGGTTTTGCAGGCCAGGGGCGTGTCCTTGCCGTTGCCGCCGCAGGCCACCACGACTACGGCCAACCGCAGAGAGCGTGGTACGCAGGCCCAGGTGGCTATCTTTGGCGAAGGTATGCGCGATTTCTGGAAATCTGGTCCGGAGGAGAGCCGCCATATTAACCTCTGGCTGGCGGATAACTGCTTTGGAGACTATTATTCTCGCACAGGGCTGGACTACCGCCAGAGGGAGATGATTACCTTCTGCTTTCTGGCGGCGCAGGGCGGTTGCGAGCCGCAGCTTGTGGCACATGCCAAGGGCAATATGAGGGTGGGCAATGATAAGGCATTTCTTATTAAGGTCATTTCACAGTGCCTGCCTTACATTGGGTATCCCCGCAGCCTTAATGCCTTGCGTTGCGTAAACGAAGCGGCCAAATGCTGATTGCAGGGTGTGCCTGGCGGCCAAAACATCATTGTACTGTGCAGCGGTCTACTCAGACGCTTTCCGGCCTGATCCAGCAGGCCCTGCGCAATGCCGATATACTTCCACTGACCGTCCTTGATCTTTCAGCATCGCTCGCTGGCACCGGCTGTGACTAAAAGATCAGCCCTGTTGTTGATGGCAAGGAAAAATTTGAAACCATTTGCATGGTCGTAGTGGGTGTGGGAGAGCGTTGACATGTACCTCCTCTGTGAGCCCTGAAGTCCTGCCGCAGGCACCGCAGGAAACGACTCCTACAGTATTTTAACCTTGTACATGTCTGGTTGTGTTGTCCTTTGGTATTTGACGGCAGGAATTCCAAATAACATGGTATATCCCAATGAATAATTATCCGGAATTTCTAGCAATGCGTACATTTCTTGAAGTTGTTTTGCAATCATAAAGGCATAGCCACACCATGTAGTTCCCAACCCAAGACTTTGAGCATATAGTTCAAAATAGGATAAGGCGATAACAGAATCGACAGTTGCACAACCCTGAGCTACCCTTTCATTATCGGTTGCAACTGCTACCATGGCTGGTGCTCCCCGAAAGAGTATATCTTTTCCAGAATGGAAAGCATTTTTTGCTAACAGGTACAACTCAGAGGGATTCTCCATTGTATCTATCTTCTGGTAGGTAATTCTTCGTATTTCATCCATTTTTTCTTTTGTTGCAATGATAGAGAAGTATAAATCATCGGCATTTTTAGCTGTTGGTACAAATGGCAACATTTTGATAATTTGTTGCAATGTAGCTCTGTTAACAGGTTCATCCTTATAGAGTCTGATACTTCTTCTTGATTTGATAAGACGTAAAAGATCTTCACCACATCCAAAGTAAACATTGTCAGAGTTTTCTGGCTTTTTATCTCCAAAAGAGACAGAACCCGTAGGGCAAATGGCCAGACAATGTTGGCATTTTATACAAATATCATCTTTACCTGGCACATATCTTGGAAATTTTGCATCATCAAATTCTAATGCGTAGATAGGACAATCGTTTATACAAAGGCCACAATGTATACATGTATCCTTGGAAACAGTAAATTTTTCTGCCATAAGAGTTTCTCCTGCAATTTTAAGGAATATTATTGGTGTAAACTTGAAAATATGTTCTGTTTTTCTGATATGATTTTGCTCTAACACATGATTCCGAGTATCCAGGGAGGTAATCAGAGACCGTTGCACATAAAACCAACCAGTTGAAATTCCAAAAGGATTTTATAAAGACAATTACAAGAGTAGAATAGCAATTGATTTGTTCCAAAGAAGATATCGCTATGCCGCATGCCAACAGCATGGCGGACATGAATAGTATCCTCAAATTTTTTGCTGCAATCTGTAATTACAGGTTCAAGAGGATTGCCAGTATCATCCAGCTCTACCCTGAAGACCGTCCAGCATAAATCGACATTGTGGAAGTTAATATAGCTTGTTTTGAGGTGCAAATATTCGTCCTCTTTTTACTGGATCAACGGGTATAAATCAATGCAAGTTGCATAACGCTGTTGAGCTCCAGACTTCTCCATGACTATTTTTGCCATTGTGAAAATCGTTCAGAAGGCGTTGTATACGAAGGTGATATCCTGTTCCTTTGTGATGATGGTCGCAAAGACGACGGCAATGAGCACGAATGCCCAGCCGAGCGTCTTCAGGGTAGCTGTGAGAATCGGGCTATTTGAAATGCTCGATAATAGCTTTTGCCACATATAGCCAGCCTTTTTGCGAGAGGTGTATCTCATCGTAAAAGAGGAAATGTTCGTATTCCCTGTCTTTCATGCCGCTGAAGACGGGTATGCCGTAATCGGAAGCTGTCTGTGCGGTTCTAAGATAGAACAGCTGTCTCATCTTCGGGTCTACCCCGACATGGTCGTAATAGTGTCCATTCGTTGGCAGAAGGACGATATAGGGCGTGAGCCCAAGCTCACGACAAACGCCAAGCAGAAAGACGTAGTCGTCCCATTCCCTTGAAACAAGTGCTGTCGCTCCTTTCGAGCTATCCTTGAGATTATCCCAATTTTTCTCAACATGTTCTTTGAAGAAAATGTCGTCCGCATGAATGGGATTGTGTGAGGCCGTGCGTTCGCCAAGTGCATTCGCAGCGGTAGGTAAACTTTTCCTGCCAACGGCAGTCGAAGAGGGGGCGTTTGAAATACGGATCGGCATTCCTCATGGCCTGCCAGGCGGCGTATTCATCCTTCAGGCGCAGAAGCGCACCCCTTGCAGCGAAATACGGTCGCATGCTGAAGGCGATCACGTTTCCCATGAAAGTGTGGTCAAGGTAACTCCTTGCGAGAAGATGCGTCTGCGGGTAGTCGAGAGTTTTCTCCCCCGCTCTGAAGATCTTGCAGGTTTTGATGGACTCTGGCACGTCGGTACGAATGTTTTCGGATGTACGGCGTTTTTCAAGTGCGAGAAAACGCTTGCACGCATAGGTTTTGGCTGTAGTGGAAATGCGTGGGTTGTTCAAAAATTCCTGAAAATGCTGCTCCGAAAAATTGGCCATGAAACCGTCTATGGGAATGTCGTCGCCGAAGAACCACTGCAGGGATTCAAAAATGACGATGTCTGCGTCGTGCAGAGCCTCACTGTTTGCTCCTATGGCGAGCGCATGTTCGAAGTTCTGCATATGTGCGCGGCCCGAACAGGAGATGTTGCGGCGCAGCTGCACGTTTGGGAAAAAACCTTTGATGACGGGGGGAACCGTTGAGGAAAGTTCTGATGAGCCGAAGAACATGAGAGCGTCGTGCTTTGCGGCCTCGCGCGTCCAGGTAAGGCCGCGATACTTGGCTGCATCGTCCCCGACAAGAGAGAGAGCGTTTTCACGCTCAGCGTACAGGCGGGCCGTGTCTGCGCGTATGTGCATACTCCATGTGCAGACTGTCGCCATTGCAAGGGCAATGGCAATGCAGGCGCATACAAGCCCGGCGAGAAGCTTTTTCATCGTTTCGCATCCAAAAAATGGATCAGATTGTTGATTGAGGAAATATCCGCTTTTTTGATATCCGTGGCTTGAAGCTTGAGGTCTGTGCGTTTTTCTATCTCAAGAATCGCGTTAAGGACGGCGAAGGAATCGATAAAACCCTCATCAATGAGGTCGAGGTCGTAATCTTCTAAGATTTCCTCCGTATCGCAGATTGTCGCGAGCACTTCACGTGCGATCTTCTCATTTTCAGTCATGGCAAGTCTCCCTGCGGTATGCAGCGTTTATTCAAACAGAAAGCCCGAAAACATGAGCATGCCAAAGGCGATGAACTGAAAACAGATCGTCCGGCTTACCCAGTCGTAATAGCGCATTTTTTTCACGGAGCGGAATGCCTTTGATTTCATCCAGATGTCGGTCGCGACGAGTAGCATGCCGTGGTAGAGGCCGTAGAGGATGTAGTGCAGATAGAAGCCGTGCCACATGCCCATGGTAAACATGGTGGTTACGTAGGCGATGCGGCTTGCCCGCTTCGTATCCTTGAAAAGGCCGCTGCGCATGCCGAGTAGAACGATGCGGCTAAAAAGATAGTCGTTGAACCAGGAGGAGAGGGAAATGTGCCATCGCTCCCAGAATTCCTTGATGTTGCGGGCGAGGAAAGGGCGGTTGAAGTTATCACCTATGCGTATACCCATGAGATAGCCTGTGCCGACCGCCATGAGGGAATAGCCGGCGAAATCGAAGAAGAGGTAGAGCGTGTAGGCGTACATATAGATCACGGTATCGGTGAAAAAACCTTCACGGCAGCCGTCCATGACGTATGTATTGATGAGAAAGGCCATGGTAAATTTGTAGAACATGCCTATCACAATTTTCTTTACGCCGGGTATGAAGTACTCAGTCGCGTATTCGGAAGGGGAGACACGTCGCGTGGACTCGTCGAGAAAAGCGCCGTAGCGCGCTATCGGACCTGAGCTGAAGACCGGCGCAAAGAGCAGAAAACCCAGTATGTCGATGGGGGCCGCACTTGGAAGTCTTTCGTCATGTATGTTTATGATGAGTTCCCACACCTTGAAGCTGATGTAGGAGATGCCGATGAAGCCGACATAGACCCCAAGATCCGTTCGGGCGCAGCCCTTGACGAGGACGAGCGGCAACAGAGAGAGCGCGAAGACCGCACGGTACAGCCATTCATTCTTGCACGCCGCGCGGGCAAAGCAGTAGCCGTAGACGAGAGTAAGTTCGCAAACGAGAAAGATGACAAACTCCCACATCTGCAGGGAGAGTGTGCCGAGCAGAAGGGTGAGCATAACAAGGCTGATAGCGAGATTCAGCAGTTTAGATTTGTGCCCACACAGCCCGAGAACTACTGCGGGCAGAACGAGCAGCATATAGACGTAGATGGGGAATATGCCGTTGTATTGCTCAATCGTCAGCATTGGTCGCCGTTCTCCAGCGCCTTTCTGTCGATTTTGCCGTTCTGCGTTATGGGCAGACTGTCCTTGAAGACGAATTTTCGGGGTATCATGTATTCGGGGATGCGTTTCTTGAGCTCAGCGCGTATGCGCTGGCGCTCCTTAATGGCGCTTTGAACGGGGGCGTTTTCGACGATATAGGCGACGAGGTCCTTTACTTCACCGTTCATCCTTTCCGGAATAACGACGACGCGCTCCAT
>CAJOMG010000067.1 GCA_905235595.1 uncultured Desulfovibrio sp. | reverse complement strand
GCATGCGGGCGCACAGATAGCAGGGCGACTGGGGGATCTCGTCCACAATGTCAAAAATCTTTGTCTCAAAGATCGTCACCGGTATGCCCAGCGCCGCACCTGCCCATCAACGCCTCGCACCGCACCAGTAACAGCCCAGCCGCCCTCTGTTGGCCAGGTCAGGACATCGCGCCATAGCGGCCCAGGCAGGACATCACGTTCATGCAGTGCCTGGACGACAGATCCGTCCAAAGGCAGGCAGGCCCATTCTCCTGTTGCAGCTGGCAACAGGTCCCAATCTTTCTGTGGCACGGAAAACATGGCATAGAGGCCTTCAAAACGCGGGGCATTGCGAGCCTGCAGCATAAAATCTGGACCCAGCCCCGTAGCCGCAGGGGGCAGGTCTCCACCAAGCTGGATACGTGCCTTGTCCAGTGCGTCGATCAACGCTGCTGCATCACTATTGTCCCCCAGTCGCGGGGCAATATGTAAGGAGACAACATCCTCACCCTGTACCATTCCGGCACCGTGGTCTGTATTACCACTCCAGATGTCGCCAGTTTCCCCTGTCGGCGAGAGGAACAGGCCATTGAATCCGGCCTGTTCCAAGAATGCCAGGAAGTCGGGTGCGGCAAGCCCTCGCAGCACACGTTGCCCGGCATCCACCGTGTACGGATTTACGTCCAGCCAGTGAGGTGCTGCCGTAAGCAGCAAGGGTACACGTTTTGCTGAAGCACTGTTGCGCCACAACAAATCAGTGCCGGAAACCTGTCCGGAAAGATCCTGGGAACTGCCGAGCATGGACTGCCGTTCAAGCCACTGCACATAACCAGGATCCGCGCGGGGCAGCGTCTGCGTGGTTTTGTCCGGAAGTTGGTGCCTGTGCGCATGACGGGGCGTGCACGCACACATGGCCATGCTTAACAGCAACAAGAACGCCAGCCGCAGAACTTTGGAAAACGGCAACATGCCGGTCAACTCCCGGCCTTTTCTTCCTCATCCTTGGCCACGTTCCATAATGTGTCCTTTTCATCCAAGGTCAACGCAGAGAAATCCTGCTGCTGTTCACGGGCAAGGGCTTCCATACGCGCAAAACGGCGCAGAAAACGCCGATTTGCCATATCCAGCGCTTCGGCCGCCTTGATACCCTTGCGGCGCCCCAATTCGGCAATGCTGAACAGGAGGTCACCCAACTCATGCTGCTGGGCAGCCTTGTTGTCGTCCGCAGAGGCGTCTAGCCATTCCAGCCACTCGGCCTCCACCTGCTGTTCCACCTCCTCGTCTTCCTGCCAGGTAAACCCTACACGTGCCGCCTTGGAATTGATGCGATAGGCCTTGGTCAGGGGAGGCAGGCTGTCAGGTAAACTGTCAAAAAGGCCCTTTGGATGTCCCTCGTCATCCTTGTGTTCCGTCCGCTTGATGCGCTCCCAGGCCTTGAGCTGTGCATCCCGTGAATCAAAGGTGGCATCAGCAAAGACGTGGGGATGACGACGTATCATCTTGTCCCGATTGGCATTGAGGGCGTCATCAAGGCAAAACTGCCCCTGTTTCTCGTAAAGACGCGCAACAAAGAGCAACAGGAAAGCCACATCGCCCAGTTCTTCGCATACATCGGCCGTGTTGCCCGAACGGATGGCACTCACCAGTTCGTGGCACTCCTCAATAAGGTATTCTGTCAAAGTCTGGGGTGTCTGCTCCCTGTCCCAAGGGCAGCCATCTGGGGCAATAAGTCTGTCAATGACAGCCATAAGTTCTTCAAGCGCGGTCTTTTGCATGGTGGCAGCTCCTTGACGCCGGGTTAGATGCCAAGACGAGATGTAAGATCTGGCGGCAGCCAGCCGTGCACCTGAACCATCAGGGCGTTAAGATAGGGCAAGACGCGGGACTGTTGCATGAAGGGAGCGTTGGCAAAAAACTTCTGCAGCACCAACAGCCCAAGGCAACACAACAGCACGCCCTTGGCAAGGCCGAGCATTCCCCCTGCGATCTTGTCTGCCCAAGAGACAAAGGTGAATGAAAGCACTTTTTGCAGCAGCCTGGCCACCAGTGCCACGCCGATGATGACCACAAGGAAAATGCAGACATAGGCCGCAATAACACGCCAGCCAGGCTCGGCAATGAAGGTCAGCTCAGGTGCCAGCGCGGCATGATACTGGTGTGCCGCCCAAAAGCCGCCAAGCAGTGAAACCACGCCGGCGACTTCACCCACAAAACCGTGTATAAAGCCCCTGACTGTAAACAACGTCAAAAGCAATACGATGACAAGATCAAAGATGTCCTGCCCCATGAACGTTCCCTTATCGTACCTGCACCAGTAATTATTGTTCGATGGGGGGTACGTCGCCCCCCGCCTTGAGCATGGTGCCCAGATGGCGCCGTGCCAAGGCCAGTTCTTCATCAGCTACTTTTGGCATATCCCTGGCGCGTCGCATGTCATTCCCCTCTTCCACAATAGAAAGGGCTGCGGCCATGCGCCCCATGACGCAAAAAAAACGTACGGGGTCCCAGTTATGCGTCTGTACCCATGCTGCTGCCTTGGCCGAATACAAAAAGTCGGCCTTGCCATTGCGCAGGATGGGATGCGCCTGTTCATTGCTCCTCTTGGCCCAGGCCCGGAACCGGGGCAGCAGATCCAAAAACTGCAGCAGTTCTTTTTCCGTCACCACCGGCTGGCTGTCATAGACGCTCGTTACAGACTTTTTTATTCTGCCGGGTTTGCCTGCCTTGGCCGGAGCCTGTGCTGCCCAGGCTGCATCCATGCACAGCGACACCATGAAAGCGTTTCCGGGCAGCAAAAGAATCACGGCAAGCAAAAAACATACGCTATGTCTCATCAATACTGAACCGCACTAATTTTGGAAAGTCTGTCCATATTGTGATACGACTCAATATACCGCATTGTCCCCGTCTTGCCACGCATTACCATGGAATGCGTGACGGCGTGCTTTGCACTGTAGCGCACACCATGGAGGAAATCTCCGCCGGAAATGCCCGTGGCGGCAAAAAAGCAGTCGTCGCTGCGCACCAGTTCATGCACAGTGAGCACTTCACGCATATCAATGCCTGCCTCAGTAATGGCTTCCTTCTCCACATAGGATTGCGGGTCAAGCCGGGCCAAGATCTGCCCGCCCATCCCCTTAATGGCGCAGGCGGCAAGCACCCCCTCCGGGGTACCACCAGTGCCCATCATGACGTCAACTTCGGAACGCGGGTCCACAGCCATAAGCGCACCCGCCACATCACCATCGGTCTGCAGCTGAATACGGGCCCCGGCCTCGCGAATTTCGGCAATAAGCTTTTCATGCCGCGGTTTGTCCAGCACAAAGACCACAAGATCCTGCACGCTCTTGCCCAAGGCATGGGCAATCTTTGTAAGATTGTCTTTCACCGGTGCATCCAGGTCCACCACGTCACGCGCTTCGCGGGACACCACAAGCTTCTGCATATAATAACTGGGGCCGGGGTTGAACATGCTGCCGCGCGGCGCGACCCCCACCACGGAGATGGCATTGGGTCGTCCATAAGCCAGCAGATTTGTACCTTCCACAGGATCTACGGCCACATCCAGACTAAGCCCCCCCTTGCCCACATGTTCTCCATTGAACAGCATGGGAGCGTGGTCCTTTTCACCTTCGCCAATTACCACCACGCCATTGATATTGAGGGTAGCAAAACTCACACGCATGGCGTCCACAGCGGCACCGTCGCCAGCCTCCTTGTTTCCTCGGCCGAGCCAACGGGCCGAAGCAAGCGCCGCAGCCTCGGTAATACGAACAATGTCCAGGGCCAAATTTCGTTCCGGTGCTTCCGCCATAATATCCTCCCATGGTCAGTATTGTGTGCAGCCCTGCTCTTACCGCAGTGTGACTGCCTCTTCAAGAAAAAAACCCGCTGTGGACACAGCAGGCTGACATTATGCTTGCAACCTGCCAGACGTATCCACACGCCGCATCTGCGCAGAACTAGGCTTCGGGCAAGCGCAATGTAGCTGCCACGGGCGTACGCCAGCCTGTGCCAAAGGAACTGCGACTTACAAAAAGAATCGGCGGCATCTGGCGACGCTTGAATTCCGCACGCACCACCATATCACGCACACTGTGCTTCAGGGCATCTGGCGCACCATCTTCCTGTTTTCCCCCAGATGCCAGCGGACAGAGCAAATCCTGCAGCACAGGATCCAACACGTCATACGGCGGCAGGCTGTCCTCGTCCTTCTGGTTGGGACGCAATTCTGCCGAAGGCGCCTTGACAAAAATTTCCTCGGG
This sequence comes from uncultured Desulfovibrio sp., assembly GCA_905235595.1. Lineage (GTDB taxonomy): Bacteria > Desulfobacterota > Desulfovibrionia > Desulfovibrionales > Desulfovibrionaceae > Desulfovibrio. The sequence continues at coordinate 4,221 of CAJOMG010000067.1, read as the reverse complement.
TATGCACCCTCCATGCGCATTGTACCAGCGTCCCACGCTATACACCTGTGTCTTGGTCAAATCGCCGATAACAGCCAGTGCCCCGACAGTATCACCATACAGTGTGCAGTAGCCCACGGCAACTTCACTCTTATTGCCGGCATTAAGCACCAGGGCTCCTGCTCTGTTGGCCAGGGCGGTCACAAGAGTGCCACGTATGCGCGCCTGGATATTCTCAAGGGTTACGTCATGGGGACGCTCGGCAAACAAGGCAAAACCCGGAGACAATGTTGTCTCATAGGCCTGCATAAGCTCCTTAATTGGCAGAGTCACCGTAGGCATGCCCAGGTTGGCAGCTAGAGCAGCAGCATCCGTCAACGAACCGGAACTGCTGAACGGAGAAGGCATAAGCACACCGGTCACATTATCCGCACCCAGCGCTGCAACCGCCACGCAGGCCACCAAGGCCGAATCCATGCCGCCCGAAAGGGCGACTATGGCCTTCTGCCCACCGCATTTGCGTACAAAATCGCGTGTCCCCAGCACAAGAGCATGCCAGTAAGCCTCTTCATCACATGAGCACAAAGGTTGCACATTTTCGTTCAGTTCCTGCCCCTGAGCGGTATTCACCGTCAGCACGTCTTCCGTAAAAGCCCTACCGCGTGCCAAAAGTTGACCCGTAGGGTCAAAAACGCAACTCTGGCCGTTGAATACGCGGCAGTCGTTGCCCCCCACCATGTTCACCGAAAACAAGTGTACATGATGGCGCGCTGCCACATGTGAGAGCAGCCGCTCACGTGCATCCTGCGAACCCTGGCGAAAGGGCGACGCCGCCATATGCACCAGGGTATCCACACCCCTGCGCATCAGTTCTGTAAGCGCATTGTGACTGCCCCCATGACCTACATTCCAGAAAGAGCCGTCTTCGTTCAATGTCTGCTCGCACAACGCAATACCCAGCCGCCAGCCCTTGAGTGTAACAATGCCCCACGATATGCCACGATCAAAGTACCGGGCATCCTCGTCTTGCTCGACAGACATGTTCCAGCTCTGCTCCAGGTTGCGGTATACCTTGCGTGAAACAACCTGCCAGTTCCCCTGCTCCACCAGCACGGCCACGTTGGAAACGAGCCCTGTGGCATACACGCTGGGCACAGGCGTGCCCACCAGCAATGCAGGGCCATCTTTGAAGGTAGCAGCAAGCGTATCCAGCGCCCTGAGGCACCCCTTGACAAATCCGTCCAGTTGCAAAAAATGTCCCGGGGTCACACCGCACAGAGCAAGCTCAGGCGTGACACACAAATCGGCTCCGGCCTGGGCAGCCTGCCGCATCGCCGTGGCAATGCGCTGCGTATTACCCACTACATCGCCGTTGACGCTATTGCACTGCAAAAGGGCTATCTTCACTTCATAATCTCCTCGGCAAAGCTCTGCCAGGCGCATTACCCTTCATATAAGGCCGTGTAGCGGCCCGCCTGGCGCTGCAAAGGCCTCCACACGGCGCGTAACGGCAGGATCTTCCTCCAGCGGGGGAGCATGGAATGGTTTGAGCCTGGCATCCAGCACCAGTGGGGCCTGGCATGACCAGTGTTTGGTCCGGATTATGGCATTGGCACCGTACACATCCGCTGCAGGGTCTGAGCGCGTGAATGCCACCCACAAAAAATTGTCCAAGGCAGCGGCACAGAAATCCGCATCATCCACGGCAACCACAAGGGGGAAGGCTTCACGCCCTGGCCAGACTGCCAGAGACTGAGCCAAAGTTTCCATGCGCACATCCATGGTGTTACGTTCCAGCGTATGCACAGGTGCTCCCACGACCAATATGCCAGGACCGGCAACGCGCACAGGGCCGAAACCCTGTGGCAGGCGAGGCAAAATCGCTGCCGGCCCCGTGAGCTCCGTGCCCAGCGACCGGCGCTTCCGACCTGCCGAGGCCCAGAGAAGTTTAGACCCCTCATTGAGACCCGTGCCCGTATAGTCCAGTGTATCCGTGGTGCTGCGGGTTATGAAATGCAGGTCTGTTGCAAAGTCTGTGCGTTCAAGCACATGACGCAGAAAAGCGGGCACATCTCGTACCGTGAGATCGGGCGCGTCTTCGTGCGCTGCCAGCAGCACATACTTGGCCAGTGCCGTCTGGGTAGTTCCCAGCAGGTGCAGGCCGGCCGTGATCAACTCCCGTGGGCGTCGGTCATACTCATAGGGAGTATAACGCTCACTGCCCACGGCCAGCAGCAGCGCATGCACCCCCGCAGCATCCACCGCATGCACCTCGCGTAGGCCGGGAAAAACCTGCGGCACCATAGGACCCGTCAATTCGTGGATAAATGCGCCAAAAACAGTATCCTCCTGCGGGGGACGCCCTACTGCGGTAAAGGGCCAGATGGCATCCCGCCGGTGATACACGGCCTCAACCCTGAGCACCGGGAAATTGTGTTTCAGACTGTAATAGCCCACATGATCGCCAAAGGGCCCTTCAGGCTTGCACTTTGGCAATATATGCCCACTGAGGCAAACATCTGCCTGTTCCAGAACAGGCAGGGGCAAGCCCGCCACGGCAGCCATGCGCACCCGCTCCCCGCCCAGCATGCCCGCAAAACGCAGCTCAGAAAACCCTTCGGGCAGCGGCATGACCGCAGCCACAGTCAGACTGGGGGGGCCGCCTACATAGACATGTACAGGCAGAGGCAAGCCCGCTTCCAGAGCCCGTGCATGGTGCACACCAATGCCTCTGTGGATCTGATAGTGCAGGCCCACTTCATCAGCCGTGTAGTCATTGCCGGCCAACTGTATCCTGTACATACCAAGATTGGAGGAACCCAGGCCCGGCCTGGAGGGATCTTCCGTATACACCAACGGCAGCGTGATAAAGGGGCCGCCATCGCCTGGCCAACTGACGAGCCTCGGAAGGGCAGCAAGGCTGCTGCGACACGCAAGCACCGGAACACCCTGGGCCTGTCCTGCCGCCACATGCCGCAAACGTGGTGCCATAAAAATAAGCCCCGGCAGGGCACGCCAAGCGCGCCATGGCCGTTTCAGTACCGCTGCAGGATCTGACCTTGCGGCCAGCACAGCCTGTAATGCGGGCAAACTGTCGCGAAAGATATAATGCACACGTTCGACTGTGCCATACAGATTTGCCAGCATGGGGAAATGCGTTCCCCTGACCCGAGTGAAAAGCAGCGCCGGCGCTTTGGCACGAAAGGCGCGCCGCTGTATGGCGCTCAGCTCCAGGCAGGGATCCACCTCAACATCCACGCGCACCAGGTGCCCATGGGCTTCCAGATCCTCCACACACTGAGCCAGGCTGCTATAGCCCATCAATGCCCTCCGCAGAAGCTACTGCTGTACCCACTGATGGCATGGCTGACTTCGGCCATAAGGGTTGTACAGCAGCAAGAGCACGCTTGCCCGTGAGCGTATCGGCAAAATCCCGCAAAATCTGCTCGTGGTCAAAAACAAGAGGACTCGGCAGCGCATCCAAAGGGAAAAAGGCCGCTTGCGCAGCATCATCGCCGGCGCACAGGGCATGGGAGTTTTGGGGTTTGCCCGTAAAAACCACTGTCAATGTGTGCTGGCGAGGGTCCCGATCAGGGCGGGAGTACACACCGAGCACACCGGTCAGTTCCACAATAAGGCCCGTTTCTTCACGCATTTCACGTATGGCGGCCGCCTCAGCGCACTCTCCTTCCTCAATGAATCCTCCGGGAAGGGCATAGCCCAAGGGTTCATTGGCCCGACGGATGATAACAACGCCCTGCTCTGGGGTATAAATGATCACATCCGCCGTAGGTGCCGGATTTCGATAACAGGAATAGGGCTTGCCGCAATGCGGACAGAGTACCTGACGTTTCATGCACATCCCCCCGCCGTTGAGACGACTCCGCTGCTCTGGTCTAACAAAGAAACATGCTGCTTCTACAGCATTGTATTCATGGCTATACAGAAATACCCGTTTCTGTCCATGCCGTCAAAGGTCAACGCCAGGACCTGACGTTGACAGATCCAGACCCTATGCCAACACAAATCCCGCTGCGGCCAACTGAGCCGCGCTGATTGCCCCCTTGCGCAGCACACGCACCCGCCTGCCATCTGCGTCATGCAAGGGCTCAACAATGGTGGACGGCAAGCCCCCAGCCGGCTGAGGGCCATCCGTGAGTATGGGTATGGTGTGCACTGCGGCACCTGTGCCATGGTCAGCCATCATGCCGTCACAGCACGCTGCCAGAGCAGACAGCAAGG
>CAJOMG010000066.1 GCA_905235595.1 uncultured Desulfovibrio sp. | reverse complement strand
GTGTATTCTCCACACGCGTGGGGATGAACCGCAAAAGCGGAGCCAATTCTCGTACAGTTTTTCGTATTCTCCACACGCGTGGGGATGAACCGTAACACTTACGACTTTGAGAAAAATTGGAAATGTATTCTCCACACGCGTGGGGATGAACCATGAGTATATTGCAATGACCAAAACAGGACTCCGTATTCTCCACACGCGTGGGGATGAACCGTGAGGCATCCGCAGTACATTCCTAGTGAGGAAGTATTCTACACACGCGTGGTGATGAACCTATCTACTGGCTCTCCATGTGCGTATTCAGCGAGTATTCTACACACGCATGGGGATGAACCGACCGTTAGACGTGGCGCGCCAATTCTGGACATGTATTCTCCACACGCGTGGGGATGATCCCTGACACTGAGCGACCTAGCCAAGAAGATATTTCCGGTATTCTCCACACACGGGGGGATGAACCGGCGACAGGAGGCGCAACATAGACGAAGTACCAGTATTCCCCACACGCGTGGGGATGGTTTGGTTTCAATGCCTCTACTGCTGGGTATTCTCCACACGCGTGGGGATGATCCGCGCACAAGAAGCATAGGCACAGGCGGTAGATGGAATTCCCCATATGTGTGGGGATGAACCATACCTTCGTAATTTGTATTACAGAGGTATACTTTTTCCCCACAGGCGTGGGGATGAACCGTGGAAGGCGAAGTGATTAGAGATTTGGGTCGAGTATTCTCCACACGCGTGGGGATGAACCTTTTACTGTAACTGCTGGCACATACATGGGTTGGATATTTCCCACACGCGTGGGGATGAACCAAACACTCTTGACTTGGATCGTGCTTTGATATTGTATTCCACACGCAGGGGATGAACCGTGATGCGGCAACTGAGCGAACGGCGAACGCATGTATTTCTCCACACGCGTGGGGATGAACCCAAAGCTGACTTCGGTGCCACGTCTACGATTAAGTATTCCCCACACGCATGGGGATGAACCTTCTATAAGAGGGTCATTGTGACGCTGATAGTATTTTCCCACACGTGTGGGGATGAACCGGGCGAAGCCCTTGGCCAAGATGGGTTCGTGTTGTATTTCCCACACGCGTGGGGATGAACCCATTAAGGGGCAGGGATGGAAAGGTCAGATAGGGTATTTCCCACACGCGTGGGGATGAACCAGATGTCAATTTTTCTTGATCCCCATCTATGGAAGTATCTCCACACGCGTGGGGATGAACCGATCGGCACTCGCGTCGTGTACGATCTGAATCAGTATCTCCCATATGCGTGGGGATAAACCAAGGTGACTCTGCCTGCAATGTCAGGGGAACTATGTTTCACCAAACAATTAACTATGAGCAATCCACCATTAGATTTTTTACAACGCACCACGCCACAGTTCCCGTCTAGCATTTGGGCTTTCGTTGACAAGCTGCGGGCAGACAAAGGGATTAGCCTCCCCGATTGGCCGCAGTATGTCTTTTTGCCCTTCTCTGGCTGGTACGCCGCTACCTGTCTGTTTCTGCACAAAAGAACGATACTGGACATGAACGACATGACCATCATGCACGACATGGCCGTAGCTGGAACATGGCGGCTTACACAAGATGTAGTGCGTTTTGATGCTGATGTTTATGCGTCCATCATAGACACTCCCATTACGGGAGATTTGCCCTTTGACGTGTTCTACCGATTGCCAGCATGGGCTATCTATATCGAAACGAGGGATATGGTGTATTCAGGTGTTCCCGTACACGGCTTCTGGGCTATGCTGGAACACGATACGAAAGACACGATGGGTGACGAGAGCGAAGAACTACGACTCTTTTTTCTATCCGAGAAGGGAAGGCTTATGCCCGTTGTGCTGCAATTCGGAGATGGTAATCTTGAAACGGCCATACAGCGCGTCATTGACTCTGACATCAAGCAAGGACTGATTACCAAGGAAATCGTAGCCTACATCGAGGATACACAAGACAAGGAGCAGAACATGAGGGCAATAACGCAAGCCGTCAATCTGCTCTTGTATGTCTGTGCCTATGGCTTCCCAAACAGGCCACGGAATAAAAGCGGAGAGTTCCAACCACACAGGCCCACGATGGTGAAAACCAAGAAAGGATGGCGGCTCTTTCCGGCACAGCGCATTACCTATCATGACATGGGTGAGGATATAGGTAATGCCATCAGAGAATACAAGGCAAGACCACAAGCAGACAGTGAAAGCAGGACACACGCCAGCCCACGTCCGCATGTTAGACGGGCACACTGGCATGGTTTCTGGTATGGTGGAAAAAAGATGCTTGAAGATGGGACGCTACCGGAACGTCGGTTCAGCTTGAAATGGTTGCCGCCCATTCCTGTGGCGATGAAGGAAGATGATATTGAGGAGTAAATATTTTTAGACAAGGTGCTCCGTTCCTAACGGCTAAAGCCAGGATAGAGTTTTACAGCGCGTTGGATAATCGGACATCACATGCTCCTGCTGTTCGCACGACGGTTCCTGCTGTTCAGTTCATCCAGCTTCCTGCACCAGGCGAGATCCTGACTCACACTGGCAGTCGTGCCGCCCATGGACAGCCCGGCACAGATGGATTCCACGGCATGTCTGCGAAACTGCTCTTCTATCTTCTTAACCAGAGCAGGATATTCCCCTGCATACAGGGGCTGAGCACCTGGTCCACAGCATTCCATCCAGAACCTGCGCTCACGCTCCGTGAATTGCTGAATCAGGTCTTCACCACGGTACGTCAAAAGTTTTTCCCAGAGCTGCAGGGCCACATCCGAATGTAACAGCACGGCAGCCCCTATCTCTTGCAACTTAGAAACCATATCCGGAAAACGCAGCCCCACACTCAGAATCTCGCGTTCCATAATTGCCTCGGCACTCAAGACAACTGTTTCCTTCTTTCTCGCCGCTGGCTTTCCCATTGAAAAACCATTGCGCAGCTCCTGTTCGGAAAAGCGCAGTTCTGCGGCGATACGCGTTATAAACGAACTGACCAGTTCCGGCAGCGTCACCCTGGAAAGAAAATCTCTTGCCCACTCCACGCCCTCCCTGGGCGAAGCCCGCTTCTGCATGTCAATGCAGTACCTGAGTCCGTCAGGCGCATGCGCCACGAGATCGTCAAAGGCTTCCGGCCCTGCACCGCGCAACAGACTGTCGATGTCTTCCCCATCAGGCAACAATACAACAGAACAGGAAAGACCAAGAACAAGAAACATCTGCGCAGCCCTGAACGCCGCCTTGCGCCCCGGGCCGTCCCCGTCAAAAAGCAGAGTTATCCGGGACGTGAACCCCGTCAGACGTCTCACCTGCTCGTCGGTAAGCGCAGTACCTAGCACACCAACGGTATTGTCATATCCGAACTGGTGCATGGTAAGCACATCCATGTACCCTTCCGTTAGAAAGGCATTCCCTTTGGCACTGATACCCCGCCTGGCCTGCGCCAGACCAAAAAGATGCTCCCCCTTCTTGTATATGGGCGTATCGGCACTATTGATATACTTGGCGGCATCCTCATCGCCGATAATCCTGCCGCCAAAGGCAATAATCTGGTTGGAAAGGCTTTTAATGGGAAACATGAGCCGTCCACGGAATCGATCATAGGTCCTTCCGCTATCGCTGATGCCGATAAGACCGGCTTCGACTGCCAGCTTCGTATCAAAGCCGCCTTTCTCCAGGGTTAGTGCCAGATCCTGCCAGTCACGCCTCGCCCAGCCAAGGCCAAAGCGCTCAATTATTTCCGGACAAAGACCACGACCTGCCATGTACCTGCGGCACTCTTCCGCTTCAGGAGCCTTTAATGCAGACACATAATGGCTCGCTGCCATGTCATACATGCGGAACATCTGTTGACGCAGCGATTTTCCCTGCCCTGCAGTATCAGGTTTGCCCTGGGATATTCCACCGCGCTCGACAGTAATGCCCAGTTCCCCGGCGAGCTGTTCCAGAGCCTCGTTAAAATCGACGCCATTGATCCGGCTGTAGAACTCGAAAATGTCCCCCGATGCCTGACAGCCGAAACAGTAGAACATGCCCATGCCTTCGTTAACGTAAAATGAGGGCTTGGTCTCCTGGTGAAAGGGACACGGCGCTACCCAGCGCGCTCCATTCCGCTTCAACTCCACATACCTGCTGACTACATTCACAATGCTCAGACGATTCTTTATCTCTCTGACAGCTTCCTTGAACTGCATACGTATAGAACCTTACTTTTTTAATAGATGGATTACGAAAATGGATTTCTTCGACGCGTCGTTCATCAATCGTGTCCCCCCTTAACAGGAAGGGGGTAAACCACAAAAAGAATTATGTGACGAAAATCTTATAACAGATTTAATATATTAAGTCAATTACAAATAAACTTTCTAAATTCTAGGCTGTTTATCTCTTCACGTTTTCTCATGAGTATTTTATGCGATAACAATCTTCCACTTTCTGGGTAAATTATGCCTGTTTACCGGGCTTGTCGAATAATCTCTTCTGAGTTTACATGATCTAAATTCCAAATTGGTATTTACTTTATATACGAAATACGTTACAAAAAATTCACATATCCTCAATGGCACTCTGAAAACGTACAGGGCAGTCTTCACAATATGTGCAAGCTGCCCCGTACAAAATGGAGATGGGTAAAAAAATGACTGAACATTTTCTCCGACGTAAAGACATTGCAGCCATGCTGGATACAACCCCAGGTGTGGCCGCTTCTGTTTTGGCTGAACACGGTGTTTATCCTGTTGATTTTGGCAGGGGTGCAGGACGAGGACCACGCTGGCTTGAATCAGCTGTTAAAGCCGCTATGCAAGCAATGCACGAGGCAGCCCAACCAAAGCCACGTCCTGTGCGCAAGCAGAAGACTATGACCGTCAGATTATCCGATATGAGCGTAAACGATGTTTACCGATTGACCACAGGCCAGTGTGTCCAGTAACGTCAATACGGGCACATTTGGCGACTGGGGAGTAAATATGGCCGTCAGATACCGCAAGGGACGCGCAAGCCCCTGGCAATGTTACTGGAATAACCCGTATACTGGAAAGCGCGAATGCGCAAACTTCAGAGCAAAGGAGGAAGCAGAAAAGCACGATTCCCTCATAAAACACCGCCTACGCTTTGAGAGAGAATCATTCAGGACGGAGGAAGATGAAGAGGAAAACGCGCCAGACAGTCGGCAGCTTACGCTGGAAGCGTGCTATATCCTGTACCTAAAACAAAAGCAGTTCACAAAAAAAGGCATGTCTTGGCAAATGGACGCCATGCGGCAACCATTAAAGAGCCTGGGCGCAACGCCCATAGACAAAATAGGTCGGATGCAATTGCAGAACATCATGGATGAAATGGGTAAGGCAAATGTGAAACCAGTTACTGTGCGTGCGCGTATGTCTGTCCTGCGTACAGTATTGCGTTGGGCAGCAGCCCAAGGCTATCGCGAACCAGTAGACTGTCCCATTCTGCCACCTGCTCACTATGAACGTTTTGTCCCTCCCACACCGGAAGAACTGGCCGCAATACTTCAAAGTGCACCGTCACATATTGTACGGGTAGTTATACTAGGAGCACAATGCGGTGTGCGCGTCGGTCCATGTGAACTCTTTAGGCTGACTTGGAATGATGTTGATCTGCATCAGCGTATTTTGCATGTACATGGGGCTAAAAAGAATCCCCATGCCATATGGCGAGAAGTACCCATACGGGAAAGTTTGCTACCCGTATTTTTAGGCTGGCAGCAAGAAGACGCACGGATGGGTATGGAATACATTATCCACTACCGTGGTAAACCTGTTAATAAAATCCAGACAGCATGGGATGAAACACTGCGGCGTGCTGGTATTACAAGACGCATCCGCCCATACGACCTACGCCATGCCTTTGCTACAGAGGCTATTGCAGCCGGCGTGGATATAGGTACGGTTGCTCGTCTGATGGGACACAGCTCCCCTTCCATGATTCTAATGCACTATCAGTACGTTATGGATGGCCAGAAGCGTGCAGCGGTTGAAGCCCTGCCGGACTTGCACATGTGCCCAAAAACATGTGCCCAACAAATAAGCCCCAACGAAATTACTTCGTAAGGGCTTGAAATAATTGGTGGGTCGTGCGGGGATCGAACCTGCGACTCTCTGCTTAAAAGGCAGATACTCTACCTACTGAGTTAACGACCCAACTAAAAGATATATTTATCCATGATGGCTGACTCTGTCAAGTGTAACGTATGGAAAGCAAAGAACAGTGTGCTATGCCCCAACGTTCTCCAGTTCAGCCACAGCATCTGGCAGCTTGCCTTGCAAATCATGATGCGTCATAGCTGCCACTGATGAGTCTGACCACACATTCACGCAGGTCTCTATCATGTCAATAATTGCGTAGATGGGTAAAATTATACCCATCAGATCTACCGGCACATTCATGGAAGACATGAGCGACAGCGTAAGAAAATAGCAGCCCATGGGCACACCGGCATTGCCAACAGCTGCCAGCACGGCAACAAAAAGCCAAATGCACATGGTACCCGCTGTAATAACAATGCCTGCATTCTGCATGAGGAAAAGAGACGTTACCAGAATAAAGGCTGCGCAACCGTTCATATTGATGGTTGTGCATATGGGTAACACAAAACGTGTAACGCGAGGGTCAAGGTGCAGATTGTCTTCTGCCGATGCCAGCGTTACGGGCAGAGTGCCAGCGGAACTTTTGGAAAAAAGCGCCACCGCCAGAGCAGGGAACATTCCGCGGAAAACCCGCACCGGATGCAGCCCGCGTGCCAGCAAAAAGAGAGGGATGACCACAAAGAACTGCAGCAGGTTCCCGGCAATGACAACAGTTGTATACTGGCCCAGCGCACCAACTATGACACCAGTTTCTATCTGTGAGACAAGCTGGCCTGTAAAGGCAAGGATACCCAGCGGGAGAATGGCGAGCAATGCGCGTATGAGCGTGAATAGCAATTCCTGAAGGCCATTGATGGCCTTGACGAGCATTTCACGGTTCTCGGTTCTGGGCATGAAGGCCAAAGCCAGACCTACTGCGGCAGCAATGAGAAGCACAGAGAGCACATTGCCAGAAACAAAAGGCTGCAGGATATTGTTGGGAATTACCGAAAGAAAGTGGTCATAGTAGGAGAGTTGCTTGATATTGCCAGGAACGCCACTTCCACTAAACGTGACGACGTTTTCCGGCGCAATGAGCACATAGAGAAAGAGCGCCACGGCTGCTGCACAGATGGTTGTTGCCAGGGTATATACTACGGCATGGGCAAAAATGCGTCCAGTTTCCCGCCTGGCTCCCAGAGATGAAAGTGTAGTGATAACAGCCAGGGCAATGACAGGCACGGCCACAAATTGAAACAGCCGTGTGAATACCGAGGCAATGAATGTAAACAATCGGTTCACTTCAGGCAGTTGCAGATAGCCCAGCAGGCCGCCTATGACCATGGCGCCAAACCAGGCAATGACCGTGCGCATATGTTTGCGTTTTGCGTTTTCCTCAAGGGAAGAGCGCGTGGCCTTTTCAACCCGATCAGAAAAATACGTATTGCTCATTTGGTGGCATCCTCAGTCAGATACTCTGTGGCATAACGGCTGGCAGAACCTGCCCTGCCTGAAAAGAAAAGTATACTGCACGCCTAAGGTTGTTGCAACAGCCATGTAGCTGGCATGTTTGATGATCATACAAAGATTGTATCGTCGCCCTGAAGTTGCGCTATCATTTCCATATCGGCTTTTTCCATGTCAAAATACAGCTCTCTGCCAGTGTTGGCTTCCCAGAATTTCAGGCGTACGCTAAATTCGTCCACTTCTGCAATACAGCCATTGCAACGCACCTTGTCCCAGTCAGAAAGTTTGATATGGCTGAACGCAAGGACGCTATGTGCATTCTGGAACTGTTCCCGAACCTTGTTATGTAGCAGATAGGTGCGGCTTTCACCATCCACCATGATGTCGCCGCTGTACAGCTCGCATTTCGCAGTCAATTCATCACCGCTGAATGTCAGCACTGACACCTGAATTTCGCCCGGCGTCATATTGGCACGTGCACTGCGAATGGCCTCGCGCAATTTGTCAAGGCACAGCAGGGTGCGCAATGGCAAAGTGACAATGCATAGGCTGGCGTCGGCGTTTTCTACGCCATAGGGGTCTGTCTCCACAATGCTCACCATGTCGCCACCGGCATTTTTGTTCAGAAAAATGAGAATGTCGCCGACAGCGCGAAACGATTCCATGGTCATGGCTTTCTCCTTGCAATATCATCTTGTGGGCTTGCCCCATTTGCCCGGCCTGTAGTAAAAAGAGAGTGTACATCAGGTCAGTGATACCCACAAGCCACCCCTGTGGCAATCAATCCTGCGCGAGTGTAGTATTGCTGCACGCCTTGCCTTTCCCCGGTCAAAAACCGGATTACGGGAGTATGCCATGCGAAGCATTGCCGTTTTTCTATGCACTTGTGCCCTGTGCATGCAAACGCTGCCTGCCGGCGCAGCCGTGCCTGACGCCAAAAAAGCTCAAGTAATACTTGAAAGATTGGTGCTGCTCTATGAAGCGACGGGCATAAAAGCCTATGATGCTCCTGATGAGGCAGTGCTGGATACTGTTGCCCTTCAGGTTTTTCCCCATGACAGTTCGCCGGCAGCCGCCATTGTAGCACAGCGCAGCACACATCCCGAATTATTCGCCAAGGCTGCGGCCAACGAGGATGTAGCCCTGCACAAGGATGCTGCGGCGCATATTGCCCGCTATTTCCTGGGGCGCAAGGCAAAACTGGCAAGCATTCAGGATGACTATATCTATGGTACCATGCGTGTAGCACCGCGCTGGTGTCATGCGCGGTTTGACGGCATGGATACTGTAGAAAAAAACCAGGTGCTGCTGCATGGTTCCCTTTTATGCGAGGAAACTGCCGAATTTGGCTACATGCGCAATGGCACTGTGGAGGCGCACATTGCCCCACTTGACCATGCCCCCCTGGGATGGGCTGTGGAGCGTTTTCGTGTGAACGTGGATGCACAGTAGCGGGTCATGGAATACAATCCTCGAAAAAGCTCCCCCTTGCCCTGACGCTGTCAACCCGGCATAGTGCAGGAAATACAGGCCCCTGCATGA
>CAJOMG010000065.1 GCA_905235595.1 uncultured Desulfovibrio sp. | reverse complement strand
CATGGGCACAGGAAATAATCTCATCAAGATGCCGGAGACATGGATTGCATCCGATTTTGAAGCTTGAAAGCCTTGACGCGGGGGCCGGTTCTAGACATGTCTTGCCATGGGTGAGAATGGCAGTATCCGTGCCTTCTTTCCATTTTTGGGCATGGATGGTATGGCATCGGCAACAGCACTGCGAAGGCGCACAATAATGATGCGGGCACTCTCCAGCGGTTCCGTATTCATATATGCGCTTGCACGCACCAGCTTGGCAGTGCAGGTGAGATAAAGGCTGTCGAGGTTGCGCGCCAGATTGTCCTGCCGGTCATCCAGCGAGCATGTGAGTTCATGAAAAATGCTGATAGCCTTGGAGATATGGCTAGCCTTCCCCGGATAATCATGCGCATATATGCAGGAGCCTGCGCCATCTATGGCGTCAAGCACCTCATCATACATACGCAGTAATAGCCACGCAGATTCTTCCGCTCGAGAACGTCTGAATTGTAGAATAGTACCCATGATACCGCCCTGGCTGTAGAGTTTCCCCTCCCCACAACCATTGTGAACATACTACGCAAAAAACGGGGAAAATGGAAGCAAATACTTTTAGGAATAGTCCTTTTTTTTATTTATCGACGCAGTGGCAGATGTCAACAGAGTTCTGCACTGGATATTATGCACAATATGTGAGAGTATGCAGAAACAAAAAATACGCATGCGTAGAGCATGGCAAGAGAAAAAGCGAGAAGGAGAATAAATAGTATGATTACCCTAACGCCTGATGCGGAAAAAGAACTGGCCGCCTATTTTGAGGCCAATCCGGATATGGAAAAATCTGTCCGTCTGTATCTCATGCCTGGCGGATGCAGCGGTGCCGTGGTTGGTATGGCATTAGACAAGGCCAATGAACTTGATGATACCGAAGAAGTTTCAGGTATCGCGTTTTGTTCTGCCAAGGCTTTTCATGAGGAAGTGGGGGATTTCACTGTCGACTGCACCTATGCAGGCTTCAAGGTGACTACGGAACGGCCACTTCCCGACCTTGGCGGCGGATGCAGCTCGTGCGGCGGGGGATGTGCAGGCTGCCATTAACGTTGCGTTGTGTTCCGTGGGGAGCTACGCATCGGATTTATGGCCTTTCAGGTAACTGGGAGGCCATTTTTTGTTTTTGACCAATGCTCAGGAGAGAACATCCTAAAAAAGGATGCCTTGCCCGTGGCTTGTCTGCATAGGGCGGCATCCGAAAGATTTGCAGCAGAATTGAGCTGTGCTGTGAGGGCCTTGTTGGCTGAACAGGTGTTGCAGATGCACTTCGCCAGCATGCCGTCGTCAAAATTGGCATTGATGATAGTGGCAAAGAGGTTGGTCGTTGCCATGTGATTAACGCAATGTTCGACACTTACTCCCTGAGTGCGCAGGCGTGTGACTGTGACAACGGTTACAACGTACCTCAGCGCAGCCATTGTGCGCATGTTTCGGCTATACAGAACAGTAAGCGGTTATTGTATCCGCATGCCTGTTCCGTTCAGAGTGCCGCTGTCTGATGTGCGTGGAATGCCTGTGGTTCCTGCAGGGTCAACAGCCACATTATAACTCCCGGTAACGGGAAAGGTTTCTTTTGTGGTATCACCCAAGGTGCCCTGCATAGAGCCGCTTACACCATTCGTGATATCGTGCTGGATCTGGTTGCCCGCCGGGTCGCGTACAAAGGCCCCAGATGCGTCACGTTCAAAATAGCTGTATTGCGCAGCGTTAAATGTGTCTACAGAAAAGGAAGAACCTAATGTTTTGCCACTGCCGTCGGATAGACGAAAAATATCACTGTAAGGGTTGCCAACGCTCAGCTTAGCATCTGAAACAGTACCAGAGGCAAAATCTACAGAGAAGCTAAAGGCACCCAGTCCGGAACTCCCGTAGCCGTCACTTGAAAGTGTGCCTGCCACGATGCCGCTTCCCGGCAGAACCGGGGGAACCACCGAGGGGGTGGATTCACGCCAGGCGGAAGATCCGGCTGCAAGATTGTCTGCCACCATACCGGCACCTGATAAGGCGACAGGCACACCGACAGTGCCGGAAGAATTCGCGCTGGCTGATGATGCCCCATTCCTGGCAGCAACCTGTGCGCCAATGCGTTGCCTGTCAGCAGGTGTGATGGGCATGATCTGGGGCAGGGCACCAGGCGATTGCACAAGTCCCTTGCTACCCGATGGTACGGTCATGCCATTTACCAGTACCTGGCGCAACGTATTCTCTACATAGACAGAGGTTGCATTCTTGTTTGCTTCAACCGTGATGATAGTGCCGCGTATACCTACCGAACACTGTGGTGTGGAAACCTTGAAGCCTTCAGGATTTGCATTGACGATTTCACCCGTGAGCATTCGGGCAAGACCAGTCATTTTACCCTTAAATACAGGTTTACTACCTTCGTTCGCAAATTCTTCAATGTCAAATTCTGTATTCGGCCCGAGAGAGAGCGTAGTGTCATCACGCATCCATACGCGTACCCGACCGGTGTCATCAGTTGATAGCACATCTCCAGAATGTACGAGAGCCTTGGCCTCCAGTGGCATGCGCGCACCGTTTCGTTCCACGAAGGCTCCGGGCACTACACTGACAACAGTGCCGGCTTCCTGGCCAGCAGCAAAAGTGATGGTAGTAGAAAGCAGGCAAAATAAAAATATGACGATGCCCCGCATGGAGAACTCCCTGGTAGAAGAGAAGAATCAGGTCATTTGTTTCTAGTCAAAATTTTCTTTCAAGGCAAGGCATCATAAGTGAGAATCTTAAAGCATTGCATGCTTCGGTTTTCTGTGTCAATCAATAGTGTTGTATACACAACAATGCGTTGAAAAAGTTTCCTGCATCTGACATAAAATTTTTTATTCTGTTGTAAGGTTGCAAATGCAAGGGTAGCGGGCATTGTTTAGAGAAACAATACGGGAAGATGGCAAACGTGTCCTACAGTAAACAAAAACTACTTAATTAGTAAGGAGCAGCGCATGCATCTCGTGCTTATTGGGGCCATAGTTGCCTTGCTGGTGGTCATTCTTTGTCAGTCGATTTTTCGTTCCGGCTACAAAAAAGGCTATGATGATGGATTTCGCGCCCGAGAGACCGGTAGCAGTGACCACAGCCATAATGCTAAATGAGAATGCGGAGCGTTGTTTGCCACAAGACGTGTGCATTGACAGCCTGTTGGCAATAAGGCAATAAAAAATTTTCATCACTGAAACAGTGGCGCTGGGCTTTCGTGCCACGTCCATTTGGAGAGGAAAAATGCATAAATGTTTGACTTGGTGTGCTGTGTTTGTGTTATGCTTGGCAATTACCGAACCTGCTTCAGCCGAGGAAACCATAAAGATCGGCGTCGCTGGTGCGCATTCCGGCGATCTGGCGTCGTATGGCGTTCCCAGCCTTAATGCCGCCAAGGTCGTTATTGCAGATGTGAATGCCAAAGGCGGGGTTCTGGGCCGGCAGCTTGAACTTATTTCCCAGGATGATCAATGCAAGCCCGAGTTGGCCACCAATGCCGCTACCAAACTTATTTCAGACAAAGTTGCAGTGGTCATGGGGCATATTTGCTCCGGTCCCACGAAGGCAACCCTGCCTTTGTATACCGAGGCAAAAATGGTGAGTATGTCTCCTTCTGCCACAACACCGGCCCTCACCGAGGGAGCGAATAACCCCTATTTCTTCCGCACCATCGCCAATGACAAGGCTCAGGCACGCCTGACGAGCGATTTTATTCTCAAAGGCCTGAAGGCAAAAAAAGTCGCTTATCTGCATGATAATAGCGAATACGGTAAGGGTTTTGTGGATGGCAATCGTTCAGTGCTGGAAAAGTCCAATGTGGAAACCGTCCTCTATGAGGCGGTAACTCCTGATGCTGTTGATTTTTCCGCTGTAGTGCGCAAGTTGCGTCGTGCAAAACCAGATCTTTTGGTTTTCGGTGGATATCAGCCTACAGCGTCAAAACTCTTGCAGCAGATGCGCCGCGATAGAGTGACAACCCCAATGCTCGGCCCGGACGGACTCAAGGACGACGCTTTTATCAAGATGGCGGGAAAGGACAGCGAGGGGGTATATACTTCGTACCCCAAGGATACCAGCGACCTGCAGGCCTACAAGCAAGCTCGTGAGGGGCATGTGAAGATGTTTGGCAGTGGCCCTGGCTCTTTCTATTATAATGCCTATGCCGCCATGGTCGCTCTGGTAAATGCCATTGAGAAGGCTGGCTCAATTGATACCGACAAGATTGTGGAGGCCTTGCATACATGTCCTGTAGATACCCCCTTGGGCACGCTGACCTTCAGTAAAACAGGTGATGCTGCCGGTATGGCTCTGTCCATATACCAGATCAAGGACGGGAAGTTTGTAGAGCTGGATTACAGTATTACGCTTGAATAGACATAGTGTTCAGGTGCGTAGGAATAGCGTCTGTTTTTTTGACTGCCCGCCGCATATCGCGCGACGGGCAGTCAGGTTGCAGTAGGTTGAGCGGCCTAGGTGCGATATCATATGGACATCCAATTTTTTATTGAACTTTTTTTTGGCGGGTTAACGCGGGGAAGTATTTACGCCCTAATTGCACTGGGCTACACACTGGTATACGGCATTATTGGGCTTATTAACTTCGCCCATGGCGAAGTATATATGCTCGGGGCCTTTACTGCCCTGTTGATTGCCGGGGTACTTGGTATGTATGGATTTCCAGCCGGGGGCATTCTTGTTGTTGCTGCCTTGGCTGCCGTTGTGTGGTGTTCGGCCTACGGCTACACACTGGAGAAGGTGGCATACAAACCCTTACGTGGTGCACCACGTTTGTCGCCGCTTATTTCTGCCATTGGCATGTCTATTTTTTTACAGAATTACGTCCTGCTTGCTCAAACATCTGATTTTGTACCCTTTCCCAACCTGTTGCCAGAAATGGATTTTCTTGAGCATATTGATTACGTCATGGGCCCCAGCGACTTTTTGATTCTGCTTGTCAGTACAGTTGCCATGGTTACTCTTTCGTTTTTTATCCGTTTCACCCGCATGGGTAAGGCCATGCGGGCTACTGCCCAGAATCGTAAGATGGCGCTGCTGCTGGGTATCAATGCTGACCGTATCATATCGCTGACATTTATTATCGGTTCGGCCCTGGCCGCTCTAAGCGGGGTGCTTATTGCTTCGCATATGGGGCAAGTGAACTTTGGTATCGGTTTTCTGGCTGGTCTCAAAGCCTTTACTGCCGCAGTGCTTGGCGGCATAGGCTCCATCCCGGGAGCCATGGTGGGGGGGCTGGTGCTTGGCCTGGCAGAAAGTTTCACCACGGGCTATTTTTCAGGCAACTACGAAGATATGCTGGCCTTTGGTATTCTTATTCTCATCCTCATCTTCAGGCCTGACGGCATTTTGGGCAAGGCCGCAGTGGAGAAGGTATAACCATGCAGCGAATGTTCAAAGCCGTTTTAACAGCCCTGTGGTTCATGCTGTTGACACTGCCTGTGCTTGGCATCAAGCTGAATACTGTGGAGCACAGTGTTACATGGCGTTTTGACCGTCTTTTTGCTCTGGGTGCCGGTATTTTTTTATTGGCATTGTTATGGGATTGGTGCTTCTCTCGCAAGGCTGCAGGACAACCTGTACTTAGATTGCCCGCTGGACTGAGCCTGGCTGCCGCTCTTGAAATGTTACAGAACAGGCCAGTAATTCGAAGTGGAGCATTGGTCGTTCTGGGGGGGGCAGGGTTGCTCATGCCGCTGGTGAGTTCTTTTTACCAGACCAATATCATGATTTCAGCCTTGCTCTACGTCATGCTGGCGTTGGGGCTGAATATTGTGGTTGGCTTGGCCGGGCAGCTTGTGCTAGGCTACGTGGCTTTCTATGCAATTGGTGCCTATGCCTACGGTTTGCTTAACCAGTTTTTGGGCTGGGGCTTCTGGGTCTGTCTGCCTGTAGGAGGCCTTCTGGCCGTACTGTTCGGCCTTGGCCTGGGGTTTCCGGTATTGCGCCTGAGAGGAGACTATCTGGCTATCGTCACGCTTGGCTTTGGCGAAATTGTACGCCTAACATTACAGAACTGGACCAGCGTTACGGGTGGGCCACGTGGAATCAGCGATATTCCACGTCCTGGTTTTTTCGGCATAAGCATGGATATAGCTGCGTCTACAACGTATATCTATTATCTTGTGCTGGCGGCGGTGGTCATAACTATTATGGTCATTAGCAGGCTGAAGAACTCGCGAGTTGGGTTGGCATTGCAGGCTTTACGGGAGGATGAAATTGCCTGTGAAGCTATGGGGGTAGACATTACACGCGTCAAGCTCTCTGCCTTTGCACTTGGTTCCTGCTGGGCCGGTTTTGCTGGCGTAATTTTTGCGGCCAAGACGACCTACATCAATCCTTCCAGTTTTACCTTTATGGAATCGGCCATGATCCTTTCCATGGTGGTACTTGGAGGTATGGGTTCGATAGTTGGCGTGGTCATTGCGGCTTTTATTCTTATACTTGCCCCTGAATATTTGCGGGCTTTTTCTGACTATCGCATGCTACTCTTTGGGGCCATCATGGTCATCATGATGCTCTTTCGCCCACAAGGGCTCATCAACGGTGAACGCCGCCGTTACACTATCACTTCCTTGGAGAGCAGGGGAGACCGCGTATGAAACCTGTGCTGGAAGTGACAAACCTATCACAAAATTTTGGCGGTTTGCGCGCCCTCAATGATCTTTCATTGACCGTTGGCAAGGGGGAGATTGTTGCGCTTATCGGGCCTAACGGTGCGGGCAAGACCACGTTTTTTAACTGTGTGACGGGCATCTATACACCCACGGAGGGACAAGTATACCTTTACGACAACACGGGTACAAAACATTTGCTTAATGGGCGTAAACCGCACCGCATAACCACCCTGGGCATGGCGCGTACATTCCAGAATATACGCTTGTTCAATGAGATGACGGTGCTTGAAAACGTGATGATTGGCCGCTACTGTCGCACATGTGCGGGTATTATAGGGGCAATTCTACGAGATTCAAAAACCCGTGCTGAAGAGCAGGAGAGTATTGATCAGAGCTACGCACTGTTGGAACTGGTAAAATTACAGGAATTTTGGAATGAGACTGCTGACAATCTTCCCTATGGTGCGCAGCGGCGTCTTGAAATCGCACGAGCCTTGGCCACGGAACCGCATATGCTGTTGCTGGATGAGCCAGCGGCTGGTATGAATCCGCAAGAGACCAATGAACTGAAGGAACTTGTTTTTTCCATACGCGACGAAAGACAGCTTTCCATCCTTCTTATCGAGCACGACATGGGCATGGTGATGTCGATCTCTGACCGCATCTATGTCATGGAATATGGTTCCTGCATCGCCACAGGTACGCCTACAGAGATTCGTAGTAATCCCCGCGTTATCAAGGCGTATCTGGGAGAGGGCGACATCTAGTATTGTAGCATATTCTATCTTGTTCACTGTTTTTTGCATTATATGACGGATGCGTCATAATGGCCTTGGAATAGGGCGTTTTGTATGCCGCACATATATGTCGTTACCGGGGTACTGCGAAGCAGAATTTTTATAAGGCGTTCTGCTTTGGATGCTTTATAAAAGCAGACAGCAGCGATGCTGAACTGCCTGAAAATGCAAAAAATGTGGTTTTTCCCAATCCCGCCCGGCTTTGAAAAATGATGGGATGGACCAGCCCCCCACAGCGCTCATTGCGCAACCGGCATCAATGTGCCACGGTAGGAAAACTAAAATACCTACCAAAACGGAGGCGCCGGTCCATCCCATCATAATATATTCCTTTAGGTAGTTATGGTACAGCAAATTGAAATAACCCTGAAACCGAAACGTCGCGGTTTCCATCTTGTGACAAACGAGATAGTGAGTCAGTTGCCAGAGTTGCCGAAGACAGGCATCGTGAACATCTTCACTAAGCACACTAGCTGCGGATTAAGCATCAACGAGAACTGCGACCCTGACGTGCGGGTGGATATGGAAACCATCTTCGATCATCTGGTTCCTGAAAATCGACCTGAATACGAGCATACGCTGGAGGGAGCCGATGACATGCCCGCGCACGCCAAATCGACGCTGAGCGGAGTCAGCATCACCATCCCCATCACTGGTGGTCGCTTAAATCTCGGCACTTGGCAGGGCATCTACATCTGCGAGTTCCGAAATTCCGGCAGTTCCAGAGAGTTAGTAGTAACAATTATAGGAGAGTAACGATAACGGATAAAAAAAAGAAGCTGTCGGGTGAGGGCCCCTCCGCTGCTTGAAGAACTGGTGACAGTGACTCTACCCTGAATTCCTGGAGTCGCGGCTTCTGACAAGAATATAAATCGGAGGTTGTCGGAGAGATGTGACATGGAATATTGGGATTATCCGAATGATAAGACAGGCTTGTTTGAATCTAGCGAGAAAAACTATTACTGGTGTACCGAAAATAGGTATACCTATTTGTGCTCAAAGGAAGAAACTGATCAGATTGATCCGTGGAATGATTTGCAGGAATACGGCTGGGTGATCAGCAGCTATCTGCGATATGATGTTATTGAGCACGGCGAAGTCATATTCTCCAATCCGGAGATAGAAAACGATGATAAAG
>CAJOMG010000064.1 GCA_905235595.1 uncultured Desulfovibrio sp. | reverse complement strand
CTTGTGGATGCGCTCGGCCTCCCTCCTGACCCTGGCCCGCAGGTCCGCCTCCCTGGCCTTGTCCCGTTGCGCCTTCTGGGCCTGCCTGCGCTGCTGCTTACGGGTAGTATGGGCTTTGCTTTGTTCCGCTTCCTGCCCGCTGTTTGTGTCCATGACCACGGCCCTGGCGGCATCCTGCAGCCAGGTATCGCAGGGCTGTATCAGGTCCACACGCTGTGGCTGGTCAGTGCAATACCAGGAAGGCAGATAGCCGAAAGCGCGGGGCAGTGCCTGCGGCGTGAGCTCGCAGTGCGTGGTGGTGTAGCGAAGGCAGCGGGCCATGGCTTTTGTCTGTACCGGCTGCAGCCGGGCCATTTCCCGCTGCTGCAGCTGCTTCTCATGGGCACGTTTTGCGCAGCGCCTTTTCTCCTGCCTGTTGCGTCTGCTGGTGAGGCGGATTTCACGGAGTTTCTGGGAATTGGTGGATTTACGCATGATTTTTCTCCTTGTGCTATAGGTGGTAACAGTGAGCAGTAGCGCAACCTCACTGTTGTATAGCGCAAGAGAGTGGTCTTATGCCAGAAAGCATAACGACACAGGTTTGGCAATAGGGAATAATTGTTATGGTGCCACGGGCAGCCCGACCTAGGTCAGGTCATCTGGATCTAACTTTGCAGCATTCTGCATTATGACCTGTGCCTTATGGTAGAAGGTCGACCATGGCATGTTACAGAAATACGCCGCCATGACGCCGCTGTATTCCCCCTTCTGATAGCGTGCCAGAGCTGCCTGAAAGCCCTTGGGCAACGGCTTTGTGGGGCGTCCCTTCCTCTTGGTGGCCTTTCTGATAATGTCATGTATCTCCTGTTTGCGCTTATGTATGTTCAGACGCTCCTTCTCGGCTTCATAGCTGCGTACCATGAGCTTAAAGCGGCCATACATGACTTCACTCGACGTATATTTGCGATCATTATGCAGCAAATGGGGCATGTCTAGCGACACAATGCTGATGTCCCGCGCTTTCATTTTCTGCCATTGGTGCAATACCTCAAGGCAGTTGGTGCCTAAACGGTTGAGGTTGTGGATGACAAGAATATCACCCATACGTAATCCCTGGCACATACGCCGGTACTCTACACGGTCGAAATCTTTGCCAGTGGCACCGTGGTCCACATAAATGTTAGCTATGTCTATGCCTAGGTACAGGAAATCACGTAGCTGACGGCTATGTTTGGGCTTGGACATTGAGGTGTTTATATAGCCCACCATTTTGGGAGGTCTTCCCCTGTGGATGTCAGCATATTTCTGCACATGTAAAAGCAGTAGGCACTGCACCAGCTCGCGTATACACGACATCGTAGATTTATGGGCATCATCCTCCGGCTTCTGTTCCCCATTCTTGCTGCCTGTTCTGCGCGCCTCCTGCCTTTTGAGGCGCGCAAACTCCCTGCGCAGCAGCTTTTGTTCTGCAGCGGCCCAAACCGCAGCTTCTTCTTTTCTGCGCAAAGCACTGTTTCCCTCTCTGAAAACATTGGCCGACCCGGGTGCAGGCGCTGGCATGTTCTTGTCTGCAACAACGTCAGGTATGGAGGCTGCCGGTATGGCTGTTACCTGCGGCGTGTCTGCAGTTGATACGCTGTATGGCCGCAGGTTTTCGCGCCAGCGGCGTCTCATAAAAAATTTGGGTGCGCGGCGGTCGGAAGTCGCCTTGCGGTTAGTGTGGTAGTTCTTGTTCATATGTATTCTCCCGCTGACAGAATAATGTGGATTGTCATTTCAGGGAAGTATTTTTTAATAATTTTTTTTATTTCAATATGTTAGACATATTTGTACTTTGTCTTGAAACTATCTATAGACATTGCGCGTGAATGATGTACATTTCGTGCATGCGTCGATCCAAATTTTCTGGCGTCTATTCCATTATTGCCGATACAGCAGGCGAGAAGCAGCATAAAAGGCATTATTTCGTATGGGAGCTTCCAGGTAATGCGTATGCGGTGCAGGAACTTGATGCTTCCCTTAAGCCTGTATCTCAAGCGGAGTTCGTTGGCAGGCGTACATTTGCGCAGCAGTTCAGGTATGAACCGTCGGTACTTGCAGTGCCGGTTGTTGTACCTGATCTCAGTTTTCTGGAAGCACTGTCTGCACGTCAGTCTGGCGAAATGCCAGCGCAGGATACCCCGGCAGAATCGGGAGCGAAGAGCACATCTGAACCGTTTGTATCTGCAAACAAGGGTATAACAGGCCAATCCTTGCCGGGGGCAAAGCCTCCAGCAGCACACAGGGCGTATGATCTTGAGGCTGTACGCAAGGCAAAGGTGCTGGAATCCCACATGCGTGAAACATTTCGGCAGACATTACTCCGGCTCAAACGCCCCAGAGAACGCAAAGCTGCCATGCTGGCGCTGGAACAGATAGCCGGAACTACAGAAGGTATTGTGCCAGCACATAAGCATATGTTTCGCGATTTCGGCGTGCGATTGCGGCAGAATTTCCAACCGGGCCTGGCCTTGCTTTTCAACCGCAAGGCAGTAGAGCTTGCCCCGGAAGATGATCACGCCCGTTTTAACCTGGCTCGCATCCTCTGTGCCCTTGGACAGTACGATGAAGCTGCAGCACAGATACAAGCTGCTATGGACATGGATCACGAAGAACCGCTCTATACAAAGCTGCTCTCGCATATCCTTGCCCAACAGCAGAAAGGGCTTGTCCCAAAACCGGTTCGTAGTAAATGACAGCATGGGTTGATTGCAAGAGCAGGAGCCTTGTGGAATGAATAAAATATTTCTCAGCCTTCTTTTGGCGGTCTGTGTGTTAGGCATGGTGCTAATCATGCTTAATGAGCGGCTACGCAAGCCTGATCAGGCCCCGGCGCTCACAACCATTACAGAACCGGCTGCCTCTGTTGAGACACCCCTGCCTCCGTTGACAACAGCCAGTGAAGACAAAAATACCGCGCCCGCCGTTTCGCCGTCCCCTGTACCCACCATCCAGACACCTGTGAGGGATATTCCGCCCGAGACCCCGGCCAAGCATGACGAACCTGCTGTTCCCATGGGCGTTGCACCTGTTCCGCAGCCCTCTGAACCGCCAGCACCGGCGAAAACAGAAAGCAGCAGTGTGCCTGTACCTAAACCTGAAACAAGGGCTGTTCCTGTTGCGACAAGCAAGCCTGAAAAGCCGGCTGCGCAACCTGCGCCCTCTGTAAGCCAGCCCGCTCCATCAAATGTTGTGCAACAGGATACAAAGAAGAATTCTGAACAGCAGAGTGTTGTTACAAAATTTGTTGTCTTTGCGCGTGACAAGGGTGCCACGGTACGGCTTGTGGCCAGCGCGCCCATTAGCTATAAAAGCATGGAATTGGTTAATCCCAACCGCATGGTTGTTGATCTGGAAGGCGAATGGAAGATCAAGGCTCCAGGGGTACCCAAGAATGCTGTGGTTACCAATGTGCGTCTGGGCAAGGAAGGCAAGAAAACCCGTATTGTCATTGACCTGAGCCAGAAGGCCCGTTCGAAATTCATTCTGTCGCAGGATCGCATGTCGCTGGACATACGGTTGGATCAGTAAAAGAGAGTTAGACCCTTTCCAAGACAGGCAACGCCCGCTATGCAGTCCGGGCATTGCCTGTCTTGGAAAATTGGGCAATATCTACGCTTCCATTTCTTTGCCGCGTGTATTCGCTGCAAGCACGGCTTCAACAAGCAAACCAGCCAGACCTGCCCTGTCAAGCACATTGACGCCGGCTATGGTTAATCCTCCCGGGGAACAGACCGCATCGCGCAGCTGCATGAGCGGCATTGTGCTGCTGCCTGCCATGGCAGCGCAACCGTCAAACAAGGCAGTTATCATCTCCCGGGCTTCTTTATGCTGGAAGCCCAGCGTCACACCGGCCTGAACCATGCCTTGCATCATGGCAAAAACATACGCCGGTCCTGCACCAATCAGGGCGGAGAACGCAGTGAATCTGCTTTCCGCCATATCTATGCATAGACCCAATGCAGAAAAAAGGGTACGGACAGTGTCTATCTGTGTGCCAGATAAGGCCGGGTCTTCAAAACAGAGGGCGAAGACTCCCTTACCAGCCAGGGCGGGCGTATTGGGCATGCAGCGTACAACCGGGCATGCGTTGCCTATAACCCTTGCAATGCGCTCACGCCCAATGCCTGCAGCTACTGAAACCAGAACCGTATTCTTGTTAAGACCTTCATGCACTTCCTGAAGTATGGCCTCTATCTGATAGGGTTTTACAGCCAGTACCAGCACATCCGCAGCCTTTGCCACGTCAATAGGGCTTTCCATACGCTGGATTCCCAGTTTTTCCAGCGGATACATCTTTTCCTGGCTGCGGTTACAGCCACAAAGAGCATACCCCCCTTTGCGGGCAAGCCCCGCCAAAATGGCACTTCCCATGTTACCGCATCCAATGCATCCAACTGTCAAGGACATATGCCGCTCCAGTGGTAAAAATTGTCTTGAAAAAAAAGGCACATCGGTATGTTCGAGTGCCTTTTGTTAATGTATTGCATTAACAATTTCTCATGGCCAAACGCCAGAGGAATATCTCATAAGCTATGCCCAATTAAGAACGCGCTTTGCATTTTCGTACATGACTTTTCGGCGTACGTCTTCCTTGAGCGGAAAAGCCTTGTAGGCTTCAAGGGCATCACGCAATTCCACAAAGGGGTGCGCACTGGCAAAAATGACCTTATCAGCAATGAGATCATTCATGGCACGCACATAGACATCAATCATGGGGGCCCGCTCGTATTCGGAAATATCCATATACACATTGGCGTTGCGCAGGCAGGTGTAGATGGCTTCATTGACAAAGGGATACCCGCCATGACTCATGATGATCGTGAGTTCGGGAAAATCGCGGGCAACTTTGTCCACATCACGCGGATCAGCGTATTCCAGTATGGCGCCAGGCACCTGCGGCGGCGGAGCCATGGTAATGAACACGGGAATGTTCAAATCGCAGCAACGGGTATAAAGGGGATAGAAGCGTGCTTCAGACGCGGGAATGTGTGCAAGATAGGGGTCAATGGCAATCCCTTTCATGCCATATTCTTTGACGACTTTTTCCATTTCATCCAGGGCAGCGCGTTTTTTGTGTGGGTCAATGCCCCAAAATCCCACAAACTTTTTGGGATAGGCACGACAAAATTCAAGCACGCTGCCATTGTTGGCAGGGAATCCATATGTGGTTTCGCAGTCGCGTCCGGTGATGACGCCCAGTTCCACTTCCATGCTGTCAAGATCTGCCACAATGTCAGCAAGGGGTTGTGGTTTGCGCGCATCAAAGCCGATGGCCTTGCAGGCTGCCTTGAACATGGAGCTGTTTTTTATGCCGTCAATAATTTCAGGCGTGTTAGGGCGAAAGCGGAAATCAATGCATTTCATACGACAGTGTCTCCTGACTGATAAAGGTAGAGGTTACATGCAACGGTGGAGCTACCTTACCACAATGCCCAAAGGTATCGTTGGAATAGTGGGTATGGCAAACAATGCGTTCGCTCACTTTTTTTTCATTGCATCCATCACCGGATAGGAGAAATGAATGGCCAGCATGCTGTTCTCCAGCTTTTGCCCAGTGGCGCTCTGCGTGACTTCGATTTGCATTGTATCCATGGGAACAAGCATGAGCAACTGACCAAGTGATGCTGTGTTGTTCAGCTGATCCTGAGAGATTTTTTTCCCATCAAACCATTCGTAGCTGATCTTTTGCGGAATTTTGCCGCTTGTAAGCTCGTGGAAGCGCTTCTGGAAGGACTCGAAGCCACCTAACTTGATCAGGCTGATCATGTCCAGTGCTTTGTCATCTATGATCATTCCCAGCAGCTGGAACTTTTGTTCCTTCAGATGGGCACTCACCCGATTGAGCAGCTCTCGGGAATAGGCGGAATACAGCGTCACCCCGTTAAGGCCTATTTCAGTAAAATAGCATTGGGCTGTCCAGGTATATCCTGCCCATTGCACACCCTTGAAAAACACATTGTCTTTATAGGCATCCTGGCCTGGGACGGCCCCCTCACGTCCTGCTATCTCCGACATGGGAGTGCCGTACTCAAATCCATGAAGCAAAGGTACTGCCGCCGCCGCTCCCGGTAAGAGGAGCATGGCAGCGACAACGCCTATTATGAGTTTTCCGGCGACTAACGTGCGCATGGTAGCAGTGCCTATTTAACGAACCTGGAAAGGAGGGTGAGAATTTCCGGGAAGGCAAGAATCAGGCCTACGCCAATAAGCTGGCAGCAAATGTACTGAAACATTCCGGCGTAGATGTCGGTAAGTTTCCAGTGCGGTAATGCGCCCTTGATAAAATAGGCCGATAGGGCAACCGGCGGCGAAAGCCACGATGTTTGCAGCGTGACGGCAACAAGCATGCAGAACCACAGCTTGTCATACCCCATGGCGTCCACAACCGGCAGCAGCAGCGGAATGAGGATGAGCACGATGGGAATCCATTCCATGGCCCAGCCCATGAAGAAAATGATCACGAGTATCATGCAGAGCATGACCATGGGTGGCACGTTCATGCTAAGGAGCAGGTTGGAAAGGTACGTTGCGCCGCCCAGGCGGGAGAACACCGCGCCAAAGAAGTTGCAGGAGGCGATCATAATCAGGATCATTGCCGACATCTTGGCAGTGGCAAACATGGCCTTGGCAAAACTGCGCCATGTGAACTTGCGGTAGGCGATGACCATGACGATGGAGGCGAAGGCGCCGCAGGCGGACGCCTCAGTCGGTGTAGCAAGGCCGAACATGATACTGCCCAGCACGGAAAGAATAAGGAGAAGCAGCGGGATGGCGCCGACAAGCAGCTCCCTCATGACTTCGCCGCCGGACTTGGGGCGGAGTTCTGGAGGAAGCGGAGGGCCGTACTTGGGCCAGATGGAGCACTTTATCAGCGAATAGAGAATGTACAGGCTGGCCAGCAGAAGCCCTGGGGGAACGGCCGCAATAAACAGATCCGTGACGGGCACGCCGACCATGGGGCCAAGTACGACGAGCATGATGCTCGGTGGGATGAGGATGCCCAGAGTTCCAGCCGCAGCAATTGAGCCAGCCCCCATGCGTACGTCGTAGCCGCCCTTGCGCATGGTGGGTTCGGCCATCACGCAGAGCAGATTGACAGATGAACCCACAATGCCCGTTGCCGCCGCAAAAAGTGTTCCTGTGGAGATGACGGCCATATACAGAGAACCTGGCAGCTTGGCGAAAAGTTTTTGGAAGGCGGAGAAGAGTCGCTCCATGAGGCCGGCGCCTTCAAGCAAATACCCCATGATCAGAAAGAACGGGATGGCCACCATGACGGAATCGTTCATGACCTGATAAAACTGAACGGTGAGCAGATAGGTGACCAGCTTCCAGCCTATGCCCAGAAATCCGAAAAGTACGCCGGCGAACAGCATGGTGTAGGCGATGGGGAAGCCAAAACAGAAGAGAGCGAACATGCCGACGAGCGACAGCATGGCAAGCATTTCATTATGTGACATTGCCTAACCCCTTATGCCTCGGGCTTGCTTTCAGCCGCAGAAGAATCGTGTACATCGGTCTCGGGGCTGTCATGCCACAGGTCCACCTTGGTTTTGAAACGGTACCAGCATTTGAGGAGCTC
The DNA here is from genome assembly GCA_905235595.1 of uncultured Desulfovibrio sp. Taxonomy (GTDB): domain Bacteria; phylum Desulfobacterota; class Desulfovibrionia; order Desulfovibrionales; family Desulfovibrionaceae; genus Desulfovibrio. The sequence goes on along the minus strand of CAJOMG010000064.1, from coordinate 1,283 downwards.
CGCAAAACCCTGCGTCATCGTGAGGAAGATATAGATGACGATGGCACCCTTGGCAGGCCAGATCCACATGCCCCAGCTGCTTTCCGGTGAAGATTCCAGCTTGGCAAAGGAACTGGCAAAATATTGCCAGCCTACATACAGGAAGATGATGTGTGCCGGATAGAAGAACAAAATATAATGCGCCATGTCAGAAAGCGCTTTGGTGCGCACGGACCATGTGTGGTAAAAAAAGTCGGTGCGCACATGCCCGCCGTCACGCAGGCAATAGGGTGAAGCCAGCATGTACATGATGCCGTAGCAGAGCACGGTCAGGTCATTGGCCCAAACAGTCGGCTTATTAAACCCATAACGTAAGAAAACTTCGCATATCAGAAAGGCAATCATGGGCACACACAGCCATGACGCGGTTTTGCCAACGAAACCGCTCACACCATCAAAAAAAGTAATTATTTTATGAGCCCAGGATGGCACCTGTGCCATGGCCTGTTCATAGGTGTATCCCATATTTCCTCCAAAAAAGCCGGAGGAAGGCAATCCCCCCTCCGGCTTTAAGGGCAACTTAACACACGGTTATGACTACTTCTTGTAGTCGGTGATCAGGCCTTCATCCATGGCTGTCTTGGCAAGAGTATAGTACAGACCGTTGGCGCGCATCTGGAAGGGCACCGTCAGCTTGGCCCAGGCGATCTCGTTGTCCATGACTTCCTTGAAGAAGGCGTCCTTGGCGGCATAGCGGGCAAAGACGGCGCGGGTGGCCTTCATGAAGGCGTTGTAATACTCGGGCGGAGTCTGGTCGAGAACAACACCGCCTTCCACCATCTTCTTGAGAGCTTCGGAATGCAGCTTAATGTTCATGTTGTTCTGATCGACGACGCACAGCTTCAGGCAAATATTCAGGATGGCACGCAGATTCTCAGGCAGCTTGTCATACCAAGTCTTGTTGATGACAACATCACCGATGGAAAGAGCCTGATGCAGCCCCTGAAGATACAGGTGCTTCCAAATCTGATCGAAGCCCATGGCGATGTCTTCCGCCGGGGCAATCCATTCCGCGCAGTCAATGACGCCCTTCTGGGCAGCGGGAATGATGTCTGGGCCACCCATGGAAACGGCAGGCATGCCCATTTCCTTGAAGATTTCAGCAGGCACGCCGGGAGGGCAGCGGAACTTCAGCTTGTTGATCTCTGCAAGAGTGGTGTAGGTTTTGTGGAACCAGCCAAAAGCTTCGGGGCCCATTGGCAGCACGGCAAAAGCCACGATATTCTGCTTGCAGGCTTGCTGAT
>CAJOMG010000063.1 GCA_905235595.1 uncultured Desulfovibrio sp. | reverse complement strand
GGGGTGCTATAGAGCACCTGCCATATGGCGGAAGCTCAGACGTCCATACGCGCAGGAGAGAGTGGTCATGAAAATTCTCGTCCTTGGCAATCAGGCCAGGTCCATGGGTAATTTTTGGAGCGTGCTCATTCGCCACATGCGTGCCGCGGGCCATGACGTGTTGTGCTGTGCCCCCGGTGGTGATGTGGAAGCTGAAGCTGTGCTCACTGCGCAGGGAGCACGGTTGCGGCAGTATCCTCTGGACCGAAAAGGCTTGAACCCGCTGCGCGATATATGCACTTTTACGGCATTGTTTCGTCTGTTTCGTGAAGAGCGGCCGGACCTGCTTTTCGCCTCTACCATAAAGCCTGTCATCTATGGCTGCCTGGCCGCACGTTTTGCACGCGTGCCGCACATCTATGCCACCATTACTGGTCTTGGCTATGCCTTTGAAGCTGACAGCTTCTTCAAAAAATGCGTGTATCATCTGGGGCGTTTGCTTTATGGGGGAGCCCTGGCTGGAGCGGAGGGTATTTTTTTCCAAAACCAAGATGATATCGCTGTGTTTCGCAACGCCGGTATTCTCGGTGCCAAGGCCCGAGTCTTGATGGCGAGAGGTACGGGAGTGGATACTCAACGCTTCGTCCCAGTGCCTTTTCCGAACTATGCTGATGACGGTGAACTCACGGGGCCTCCGGTTTTTTTATTGATTGCCCGATTGTTGGAGGCCAAGGGGCTCGCGGAATTCGCTGAGGCGGCACGGCTGGTCAAGGCCGCATATCCCGAAGCCCGTTTTCAGGTGCTGGGCCCGCAGGAGCATGGCCTGGGCAGCATAAGCCCGCAGCAGATGCAAGCGTGGCAGGACAGTGGCTGCCTTGAATACCTGGGTGAAACACGTGACGTGCGTCCCTATGTCGCACGTGCGCATGTGATGGTATTGCCCTCGTGGCGTGAGGGAACGCCCACCTCCATTATGGAAGGCATGAGCATGGGCCGCCCTGCTGTGGTCACGGATGCTCCTGGCTGTCGTGAAGTTGTACAGCATGGCGTGAATGGTCTTCGTGTGCCGGTACGCGATGCACCTGCCCTTGCCGCTGCCATGGAAAGTTTTATAACAAGTCCGCAGAACATTGGCCGTATGGGCGCGGCCGGGCGCCAGCTGGCTCTGGCAGAATTTGATGCTGAAAAGGTGGCAGCGCATATCCTTGAGGACATGTGTGTGCCCGCATAAGGAACGGGTATGATAAGCACGTATCGCATGGCCTTGCTGCAGGTGCTGGATTTTGTCTGCATTGCACTGGCCCTTGGCATTTGCAGTTTTACGCTGGAACCAGGTTTGAACATCTTTGATGACTACACCGGGGCCTCGCTATTCACCGTCTTTTTTTACCTGCTTTTCTTTTACATTCTTGACGCCTACAAGGTAGGCAATGAAGATTTTAAGGAGACCATGGGCCGTGTGCTGGTGGCATGCCTCCTGGGCATCATTTCCTCGGCCACGGCATCCTATGCCTTCCAGCACTGGCGTTTTGACAGGGAAACCGTGGCCACCCTCTTTGCCCTTTCGCTCAGCCTCACCTTGGCCTGGCGGTATATGTATTACCGTAACGCGGACAAGCTCACCCACCCCCTGCGCATTCTGCTTGTGGGGGTGGACAGGGCAGGCAAGGTACGCCAGCTGTTGGGGGAGAGCCTGCCCAAGGCATGCATACTCGGCTATGTAGGTGAACCCGACCAGGGGCCTGACGCCGGCCCTTGCCTGGGGGCACCGTTTCTGGCTCTGGATATTGCCCGGAAGAACCACGCTACCATGATATTGCTGCTGCCCGACGCGCCCATTGATGACGACATCGCCCACGAGCTGCTTATGGCAAAATTGCGCGGCAGCATGGTGGTGGATATTCGCAGCTTTTACGAGCATGTGGTCCAGCGTCTGCCACTGACGCAGATCAACGACGAGTGGCTGTTGCAGTCAGAGGGCTTTTCGCTGAATACGCGCGGTTCTCTGCGGCGCCTCAAGCGTGCACTGGATGTGCTAATCTCTTTACTGCTGCTTATCCCTGCCGCGCCGGTTATGCTGCTCACCGCCCTTATTGTGCGGTTGGAGTCGCCTGGACCGGTTATATACAAACAGGACCGTGTGGGCCTGTTTGAAAAGGAATTCACGGTTTACAAGTTCCGCTCCATGCGCGCAGACGCGGAAAGAAACGGCGCTGTCTGGGCCAGCGCACATGACAGCCGCGTGACGCGTTTCGGCAGGTTTATACGCAAGGTCCGCATTGATGAGCTGCCCCAGATATGGAACATTCTCAAGGGGGACATGAGTTTCATTGGCCCGCGGCCCGAGCGCATGGCCTTTGTGCAGAAACTCAAGCAGACCATCCCTTACTACAGCCTGCGCCACTCTGTGAAGCCCGGTCTCACTGGCTGGGCACAGGTATGTTATCCGTATGGCGCTTCTGAAGAGGATGCCCGTCGTAAACTGGAATACGATCTCTACTATATCAAAAACATGTCTCTGCTGCTGGACATCAACATCGTATTCAAGACCGTGGGGGTCGTGCTCTTTCCCAAAGGGGCACGGTAGAGGGCAGGATTACTGATTGGTTATGGGGTAGCTGTTCCTGTACACGAGCCTGTTTTCCAAATCATATACTTCCACGAGGAGCCGCGCGTTGGAAGTGTGCGTTCCCTTGGGGGCAGCGGCCAGCATATCCGCTTTTTTATAACGGGTGATGCGGAAATTTCCCGCATCCTCCGGGGTAAGGTGAAGAGCGACTTTGCGCTCTTCGTTTGTCAACAGAAAGGGACGCACCTCGCCGACAAGTATTTTGGTGCTGTCCGTATTGCGCAGTTCGAGTGTGATATGCAATGTGCCATTTTTCTCCGCCTGCGTGAGTACATTGGTCACCTTCACATAGCCCAGGTCTATGTCGGGCAGATGCTCGTGCGCAAATTCTTCCTGTGCAGCCTGAGGGGATGCTGGCAGGGACGCCAGGCGACGCAACACCAGTTCTCGCCCTATGACATTCTCCTCATGTAGCAGGGCCTCAAAGTTCTGCAGGCGTTCAGCAGTGGCACGGGCCGCCTGGTAGTCATAAGCATAACGGATTACAGTCTCATGTAGGTGTCTGTTTTGCTGCCACAGCGTCCAGCACCACCAGCCCAGTGCGGCACAGATAAAAGGCAGGCAGAAGAGTATGGTTAAAGCCCAGAGAAGAAACCCCCGACGTACGCTAAAGCTGCGCCGTGGGCCTTTATCGCGCATAACAATGATGCTGTAGCCCTCGTGGTACGTGTTACGTCCCACTTTGTGTCACGCTTCCTGCCAGGGGAGTCTGGACGGCCCAGTCTTCCCGAGCAATTCGCCATGCTGTGCCGTTGTAGCGCAGCAGCAGGGTTTTCACGCCCTTGTCTGTATGACCGGAGGCGTTGGTATAGGTTTGGGCCATGTCAGCTCGGATACCCTGTTTCTCAGGCATCAGGCGCAGGCCGGAAATCTGCACGCGTGCGGGGCGTACCCGCTGCCACAGGCTTTCCTTGTGTTTGCGGATGTGTTGCGCACCCCGGCGCCCTTGCTGCAGGGCATCATCGGTATAGAACGTCATGTAGGCATTCAAGTCTGCGCGTTCCCAGGCAGCGCGCCATTGTTCCACAACAGTGCTTATGTCGCCACTGACCTGTTCCAGCCAGTCGACTGTAAGCCCCAGTTCCATGGGTTTGAAGTTGGACGCCACAATGTGGTAGACCGCATCACTCCCCTGCTGCCACCACAGCGAGAGGGTGCCCTGTTCCATGCCCTTGGGGCTGATGATAAGCAATGGGCTTTCGCTGAGCGCCACATCGCTCTGCACTGTAATGCGTGGCTTGTGGCTGATAAGGCGCAGCCAGGGATTTTTGAACCATTGTTCCAGGTTGCGCATTGTGTTTGCATATGAAGCTCCGCGGGGCACGTTTTTGATGCGGTTAAAATGAACCTGATCATACAATGCGCCAATTGCTGTGGAACGGGCGGCGAATTCCTTGTTCCATTGGGCAACGCGCGCTTCCAGGGTACTGCGCAGTTCCGAAGTTGGTGGCAGGGGTTGTGCCGCTTGCTGTTCATTACTTTGGGCTGCTCGCTGCGTTGGCTGGGCATTTCCCTGTGCTGTTGCCGGAGCTATGCCTGCCGGAGCCTGTGCGGGAGCGATGACTGACGTTGGTGCCAGTGTCTCCTGCGCAGGTGCCGGAGGTGCGGTGGGCGTTTCAGGCATTGCCCTTCTGTCGTTGCGTTGCTCGGGAATGGACGGTCGCACACCCCAGTTCACCTCGGCCGGGGGTAGTGCCGCCTCTGTGTCTCGCTGGGGAACCAATGGGGCAGAAGCTGCTGCAAGCAGCGTTTCTGCAGATTTGCCTGCAGCGGTGTCCTGTAGCGGGGGGCCTGGGCGTGCTTCGGAATCCGGCGCAGCTTCGGGCATGTCCAGCCGAGGTGGGCGCGGAGCTTCAGAGGAAGCATCACTGATCGTCATGATGGGGGCTTCGGCCACCAGCTGCCCCTTGCTGTATGCGGCATGCATGCCCAGGTTGCGCGGTGTCCATTCCATTCCCACAATACGGAATTTTTTGTCGTTTCCCCGTTGCCAGTAAAGCCTGCGGATGCCTTCAGTTGAAAGATTGGAGGCAGTATAGAGCTGTTCGGACCACGTCACCCAATAGCCGGGCCCCTGCAGCACATGGATTTTGCGGTTGAATATCTTGATGAAGCGCAGCATTTTGAACAGGCGTTCCTTGTTTTGCCTGAATGCAGCAAAGGTTTCGGGCATGGCCTTGGTGTAGGCATTCTGATCGTAATAGTCGAACAATTTGGTGGACCGGGAGGCCCAGGCATTGCTCCAGTCCTGCATGAGACGGCGCAGCTCATGCACGGTGCCAGCCTTGTCCGGTCGGGGTTGTGCCTTCTCATCAAGGCTTTCTGCCAGTACCACGGCGGTGCCTGGTATGAGGCTTGGCCCCACTTCGTCGATATCCTTGAGGCCGATGGCCACGCAGCCACGGGTGGAGAGAGGTTCAATGCCAAAGCCCTTGCTGTGAATCCAGATGCCGTGCCCGGTTTTGCCGCGCAATTTGTCCACAGGGTTAGGGTAGTTCAACGTATAGGCTATGCCGCCGTATTCCTTGAAATCAAGGCCGTTGGCAATCTTGTATTCTACAAAATAAATGCCTTCGGGCGTGCGTAGGTCATTAAGGGCCTGTTTGTCACCGCGTAACTGCCCGGTGGTGCAGGGGTAGGCGTACTTGAGTTTGAGAGGGCTTTTCTTTTCAAAGAACATGAAGGTTTGGCGGGCCTTGTCAACGGCCACCAAATGGGACGGCAAACCCTCATTATACAATTGTGCCTGCCATGAGTCAGCCCTCGCCGGGCTCACATGCAGGGTACAGGCAATAGCGATACTGCCGAAAAAGCAAAACAGGCTGTGCGCCAGGGCGTGCCTCTGCAGAAACCTGTTCAGGCCGGCCACAGCTGCCTTACCGCCCAAGCGCCAGCAGATCCGTACGGGTAAAAAGGGCATGCAGGTCATATCCCGCCTCACGGAGCTTTTCGCGTCCGCCTTCCTCCCTGTCCAGAATGGCGCAGACCGCCACTATGGAAAGCCCTGCATCGCGAATGCGGTCGCAGGCCTTGAGCAGGGAACCACCGGTGGTGACCACATCTTCCAGCATCGCTACGCGATCACCTGCAGAAAAATTGCCTAACCCTTCCACAAACTGCCCGGTGCCGTGCCCTTTGGCCTCTTTACGCACCAGCAGGCCGTTGAGGGGACAGCCCTGCTCATGGGAGATAACCGTGGTAGCCGCAACCAGAGGGTCTGCGCCCATGGTCATGCCACCCACGCCCTTGATATCCATGCCTTTGAGCAGATGGGTGAAGAGCGTGCCTATGAGCCAGGCACCCTCGGCGTGCAGGGCAGTAACACGGCAGTCAAAGTAATAATCGCTCTTACGGCCCGAAGCCAGCACAAAATCCCCTTCACGGTAGGATTTTTCCAGCAGCAGCCTGGCAAGGCGGCGTTTATATGTCAGCATGTTCTCGTCTGTCATGGTATCCTCAGGCCCTGTGGTCCGCTGCGTGAGCAAACACGCGGGCGTAGATTGCATCTTCGTGTTGCAGATAGTATGTGGGGTCAAAAAGCTCGTTCAGGGTGGCGCTGCCCAGGCGTGCACTTATGGCACTGTCACCTCGCACCAGTTCGGGAAATGGCGTGCGCTGCTCCCAGCTTTGCATGGCCAGCCGCTGCACGCTTTCATACGCTTTCTGACGGGGCAGGCCAGTGGCAATAAGCGCCGTCAGCACACGCTGAGAAAAATACAGGCCGTAAGAACGCTCCATGTTTTCCCGCATGCGTTCCGGCTTGACTACAAGCCCCTCCAGCAGGCGGCGGAGACGGGTAAGAATGTAGTCGGCCAGAATGGTGGAGTCTGGCATGATCACCCGTTCCACTGAGGAATGGCTGATATCCCGTTCGTGCCAGAGGGCCTGATCTTCCATAGCAGCCAGGGAATTGGAACGCAGCAGACGGGAGAGGCCGCACATGTTTTCTGCCGAGATGGGGTTCTTTTTATGGGGCATGGCCGAAGAGCCTTTTTGCCCCTTGGCAAAGCCCTCTTCCACCTCCAGCACCTCTGTACGCTGCAAATGCCGCAGTTCCACGCACAGGCGCTCTATGCCGCCAGCCATGACGGCCAAAGAAGTGAAGAAATGCGCATACCTGTCACGTTGCACAATTTGTGTGGAATGGGGGTCTACCTCCAGCCCGAGGCGAAACAGAGCCTTCTCTTCCAGTTGGGGCGACAAAAAGGCGTAGGTACCCACAGCGCCGGAAATCTTGCCTACGCGGACGCTTTCCAGTCCGGCATGCACCCGTTCCAGATGGCGTTCAAATTCCGCATAGAAACCGGCCATTTTCAGGCCAAAGCTCGTGGGTTCCGCGTGTATGCCATGGGTGCGCCCCATGCAGAGCACACCCTTGTAGCGGCGGGCCAGATCTTCCAGCGTGCACAGCAGGGCGCGTATGTCAGCTAGAATGAGCTGTCCGGCCTGCACGAGCAGCAGGGCATTGGCCGTATCCACAATATCAGAGGAAGTGCAGCCCAGATGGATATACCTTGCATCCTCCGCACCTACCTTTTCCTCCAGCGATGTCAGAAAGGCAATGACATCGTGGCGCGTAACCTCCTCAATAGAGAGAATGCGCTCCACATCAATGGTCGCTCTGGCCCTGATATTCTGCACGGCCTCTTTAGGCACGCGGCCCAGATCGCTCCATGCCTCACAGACGGCCAGCTCCACGTCAAGCCAGGCTTTGTAGCGGTTTTCAAGGGTCCAGATGCGGCCCATCTCCTGACGGGTGTAGCGTTCGATCATGGTTGCCTCATGGTATTCTGCGCAGGCACATTCCTTTGTAGAGAGCTAGTCGCCCACAGCCTTGGCTGTGGGGGCGGGCTTGGCTGACGGAGAGGGTGTGGCCTTGGACGTATCTGCCTTTGCCGCAGCAGCCGGGGCTGCCGGTTCGGAGGCATTGGCTTCGGAACTTTTGGCTGCGGCAGGTGCAGCACCTTGTGAAGTGCCGTCTTCCTTGATGCCTTTGCGGTAACCGTAATCACTGACATACCAACCGCCGCCCTTGAGCACAAAGGACGTGTGCGAGATAATGCGCGGGGAAGGGGTGCCGCACTCAGGACAAGGCTCCTGCCCGTGTGCGTCAGACAGCCTGACCCATTCCTCAAATTTGCGCTGACACTTGGGACACTGATATTCGTAAATGGGCATGATAACGCTAAAAGCGGTCACATAACGGCAAGCCCGCATGACCGCGCTGTGGGTTTGCGTGCATACTGTACACGGCTTTATTGGCAAAAAGACAGGACCCTCTGCCGTACCTTGCGGTAACAAGGTCACTGCACCATGATTACGCTATGCCTTGCTGCGCTTGGCTTCGTGAATGCGCTGCCTCAGACGCTCGGCACGGCGATGACGGCGACGATCCAGTTCCTTTTTGCGCTCAACCTTCTTATGGGCCATGGTATTCTCCTCATAGTGGAAGCCCCGTCACAGGGCTGCCGGCATACTGTTCACTATAAAGGTATGCGTGTGCATGTTCTGCACACAGGTGACAAGAATTGTTGTAAACATTCATATTTAGATTTTTTTGTAAAGAAAGTCCAGCCCTGTGTGCTGCATCTATGAAGGTGGTGTGCCGTCAGTTGCTGTTGCGCCGGCATCGAAAAAGCCGCTGATGGTGTGTGTCTCAACAAGCGTGCAGCGGGGAAAACCGTATTGTTCAAGGATGGCGTGTATGGCTGCGTGCAGGTTTTTGGGCAGGTGTTGCGCCTGCAGCAGCGGGGCCGGGGTCAGGCGCAGACGAAAGTCGCCCAAGGGCATGCCTGCTTCAGCAGTTAGGGCTTCCACTGCGGCCTCGGCTTTGTCAAGTTTTTGCAATGTGGGGCCATCAGGCGTGAGTCCGTAGGCATAACGCGTCAGGAGGCACGGGCGTGCCCGCTGTTCGGGTCGGTCAAGGCCGCAGGCCCGGGCCGCCGTGCGCACTGCAGCCTTGGTCAGCCCTGCTTCTGCCAGGGGAGAGCGCACCCCTTCCTCGCTCAAGGCTCTGAGCCCCGGTCGATATGCCCGCATGTCATCGGCATTGGTGCCGTCGCACAATACTCGGTCGGGTTCTGTCTCAAGCTGATTGCGTATCAGTGCAATGAGACCCTTTTTGCAGGCATAGCAGCGCAGTTTGCCTGTATGGGCAACTTCAGGGAAGGCCAGAGGGTCATAATGGAGCACACGCAGCGGGATGCCGCGTTGCCTGGCCCAGGCCTGGGCTTCTGTGCTTTCCCGCAGGGGAATATGCGGTCCGCAAGCATGTACGGCCAGCACGTCACATCCGCAGAGCAGGGCCGCATGGCACAGGAAGCGGCTGTCCAGACCGCCGGAAAAGGCCAGCGCCAGGCGTGGCATACGCGCAAGCACGCGCGCAAGGCCTGCGGGCAGGGGAGGGTCGGGTATTGGACTTGGCATGCAACCTACCATGTGCGGCGCATTTTTGCCCCGTGCTGCGCCATGTAGTCCTTGCACTGGCGGATGGTGTACTGTCCGTAGTGCACGATGGAGGCTATGAGTGCGGCCGAGGCCCGGCCCTGGGTGACGGCGTCCAGCATATGCTGGGGATTGCCCGCACCGCCGGATGCGATGACGGGGATGGTGACCGCTTCAGCAATGGCGCGCGTGAGGGTGAGTTCATAGCCGTCCTTGGTGCCGTCCGCATCAATGGAATTGACGCACAGCTCTCCTGCGCCCAGCTGCTGGCAGCGGCGGGCCCAATCCACGGCATCCAGGCCCATGCGTTTGCGCCCGCCGTGGATCACGATTTCGTAACCGGAGGGGATTTGTGCTGAAACGGGCACGGCCAGTACATCCATGCCCACCACGATGGCCTGCGAGCCAA
>CAJOMG010000062.1 GCA_905235595.1 uncultured Desulfovibrio sp. | reverse complement strand
AAGTACCTTTTGGGCAATTTCGTCTCGGTTGATCAGCATAAAACCTCCTTGGGCTATTGCCCCTTATCGGAGGTTTACACAGTTAATGTTACAGGCTCGCTGGCGACTTATATCCCAAAGACTGATGAGGACGACTGGTATTATACCAGTGGATCCATTGGGAGATAGTTCGCCTTGCTTCCTCAAAACAGGTGAAATTGTGCTGCCAAACGCATTCTTCCTTCAGACTCCGAAAGAAGCGCTCATTGATGCCGTTCTGTTCAGGCGTATACGGCTTATGGTGGAAAAAGAGTTTTTTGTCGTTAAAAAGGCACGGAAAGAGTACCACTGCCAACGATAGCAAAGGAAGATTACGATTTTGACCTTCAAAAAAAGCTCGGCTTGAAGAGAACCGCACCGAGCCCTCGGCCTTACAAGCACAACGCAGGCAGATCAACTGTGGACCACAGTAGAAACACACCAGCAGGTATACCACTGTGGACTCAAGTGCTTGCATAAAGGAGCCTTCTATCAAGCAGCATGTAATCCTTTGATAAAATCAGACTACGGGCACGGTACTAAGATTCCGCAGAGACCATGTTCCACCAGCAAGATGCAGTTCCCTGTCATGCAGGGAAAAGAGCGTTGAACGATGACCTATGCTAACAATACCAGTGGTGGGCAATTCCTTGTGCAAAAGGGTGTACATGTCCATTTCTCGCTGTTCGTCCAGAGCGGAAGTGGCTTCATCGAGGAATACCCATTGTGGCTTGACCAGGAGCACGCGAGCAAAAGCTATGCGCTGCTGCTCTCCGAGAGATAGTATGCGGCTCCAGTCGTCAATGTCATCAAGCCGATCAATGAGCTTTTCCATCTGCACAAGGTGTAGAACTTCGTGTAATCGTGCATCACATGTGTCTGCCTCAAGAGGATAGTATGTAGCCCTACGTAATGTTCCTAAGGGTAGGTATGGCCTCTGTGGCAGGAACAAGGTCATTTCGTTATGCGAGAGAGATACCGTTCCGCTGCCAAAAGGCCATATGCCGGAAATAGTACGCAAAAAGGTGCTTTTGCCACACCCTGAAGCTCCAGTCACCAGCAGGCGATCGCCAGACTTGAGCTCTACGGAACAATTTTCCACTAAGGTCCGTCCATCTGGAAGCTGCACCTGTAAATTCTGGGTACGAAAAAGCCCTTTCTCGGCTTCATCGGTTTGCACGCCGGAAGAAACAGCATGTGTTTCTTCCATATGCTGGGTAAAGAGTCCGAGACGTCGTATCACTGCCGCCAAAGATGCAATGGTGCCGTAAGAAGAAACGAAGAACGACAAGGCATCCTTCACATATCCGAATGCATGGATTAGTTGCATAAACTGCCCGATCTGAAAGCCTCCGCTGAAAAGACGCGGCGCAGCCATAAGAATTGGCATAATGACGGCCGTTTGATCATAGGAATTAGTGTAGAAGCTTAGCAACTTATGGCGTTGCATCAATTTTAGGTAGTTTTTTACGCACTTGCCGAAGTATTCACCAAACCCCACAAGTTCCATCTGTTCACCGCCGTAAAAGGCGATGCTTTCGCTGTTTTCGCGTACGCGCATCATGCTGAAACGGAAGTTTGCTTCGTGCTTTTGTTGATCGTACTTGAGCTGAATGAGCTTGTTACCTACCACATGGGCAAGCCATGTGCCGACAATTGAGTACAGCAGACAGGCCCAGAACATGTAGCCATGAATGGTGACGGTGTGGGAACCAATGTTGAACGTCAGCACGCCCGAAAGATTCCAGAGGATGATGGAAAACGCGACAAGACTGGTGAGCTTGCGCAGAAAACCTATGAGCAACTCCAGAGTAAGGCGTGCGAAACTACCCACGTCTTCAGAAATACGCTGGTCCGGGTTATCCGTATCACTGCCCAGCACCTGAAGACGATAATAGGACTGATTGTGCATCCATTTGTTCAGATAGCGATTTGTCAGCCAAATGCGCCAGCGCAGACGTAACATCTCCTGTAAATAGAGCGCGTGTGCGGCTATGAAGATAAATATGAAGGCTATGATGGCAAATTCAGCAATATACGGCCAGAATTTGTCATAGTTCGCTATTTCGAACATGCCAAAAAATTCTTTTTGCCATGTATTGAATCGAACCAGCAAATAGACCATGGCAAAATTCAGGATAATAACTATGGCAAGCAGCCCACGGGCTTCCCATTTCTTTTCTGAATTCCAGTAGCCGACAAATATGGACCAGAATGTCTTCCATAGGGGAAAATTGTTGTCTGCCATGATCGCCCTCTTTGAAAAATGAGGTGCAAAAAAGGTTGTCAACGCCGCTGAAAGCCCCGTTCTTGACACCAGCCATCCGGGTCATAGATGCACCTCTGGCGTAACATCGTGAGGTGTGCATTGTACAGATCACGAAATTCTGGCGAGCCGGCGAGGATGGATTCCGTATAACGTTGTTCAGCAGGATCTGGTATGGCTCCACACAATTCCACGGCATATGTTCGCTCAGCCAAGCCTTCTACAATAGCCGCTGCATTGATGGAAAGGTTATATTTCTTAGCATGTTGACATGTGTCATACCGGCTCGTGCCTCTATATCGTCCACAGTCAGCAGGTGCCCACTCTTCTGCATACGTTGGCAAAGAGGAAAACAGACAGATCATTGCCATGGTCCATAATACCACTGCTGTTTTCATAGTACGCTCCAAACAACAAGGGTGCACCCTGTAAAAGGATGCGCCCCTGCTGTCATAGTTACTGACGTACAAAGGGAATGGGATCAATATTAGGGTCTTGAGAAGTAAAGATAAGCAAACGGTTGCCGTTGAGTTGGTATCCAAGGTTGTCGGTCTTTCCGGCATCAGGGCCAGTTTCATGGTGCATGGAGAGCTGCATCCCAGTAAGGGCGAAAGTCCCCCGGCTTTTTTCAGCCCCGTTCCAGTAGAAGATAAAACGATTGCCGGAAAAGACATAGCCAAACGTCACAGGGCCTTGCTTTGCCCACATCCAACGCCCTTCTAGTGGCGTTGCATGTCCCGACGCCCCAGGCTGTCCCCAACCGCCGTTGTTAAACCCGGGTTGCTGCCCCATGCCGTCACGAACAAAGGTAACCACTGTTCCATCCGGCCATGCAACGGTGATGCTGTTACCATTGATGGTAATGCGATCTTCGCCCTGCTGTCCTTGGTACTGACCAGTGGTGACCTGGTACTGAAAGCGTCCGTCAGGAGAATAGGTAAACACGCCTTCTTCGACAACTTGGCCATTCAGAAGTTGTGCGTACCGATTGCCCGTGAAACGGAACGATCGTGTCCCTTGCGGAATCTGCGTTGTCCATGTCCCTTCAAGAGGGCTTTGTACGCCAAGGTTCTGCTGAGGTTGCCCTCCCCATGAGCCTCCCTGAGGCGCACCTGCATTGGGCTGCCCTCCCCAGGTTCCCCTTTGTGGCTGACCGCCGTAGTTGGGTGCTCCTTGAGAAACATTGGGCATGCCAGGCAGGGCTTGCCGTGTGAGACGCATATTGCCATCCAGAATGAGCACATTATCCTGCATGGCAACCGTGTATGAGAGCCTTTTGCCGTTCTGAAACTGCATGTTGAGGCGATTACTAGCGAGATTCCAGACCCCCGCCATCTGTTGTCCATTCAACCCCAGGGCACACGTATTGCCCATGAACATGAGGATGAGATTGTCCTGTCCATTGCTGCCGGTCCACGCCCCCTGAAGCGCCTGAGGACTGACGGGCATGTCTTGCGCAGGTACTGACGTCATAGACAGTGCCAGAAACAGCAGCGTTAACATGCAAGCAAATGTCTTTTTCATAGAAGAGCCTCCTGCGCTATTGTCTTGTGAAGCTGATCTCAGGCATCTTTGGGAAATACAGTGTCAATCGGCGGTTCATGAGCATAAAACGGATGACGGCTCGTGATCCATCACGGAACGTGGCGAGAAGCTCTTGCCCAGACACGGCAAAGGTACAGACAACCTCTCCTTGCCCCTGGCTCACGAGACGCATGTTGAAAAAGGCCGTGCCTGGTACTGGCATAATAGTAAGCCGGGCATGACCTGTTTCCGGGCCGCTCACCCAATTCCCCACGAGCTGTTGTCCGGCAGGAATCATGGCAATCGGTGCTTGTGGCGTTTGGGTCTGTCCCCCTTCACGGGTAAGAATTGATGCTACACCCTGACGGGTTATCAGGGTCAGGCGACCGTGCTCCTTATCCACATAGACGGCATATTCAGGAGCAGGCATGTTGTTCGCGCTGAGAATATGTCCATCAAGTGAGAATGTCCCCTGGCCAGTATGTCCATCTCTGGTGAGCTGCACTGTGTTCCCCTTGAATACCCAGCGTTCCGTCTTGCTCGTCCACACTCCTTCCAGAGGAGTGCCCTCATACTGTTCCAATGGCACAAAAGCCCAACGGGTGCCATCGCCCATGCCTATGCAATACCAAATACGATCTGGTCCTTGTCCTTTGAGGAAGGCGTACCAGGTCTGCACGAGTCCGCCCAGCGGTATGGAAGGCATTGAGGAATCTTTGTGTACGGAGATTTGTGGCACACCAGCATCCACCCATACCAGGGGGCCGCTGCCCACAAGACGTGAACCATTTCGCAATTCCCAGCGAGGGAAGGGTTGGCCGGGAATAAATGTCACTGTCTGGAAAGTAGGCAGAGCGTCCAGATCTGTTCCGCTGGTGGCCAGCTGCACCATGGCGTAGCGGCCAGGAAGGTTGGCACCTCCCTGTCGTAAGGCGTTGTCACGCAAGGCAACTTGTGTAGGATCACGCCGTACAGGGAGAATGGGACTGACGGCGTGGGTACGCTTGCCATTCATAGTCTGTGCTTGAATGATAAAGCCCACCTGTGAGCCTTCGTTCAGCATGTCTACGGTCAGGATGAGCGCGCCTCCCGTCAGGGGCATGGGCTGACCGTAGATACGACGCTCCTTGAAGTTTGGGTCGAGTACTGTGACAGCCGGACGGAACACCCCATCTGGTCGAAGGTCAATACCTCGTGCGTCTGTTACCTTTCCCTGTGAGTCCAGTTGGTAAGCGACAACTTTTATTGGCATGCGTAGAAGATTGCTGAAGGTGACCTGTACAGGTACCTCTTGTCCACCAGTGGTGGGATCACGGTACAGACCAAAACCCACAGAAACGTTTTTGTCTATATCAAAACTGGCACTGGTATTGATGATAGTGATGTCCCCTAAGGCTTGACCATTGGTCACCTTGTATTTGACGCCCACCTCACGCATAATGGGGGTAGTCCCGTCGTTGTAGACCGGGGAAATATCATTGAGCACATTGCCACTGTCCTTGCGTGCCCCCGGATTTTGCACATCAGTGACCAGCTGGATATAATTCAAATGACGGTCCGTCCCGTGTTGCTCAAATCCTAACAGACGGGTCATAAGAATGCCTATACCCGTTACGTCGAAGCGCACCACATCCCGAGAAAAGGGGGTAAGATAGTTGCGTGGGGAAATATCAAAATCTCCGTTGGATCTGCCGTCGCGTCCGTCCTTGAGACGCGGTGCTCCCAGCATCACATTGGTAATCCTCGGAGTTGCGTCTCCCAGGGTGTCCTGTGCTGTGTAGAGTGCTGTGAGATATGCGGCCATGCCGGAGTCCGAGGCAAAGGCCGTGGCACGATAGTCGGCGTTTTCAAACTCTCGACGCAGAGGTATATACAGCGTGACGCCCTTGCTTGTCTGCATGTCAGCCGTTGCATCGGCCGCGTAGACAAGCTCATCCACAGCCTTGCGCAATTGTCGGATGCTGTCGATAGGAGCGTTTGGTACTTCACTTTCTAGTCGGTCCAGCCAGTCTCCTAACACCACGGAAGAATACGCATCTTTGCCGCGCTTAAGGTCTTCCATAAGATCCTCATAATGCGTGGCAAAACATGTGGCCCGCGTAAGTTCCTTGAAGCGCGAGTTTGCGAGATCACGAAGACGATCTGTAAGATCCCGCAAGCGTTCTGTTACTGTGCCCATGCGGGCAAGGTCGTACGCTGCAAAGGCTGCAGGTCTGCTTATGCGGGTGAAGTACCGTACGTTGATCTCCACCATCTGCCTGGCCAGTTCTTCGGTGGAAAGACCTTCACGAAAAAGTGGCAGCACGTTGAGATAGTCTGAACTTTGTCCCGGTTCCACTGGCGGGCTGGCATAGGCATAGTCAGCCACGGGTGCAGTGGCAGCCATGACATCCAGCTGCCCCATAAGGCACATATCGTATTTGATCAAATCAAAGCGTTTCCGCGGCAGGGCCGTTGCCCCAATCTTCACTGCCTCAATGAACTGGCCGATAGTCATCTTGCCTTTGCCTGGTGTGCCACTCCCACCATCGGCATCCTGTATGAGTCCAGGCCAGCCACCGCCGTGATTCCAGGGGAGCAACGCATAGCGTCGTGCGGGGAAGCGTGATGCCGCTGTGGCAATGAAACGCGTCAATATGGCCGGATCGGCCATGTCCACTTCTCCCCAGTCCTCCAATAGCTCTGAGGCTATTTTTTGTGGCAATGCAGCATTTGTCTTGATATCAGCAGCAGCCTGGATATCAAAGGGGGCCGCACGACGTAGACGGTAGAGTCGTGCGCCCGTCCAGTTGTCATATATTGGTGTATAGCCCTTGTGTCGATCTAACAGAACAACAACCTCCACGCCTTCTGGCAGGGACTGCTCCATCTCTAGTAGGTCCATGATGGCGTGGTATTCCAGGTTGTTGTCCCCACAGATATAGGCCATAATGGTCCATTCCACGGGTTGGCGTAACTCCTGTGCGGCACGAGCAGGCTGGTAATGGACAAACACAGGCATGCAACAGCCTAGCATCAAAAGTACTGTACGAAGAAGGGATCGCATGACTATCTCCCGCAAGGGCTAGGGTTGCATGTTTTTTTGCCAAAGTTTGTCAGCATATTGGCGAAATACAGATGGTGCGCTTGAGAAAGCTGGATCTGCCTTATATTTGCCGCCCTGGTCCATACCGTCAACATGAACGAAGGTCTCGCCGCGTAGCGCATATTTCTTATTACCTTCGTACATGAGAATTTTCATGCCATCAGGACTTACGTCACCGTGACAGCCGATATAGTAGGTGATCCATACTTCAGAAATACCGTTTCCATCCAGATCTGTGACGATGGGGCTGTCTTGGGAGAAGTCGGCACGAGCACTGGTTTCGCATTCATGCACATAGTCGTGCATGCGCCACGAAAGAGTAGGGGGAACAGCTCCGTCGTTGGTGTACCCATAGGCATAGAGATCTCCACTGCTGCAAATGAAATCAGGATCTGCAGTGGGTTTGCTGGTATAGATACCTGTATGCGTTAAGATTACTAGATTTTTCCCACGGCTGTCTGTATAGGCCTTTTTCTTCCACAGTTTGCCCTGTACCTCACGGTAACCCTGTAAGGGATGATCTCCGCCATCGGCCCGTACAGGCATAGCCTGCATAACGAAAATCGCAAGGAAAAAGCTCAATACTACTCTCATACATATCTCCTTGAAGAGAAGATCTTTCTTGAAATTTTTACCAATTTGGATGTCATATGGTCAATCTTTGTAACAAACGAAAAAGGTACTTTACTATTGGCGTTCTTGCCTGATACCAATTTCCCATATGCTCCACAAAGGAGGAAGCCATGCGTAAATATTGCAAGTGTATTGCCTTGCTGGCAATGGTGTTATGCTGTGTTGCTTTTATGACCAGCCACGCTGCAGCCATGGGAGGAAAACCAGACACAGTAGCAAAACAAGAAACTCCTGCTGACAAATCAGAGGCTGCATCTTCTAAAGACGCAGAGGTAGTTAATGCCGCATCTGAAACCAAGAATCTACAAGAAGCGTCTCCTGCTTCTGAAGATAGCAAAAGTTCTGTGGGAGATTCCCTTAAAAGCATCTTTGAGAACAAGGGGAATGAAAAGACTGAAGACATATCTTCAAGCACGGGAACACTCGGCAATACTTTGGCCAATATGCTGGGTGAATCCTCAAATACCGCATCATCAGGCCTGGATGGCATGATGCACATCCCTAGTGTTGGTATGCCGCCCATGTCCATCGGAGGTTTGGAAGAAGCATTGTTTCCTGTGGGTGGTATGGCTGCACCTTCTTCCATGGATGGATTCCCCCCCTTCTTTGGCGATAGTGGAGCGCAGCAACCTTCTGCACAGCAAAGTATGCCAAGTCCGTCCATTGTGGGCACATGGTCCGCTCCCAATGGACAACAGACGTTGACCATGGTCTTTCAGCCAGGGGGAGCATGCACCATTATTGATAAGGGGCAGCAGGTTAACGGTTTCTATGAAGTTCGTGGCAACCAGCTTCTGCTGCGCTTCGCAAACGGCAAATCGTTTGCTCTGAACTTCTCCATTCAGGGGGATTTCCTGGTCTTTTCGGACGGTTCTCGACTGCAGCGTCAGTCTGGTGCACCACAGCAATCAGTGCCAGCGCAGGCACCAACGCAACAACAGCAGCCCATGCCGCAGGCACAGAGTGTCACGAATCAAAGTCTGGAAGGGGCGTGGGCCGTCAGTGACGGAAAGACCACCATTATTATGATGTTTTTGAATGGAGTTTGTGGCTTCAATGTTAATGGACGTCAGTTCTATGGGCCGTATACGGTTCAGGGCAATCGCCTTCACGTACAGTTTACGAACGCACAACCGTTAGATGTTACCTTCACCGTAGAAGGGAATGCCCTGCGCTTTTCGGACGGCACTGTTCTTCTGCGGCAACAGATGCCCAACATGCCCGTTAACAATCAACCCATGCCACAACCCCAACAGCCAGGGACATGGGGACAGCCCCAGCAACCAGTGCAGAATCCCATGCCACAGCAATCGTCACGCGCAACACCTTTGGAGGGGGCTTGGGGTACCCAGTTGCCCAATGGGGCAACGGTAGATTTTATTTTCATGGGCAATCAGTACCGTGTGTTGACCAACGGGAAGCAGACTGAAACAGGGATTTTTACGCTCAACGGAAACCGCCTGGAGTATACAACAACTTCTGGTGCGGCCACGGGGAGCAAGGGCGTCAATACCTGGCAAATCAATGGGAACGTGCTTATCCTGATGATGCAGGATGGGTCGCATCTGCAATTCCAGCGCCGTCCTCAATAGGAGAGATGCTCATGCGTTCCATCATGTTTTCATTACTGCTGCTTGTTATGACAGCATGGCCGGCTTTTGCCACAGAGTACTGGAGCGGGTACGATTCTTCAGGCAATAAGGTAGAAATTGTCGTGCGTTATGCAGACAAGCTGGACAACGGGGCTGACATCCTTTTCCGAGATATGGGAAAAAGTACTCAGATGGAAGGCACGGCAGTATCCGTAGAATTCAGTGATGCAAATCATGCCAGGGTTGAAGTATATGTGAATGGTCAACGCCACACCTGTGAAGTATCCCGATAAGCATACCAAGGGAGGAGTCTTCTCCTCCCTTGCCTCTCTTTCTTTCAGAATCCAGGGGTAAACGTACGGTGAACAGAGTTCACCACCCGCTCAAAGTTCGTGGATATGGCACCAACGGATTCTGAAACAATAACAATATTGGCTGTATTGTTACCGAAATAGCATAGAAGAAATGTATCACGGCCTCCTTTGTCGACACCCAATAAACTGAAACGACCTGACTTCTTATCAACTTTGCAAAGATTGAGGATTCTTTCGCTATAGCAGCGTCAAAATTCATTCCTTGTACAGAATATCCCATGGTGCCATACGCACGAACTTCAACGTTCCAGTCAGTTGATCGAAACACTGCTCCATCGCCATTGGCCGATTCTGAAGCCTCCCAGTGTCCCGAAGGCAACGTGAGAGAAAAGCCATACCGTTGATTGACGTATTTGGGCGAATTTTCATTGAGCGTACTTGCGAGTGCATAGCTCATTCCTATAACAAGGTATATGAGAACTGCAGTTATCACATAACAAAAGCGCATGCCTTACTCCCCCATATGGTCTGTATGTAACGGCTCGAACAATCTGAAGGACTGTAAAAACGTATGTCTGTGCAAGATTAGTTCTAAGAAAACTGCCACACAATGGCTACATCCGCAACCGGGACGAGCAGTTAGTCCTGTTATCAATCGGGAGGGGCAAGTGTAACGAATTCAAAGGAGGTGT
>CAJOMG010000061.1 GCA_905235595.1 uncultured Desulfovibrio sp. | reverse complement strand
CTTTCTCCTGCTCTCGCTGTTCCCCTTTTTCTTCGCCCTGCGCTTCTTCATGGCTGCCGTGTTCTTCATCTTCGCCTCCCGTGCTTGTGCCCCGCGTCATCATGCAGGGGCCTGTATTTCCTGCACTATGCCGGGTTGACAGCGTCAGGGCAAGGGGGCGCCCTGTTGCGTCCCTGCACAGTCACGCAGACGCATTTTCTCCTGCCTGTGCAGTCTGCCGGTGCGGCGGATTTCACGGAGCTTCTGGAACTGGGTTGCGTTTTTTATGGCATTCCTCATGGGATATTTTAAAAATGCCGGCATGCAGCCTTTCAACCAAAGGCTTTTGCCCCAACGATGATACAGTGCAATATTGCCATGTTTCCAGCTTGCGACTACACTCTGCGCATGACAGAATACCACACGCACAGTGCACCTGACGAACCTGCCCTGCGCGTCATTGTCAGTCTTGATGTGGAGGAAGAAGGGCTGTTTTCCGGCCATTATGCCCCCACTGACTGTGGCGTACGCAATGTGGCCCTGCTGCGGCACCTCGCACCGCTGACCCTCGAGCTGGGCTTCCCGCTGACACTTTTCTGCGCCTATACGGTGTTCGCCAACAAGGAGGCATGTGGCCATCTGGCTTGGATGCGTGACCACTGCAAGGCAGAGATAGCCGCACATTTGCACCACTGGAGCACGCCGCCGCTGGATGCGGCTGATGATGGCCCTCCCCTGCGCACCGACCAGCTGCCGCGCGATCTGCTGCGTCAGCGCCTGCATACCCTGTTTGCTGCCGGACGCCAGTTCCAGTCTGCCCCCATTACAAGCTTTCGCATGGGCCGCTGGGATCTAAAATCTGTGGTACGCCCCCTGCTGGCAGAAGAAGGCGTAACACTGGACAGTTCCGTCTGCCCCCTGCGCGTTTTCCGCAACGGGCCGGACCACTTTCTCGCCCCGATAGACCCCTACTGGCCGGCCGACACGCCGGGCCTGCTGGAATCTCCCATTACCCAAATCCCCCTCAGCCATACGCTGGCCCATGTGTGGCATATGCTCACCGGGCGCAACGTGGCCGATGCCTTCCACTTCTGGGGTGCATTGAGCGCCAACCCCGTCTGGCATGCCGCGCCAGTCATGCGTGCTGCAGCATGGCTGCACAAGACGCGGGGGGGAAAGGTGCTGCACCTTTTCCTCCATTCTTCCGAACTCATGCCAGGAGGCTCGCCCAACGTTGCGGATCAGCGTGCAGCCGAAGCCCTCTACCATAAGCTCCATGCCTTTCTGTCCTGGCTGGGAGAAAATTTTGTGGTTCAGGGCATAACGGCCAGTCAGTTACGCATGCAGGCACCGGCACTGGGTTTTATCCATCATCCCCACGGCACGGGGGACTGGTAATGCCCTCCTGCATCTTCGTACTGCTGGATGGGCTTAATGCTGTCACGGCCCGACGCTGTATGGGGTTTCTGCTGGCACTGGAAGCGGCTGGCCAGGCCCGCTATGCACAACTCACGTGCGAGCTGCCCCCCCTGTCACGCCCGCTCTATGCCACGCTGTTCTGTGGTCTGCCCCCTGCAGCACACGGCATTCTGCACAATGACGATGCGCGCCTGTGCCCCGCCCCCACGCTGTTTTCCCGCGCCCGTGACCATGGCCTCGTCACAGCGGCTGCTGCATACCACTGGGTGAGTGAACTCTGTAACAACGCCCCCTTCGACCCGGCCCGCGATCGCCTGACACATGCCCCCTCCTTGCCTATCGCCCATGGCCTGTTTTATACTTCTGATTTGTATCCTGACGAAGAATTGTTCCGCGATGCGGCCTGCCTGTTGCAGCACCACAGACCGCAGCTGCTGCTTGTGCACAGCATGGGCATAGACACTGCCGGGCATCAGCACGGGGCCGACAGCCCTGCCTACCGCAACGCCGTGCGTCTGGCAGACAGTCTGCTGGCTCACGCCATTCCAGATTGGCTCGCTGCAGGATACACTGTACTGGTAACGGCAGACCATGGCATGGACAATGACGGCGCGCACAACGATGCCACTGATACCGTACGTCATGTGCCACTGTGGCTGATAGGCGAGAGCCAGGCAGTACTGCCTGCTGCGCAGACCGAAATTGCCAATGTAGCGGCACGCATACTGCAGCTGGATGAAACATGAGGTTACCATGAAAGCCCATTCCACAGACTGTTTGCTTGCAAAAACAGCACAGCTTCTGAACAAAATTCAAAAATCCGGCCAGTGGAACGGCGCTTTCTATTCAAACTACCTCGTTTTTTTGTTCAATCATCTTTCCGAACTGGAACGGGCTAAACGCCTTTACTATTCCCACGACAAAGCCAGTCTTGACGTTTTTTACTGGCGCCAAGAATATCTCATTCTGTCCAGCGTCTTTCCCAAGGGCTCATGGCCTGTAAGCATAGACTTCGTGCCCTTTACACAAGAAGAATGGCATGCCCTGGAGGAAAAAGCCAAAACGCTTAGCGCATCAGACATAAGTGCCAGTTACCTTCTGGACATCATAGACACCTGGCTTTTGGAAGCCTATGCCCTGCCTGGCATTTGCGAAGCGCAAGCTGGTGATATCGTGCTCGACTGTGGTGCCTATACCGGGAACACTTCCATATATTTTTCCCAAAAAATCGGTGCAACCGGTCATGTCTACGGTTTCGAACCGAGTGAAGACATTTTCACCCGCTATGCCGCACATGTTGCCAACTATGACAATATTACCCCCTTTCATACGGCAGTTTCCAATGTAACAGGTCACATTTCATTCTCAGCAGATAACGCACCTGATTCACACATCACTGATGCCGGTAAAAAGGTTCCCTCCATAGCCATTGATGATTTCGTGACGAACACCAATCTTCCCAAAGTAAATTTCATAAAAATGGATATTGAAGGGGCTGAAGAGGCAGCCCTGAACGGTGCGCGAAATACGATCAAAAAATATAGACCACACATGGCCATCTCCATTTACCATAAAAATGAAGATATCTATACGTTACCTGCGCTCATTCACAGCATATATCCCGGATATACATTTTATTTGCGACATTACTCTAATGAGATTTACGAAACAGTGCTGTATTGTCAGCCCTCAGACACCTGCCCTGAAACGCTGGTGCAAAACAATGTGCCTGAGGAATATACGGAACTGTATGCAGCCATCTCCATGTTCAGCAAGGCTGTCACTGTTTTCGATACATGGCAATGCAATTATCTCCTAAAAAAGAAAGATGACGATTTTATAGAATTACAGAAAAAACACATTGAAACATTGGATACACTCAAAAAATACATGGAGACAAATGCCCTCTTAAAGAAAAAGCTCCTGAAATTACACACGAGATGATCTGCAATGCCCGTGTACTCTTGGAGGCACAATGAATCGCCGTACGCTCACGTTGGCTGCCAGGAACTACGTTTTCGAGTCCGTCGGGGAATACGTTCGTGCCAATCGTGGCACAGGGAAATTGTTTCTCCATCGGGATTTTGGCCTTGAATTTCACATTGTCAAAAACTGCCTCGTCATTGGTAATGATGCCCAGCTGCTCATCCCTGTCTGTCGTGACAATGAAGTTCTGATTCTTGAAGAGTCCTTTGCCTTTGACCATAGTGACGATGAAATGCGCTTCATCCTGATGAACAACTTTGAAGATCGCAAAATTGTCACGCTCGCTGAAGCTGTTCCCTTATTTCATTTATACTCCAACAATATCTGGCACTGGATACTCGAATGCCTGCCCAAACTCCTGGTGCTTGAAAAAAATGGATATACAGGGCCCTACATTGTTTTCAATTCAAAATTCATCTGTGAAATCCTTGCTCTGTTTGAGATTCCCAAAGAAAGAATTTTATTCAATGACGTAAACTATTTCGTCAAGAATCTGGTCGTTCCTCAAAAATATACGTATTTTTGGCTAGTTGACCACCTCGATATCGTTAATTTTGTGCGTACCAATATACTGGAACGTACCGGCACCTTGCCAGGGCACAAGCGTATCTACATTCAGCGCACGTCAGGACGACGGATCACCAATGAAGAAGCCGTGCTCGACGTTTTGAGAAACTATGATTTTGAACTGGTCGTGCCCCAGGAACACTCTGTGTGTGACCAGTTCAGGCTGATGACAAATGTCGATTTTTCCGTCATGGCCCACGGAGCCAACGTTATACTTACATTGACGCAAAAGCACTTCTCAAATCTCATTGAGTTTTTCAGCAGCGCTTATGTTGTCTACCACGCCACGCCTATTGTTGAACTTCTGGAACTGGATTACACGCCTCTGACAGAATTTGCAGCATCAGCACAACGCGCAATTCTGCAATATCACTGTGCCGATCAAGCAGCTTGAAGTGTTCCTTAAAAACGCCATACACAGAAATAACAAACGGCGTTCGCCCGCCTTGCAGCCGGTGTAATCACTGCGCAAAAGCATTCGCATTTTCTGTCTCTTGGTCTCCTGTACCATCACTCCCATTCTCTTGTGGTCCAAAAAATATTGGTATATAATTTTTATTTACACACTTGTTATATTCCAGCATCACACCAACCCATCAGAGCAGGAGGCTGCATACCCTGGCCATCCGCCACGGGCATGCGCAGAATACCATGAGCAAAATCATCCTCACCGGAGACCGCCCCACGGGCAAATTGCATATCGGGCACTACGTCGGCTCACTCAAGCAACGTGTTGAACTGCAGAATTCCGGCTTGTACGACGAAATCTACATCATGCTGGCCGACGCCCAGGCCCTGACCGACAATGCCGACAATCCCCGCAAGGTACGCGACAATATCCTGGAAGTGGCTTTGGACTATCTGGCATGTGGTATTGACCCGCAAAAGTCCGTCATTTTCATCCAGTCGCAGTTGCCACAGCTGTACGAGCTGAGCTTTCACTACATGAATCTCGTCACCGTATCGCGCGTACAGCGCAATCCCACGGTCAAGGCGGAAATTGCGCAGAAAAATTTTGAACAGAGCATTCCCGTGGGCTTTTTTGCCTATCCCATCAGCCAGGCTGCCGACATCACAGCGTTTGAAGCCAACATCGTGCCCGTTGGCGAAGACCAGAAACCCATGCTGGAACAGACGGTGGAGATCGTGCGCAAGTTTAACAGTGTCTATGGCCCGACGCTCGTGGAGCCGCAGATATTGCTGGCAAGCAACACGGCCTGCCTGCGTTTGCCCGGCACAGACGGCAAGGCCAAGATGAGCAAATCCATCGGCAACTGCATCTATCTCAGTGACTGCGAAAAAGATGTGCATGACAAGGTATTTGACATGTACACCGACCCTGGGCATCTGCGCGCCACAGATCCCGGTAAGGTTGAAGGCAATACTGTGTTCACCTACCTTGATGCTTTTGCCGAGGATGCCGACTTTGAAAAATTCAACTCCCCTTATGCCAATCTGGACGAAATGAAGGCCCACTACCGCAAGGGCGGCTTGGGTGACGTGGCCGTCAAAAAATTTCTCAATGCCGTCATGCAGGAATTGCTCGGCCCCATCCGCGCACGTCGTCAGGAATATGCACAGGATCTCCCCTTTGTTATTGATCTGCTCAAAAAAGGCACGGAGCAGGCTCGGGCCAAGGCTGCAAACACGCTCTCCAAGGTGCGCAGGGCAATGTGCCTCGACCACTTTGCCCCGGATGGCCTCGGCAGCCACACTGGCAGCTAGCAAGGCTATGATGCAACATCATTTGTGTTTCAAGCGGTGTTACCCATGTCAACGAGTACACAGAATGACCTGACAAAGGTTCCCGAATCCACAAGCCCCCAAGCGCATTATTCGCCCCTGCTGTTTGATCCTCAGGACTACAAGCTCATCCAGATGGTCAACAACACCATTGCAGCGCGCGCCCTACGTAAGGCACTGACGCCGCCCGAATCTGATCTGCACCCTAACGGCATCATCGAAATGACTTCAGAACACGGTCTGCGCCTTGCTGCAGCGGTGATCGTACTGCTGGAAAGCCTGCAGGCCGGAGATGCCAACGAAAGAATACGTGCACTGCGCCGCCTGCACGATGAAGTGCTCTATTCCACACATTCCTCTTTGCGCAACAACACGGCGCGCGTACTCGTTCAGATTATGAAGGATCTGGTGCGCGCTTATGGCGATCACGCACGGCAGATACCTCTTGCCCATGAATTCCACAGTGCCGTAAGGGGCGCACCACGCGTCATTCGTGCCTTGCTGCGCAAATACCATCTTTTGGAAATGCCCGAAGCATGGAATCAGCAGGCATTTGACCACCATGTACACGATGCCAATACCAAGGGCCGCAAAAATCCGACCCATCTGGTTATGGACGCATGGATCAAGGGCATACGCTTTCTCACAGTCATCTACTACAATACAGTCGATCCCGAAGCAGCGCGTGAACTTCTGCAAGCGGCGCGTGTTATGGGTATCACTGTACGTATCGGCATTGAATTCAAGGCCACTTTTCGTGACAAGCTGATAGATCTCACCTGGTCACCGTTAAATACCAATACTTCCAAGGCACTCAACGATCTGCTGCATCGCCGGGACATTGCCGAGGTGCTGCAACGCTATGCCTCGGTCAATGACTGGATGCGCGGGCATGTATGTACCCTGCTGCGCGTCTGGAACGAAGTGCACAGCAAAGACCTTGCAGCCCGCTGGAACATGCCGGCACCGGCCCCCCTGGACGAAAAGGAATTCCTGGCCTTTGTGGGGCAACGTCAACCCTCGGCCCTGCACCTCGCTGAATTTATCTATCAGCAGTTATTGCCCATGCTCCGTCAACGGGATGCGCAATTACGTGCTGCCCTAGAGAAGGAACCTGACGAAAGCGCAGCCTTACGCATACACTCCAGCCTTGAAGAGCTGGAAGTCATCGTGCCGGACATGATTTTGGAAGACTGGCTTGGGCCGGAAGCCAACCCGGAGATTATCTTTCCCAACAAGCCCGGCCCGGGGCTTCCCGATGTGCTGCTGGAACAGCCTGAAACCCTGCTCGACAGCCTGTTTCCCCTGCATCCGTGCCAGCTCATCCTCAATCTCGCCGACCTGACAGCACAGGATGTGCTGGAGCTGCTCTGGCGCGGCCGCGGACGCATTACCCATCTGGAGCTCTTCAATCTGCGCGAGTGGACGAGCGGCCAGCTTTCCCATGCTGAAGAAATAAATGCCCTGCAACGGGCACTCAACGAGGGAAGTACGCCGCGCCTCAAGCAGATCATACGCCAGATTATTGATGCAGAACCGGACAATTCTGACAGAATGCCCCTGTTTCGCACCATCCTTGACCATATTCCACAGTTGCAGGAGTATTATGCCCTGGCCCCGTTGGGTTCACGCTTGGGCACCGATTCCACCAGCCGTTCTCACCATACGCACGGCATGGGGCTGGCCTTTGTGGAAACGCTCCCCCCCAAGGCACGCAACGCACTGCGTCGCGAGAAGAACGACCAGCGTCTTTTCCTGCCTGTGCATACCGATATATACAGCTATGTGCAGCACCACGAGCCACAACAAGCCCAGCCTGCCTGGCAGCGGTGGCTGCGGCACATCCCCGGCTTGGAAAATGCAGGCTGTCTGACCGCACGGGGCTGGGCGCTGGAGAAAAGGACGACACGCTTTGGCAATGACGGCAACCTTGTCACCCTCGGAGGCGTGGATGACAAAGGCCTCAATAGGGAAAGCCGGCAAACTCCGGTTCCTGAAAAAAAACATATCCCCTTCTGGTCACCCACCTATATGAATACCAATGTCTCTGACATGCTAAAGGTTCTGGCTGGTTTTTTGCCAGCCCAATGGGCCTTTTGCTATGTAGACGGCTGGTGGGTGCTCACCCTGTTTGGTGCGCTCATCTGGTATCTCATCACCTTCGTGCGCAATGTAGCCCAATCTGTTGTTGGGGGTGGCGCCTTCACGCGTTCCCTGCTGGTGCCCTGGAAGCGCTATGTCAGCTGGAGTCGCATGGCCGACTCCCTGCTGTATACGGGTATTTCCGTTCCACTGCTGGAAGTTGTGGTCCGCCTGTGGCTGTTGCAGGATCTTCTTGGCATCACCGTGCAGAATAATGCCTTTATGGTCTATACGGTCATAGCCTTTATCAACGCCTTCTATATTTCAGGGCACAATATCTACCGCGGGCTGCAAAAAGAAGCCATTATCGGCAACTTTTTCCGCAGTGCCATCTCTATTCCCATTTCCATGGTCATGGGTGATGGCCTGCTGCTCTGTTTTGAAGCCATGCAAATGCCGGAACCGGTCATGCTGCTGCAAAATTGCGCTGCCATTGTCTCCAAATGCGCTTCAGACCTGGTGGCCGCTGTTATTGAAGGCTTTGCCGACCGCAATTCCTACCTGCGCATGCGCCAGAGCGACTACGACAGCAAACTTACCCAAATATACGCCAACCTCGCGCGGCAGGAACTCATCTTTCCTCACCGCGACCTGCAAAGCATGCTCCGCAATCCCGCCGACTACTGGCGAGCCCTATACGGCAAGGATCCCGCCGTGGCGCGACAGGTCGTGGTCCACCTGCTTGACATGATGTACATGTGGTACTACCAGCCGCGAGCACGAGAAGTTTTCTGGCGCAAGATGTGTGCCGCTCCGTCCGAAGAACGGGGAACCATCATGGCCTTGCACTGCCTGCTTACCCTTGAGCGCGAAATCAGCACCCTCATTCTTGACGGCCTTCTGAACAAGGATTTTGCGCGTGCCCTGGCTTTCTATCTGCAAAAAAACCGCACCTATGTAAAAGAATTGCGCAGGGAGGCGTCCTGCAGACTGCGCTGTACAGATGCCGCTGCATAAGGCTGGTAGATGCATGCTTGACAATCCCTCCCAGGCCAATGCGCACTCGGGTCTACCCCAGAATGGAACCCTTAATCCACCGGAAACAGAAAGTGCGCTCCCCAGCTATGCCCGGACACTTTCCTGGCTTTCGCTTGTCATCATCGTACTGACAAGCCTTGGCCTTTCCTTTTTTATCTCCAATTCCGCACGGGAAACATTGCTCACACGTCAGCAGGAATTCGCCCGCCAGCTTGTAGAAAACCTCAACAGCCAGATTTTTCGGCGCTTTGCCGTGCCCACCCTCATGGCCTATGGGCATATAGCCCTGCGCCAGCCAGAACAGTACGAACGACTAGACCAGGTGGTAAGCTCTGTCATCCACGGGCTGCCTCTGGAACGGCTGCGCATCTATGATTTTTCGCGGCGTGCCGCCTACTCAACCGACAAGCAAGACCTTGGGCATTCCGGCCTGGCCCCGGCCTATCTGGACGAAGTTCTCTACGAAGGCACTCCCCGCTCTGAAATACTGAGCGCCATTCCAGAGTGGCAAGCCCCCTTCCGAGTTCCGCTGAAGCGGGGTTCCTTTGTGCTGCGCGTGCTCTATCCCCTGCGCGGCGAACCGCTTTCCCCCGGCGGTGACGCTCCCATCATGGGAGCCCTTGAACTGACACAGGATATTACAGATGACTATGAACGGGTGCTGACCTTCCAGGGTATTATCGTGGTCATGTGCCTCATGTCTTCTGTGGTCATGTTCGGCCTGCTGCTCATGCTCATCCACCGTGCGGAGCGTGTGCTGGCAGCGCGCATGAACAAAACCCGCCAGCTGGAAAACCAGATACACAGCAATGAACGGCTGGTCAGCATGGGGCGCGTTGTGGCCAGCATTGCCCACGAAATCCGCAACCCGCTCGGCATTATCCGCTCCAGCGCAGAACTGCTGCAACGTCGTACCGACAAGGCCGACGCGGCTACACGCCGCCTTCTTGAAGCCATTTATGATGAAGCTGTCCGTCTTTCACAGACGGTCAATGACTTTCTGGACTACGCCCGTCCACGTCAGCCCCGACAGGACCTTGTTGACGTCAACCTGGTGCTTGACCAGGCACTGGCCTTTCTGGAAGGGGACTGGAACCGACGGCAGATAACCATTGAGCGGCAATGTGACGCCAACCTCTTTGTGCACGGTGACAAGGATTTGCTGTATCGTGCGTTTTACAATATCCTTGTCAACGGGCAACAGGCAATGGACGGGCCGGGTATCGTGCGCATCACGTGTGGCACAGATGGTGAGGGGCATGTTCGTCTTGACTTTCTTGATTCCGGGCCGGGATTTGACTCGGCCAGCCTGCCCCATCTGCTTGACCCTTTTTTCACTACCAAGGAAGACGGTACAGGGCTGGGGTTGCCCATTGTGCAATCAATCATAGTCAGCCACGGTGGCACCATCGAACTCACCAACGGCCCCGAGGGGGGAGCTCTGGTGCGGGTGCTACTGCCCATGGACGCTCTTTCTGAAAAAGCATCATGACTTACGTGTCCTGTAAAAACTTGCGGAATGCAGCATGAGCGAGAAAGCACAACTTCTGATCATTGACGACGAAAAGAACTACCTCCTGGTACTCCAGACCCTGTTGGAAGACGAGGGCTATGGAGTTATCGCCATCAGCGACCCGGAGACGGCTCTGGCTTTTCTGGGCGAAAGCGAGGTGGATGTGGTCGTGACCGACATGAAAATGCCCAAGATCTCCGGCAGGGAAGTGCTGGAGCGCGTGAAGAAAAACTGGCCCCACATTCCGGTGCTCGTCATGACGGCTTTCGGCTCCATTGAAAATGCCGTGGAACTTATGAAATATGGCGCCTTTGACTACATCACCAAACCCTTTTCCAACGACGAGCTCTTGCTCTCCATCCACAATGCGGTGGAACTTTCGCATGCGCACCGGCAATACCGCCTGCTGCAGGAAGCCATGGAAGACCGCTACGGCGTGCACAAAATCGTAGGCCGCAGCAAGGCCATACGCGATGTCCTGCTCATGGTGGAACGCGCCGCCCCCAGCCGTTCCACGGTGCTCATCACCGGCGAATCCGGCACGGGCAAGGAGCTTGTGGCCCGCGCCATCCACTATACCAGCCCCCGCAAGGACAAGCCCTTCGTTTCCGTCAACTGCATGGCCCTGAACCCGGGTGTGCTGGAAAGCGAGCTTTTCGGGCACGAAAAGGGGTCCTTCACGGGTGCCGTTGCCATGCGCCGCGGCCGCTTTGAACAGGCCGATGGGGGCACGCTGTTTTTGGATGAAATTGCCGAGTTGACTCCTGATCTCCAGGTCAAACTGTTGCGCGTGCTGCAGGAGCGCCGTTTTGAGCGCGTGGGCGGTGGCGAAGAGATTGAGGTGGATATCCGCGTCGTTGCAGCGACCAATAAGGACCTTGCCTCCCTTGTAGAAAAAGGCAGCTTTCGCGACGACCTGTACTATCGCCTCAATGTGGTGCAAATTCCCCTGCCGCCCCTGCGCGAACGTCGGGAAGACATTCCCCTGCTCGTAGCCCATTTTGTGGAAAAGGTCTGCGCTGATAACGCCATGCCCCCCAAAACCTTCGGCACAGAAGCCCTCAACTACCTTACAGGCTATGAATGGCCGGGCAACATCCGCCAGTTGGAAAATGTGGTGGAAAGTTGTCTCGTGCTCGTGCCCGGCAACGTCATCGAGGTGGACAACCTGCCTGCAGAGATACGCGACGAAGAATCACAGTTCAAAAGTGCCGTGGACCTGCTGCCCGTGCAACTGGACCTGGCAGACACTCTGGAAAAAATTGAGGCAGCCCTCATCCGTCGGGCGCTGGTGCGTGCAGACCTCGTTCAGGTCAAGGCGGCGGAGTATCTCGGCATTTCCAAGAGCCTCCTGCAATATAAGCTCAAGAAATACAGCATCACCGGGCATTAGCCATTGCCGGACGGCGAGACAGGAATCCCCCCTCTGCACCCGTTCAAAGCACGGCAAACAAGAGTGAATTCAGGTTGGCGACGATATTGAGCGGTGAAAAATCCAGTGCAAACTGTGCAGGGACTGAACTTCCTATGCCGCCCTGTATCTGCGTTGATGCCGCTGCCTGCAAGCTTTGCGCGAGAATGGGTGGCACGGCCTGAGCGGCAGTTCCACTTTGTTGCACTCCAGTCATGGCATCTGCCGGCTTCATGGCATCTGCCATAATGGTGCCAAATTCAGCGCTGTCTGCACTCTTTCTTTGCGGTGTGCTACGTGGCGGTTGCGCAATATATGGTGACGCACCAATAGGGGCAATGGGCATTTTTTGCACTCCCTTTCTTTTGGACAAAGCAGTTGCATCTGCCGTGCCAAGCCCCCTCGTAACATACCCCTCTACACTGTTTGCTGATAATCACCGCCCTCTGGGTTCCTCGCGTACAACGGTTTATAGTGACAATAGATATTGAAACGCCCGGCAATATCCTGTAGATACGGCAAGATGGGAGCATAATTCTTGGAACAGAAAAGCACCCCGTCCACGCTTTCGGGCGTAGGTGTGTAGTGTGTGACCTTATGGGGAAACAAGGGATTGCGGGTAAGCACATAGCCCTCGGCAAAGCGCTTCAACAACCACGCTGTACAGTACTGCACGGTGTCCGTGCATCCCCCGGTATTGATGAACATGCTTTGTTCCTCCGTGTGACGCTGGCAGGGCAAAAGAAATGCAAGGGAAGCATATGCTGACTGTGAAGGATCTTGAAGAGCTGGAGCACTATATCCGTTCAGGAGAACTGGAAACAGATTTCAAAGACGGTTGTGAACACGACCGTCACTATCTGCTGGAACTGCTGGAAAAACTCATGGATGTTGGGGATCTGGCCGACGAGCTCGCTACCAAACTCATCTTCCGCGGACTTCCTCTGCCCCAGCCCGGTGGCAAGAACACATAATGCGCACATTTTGCAGCAGCATACCCCTGCCCTGCTTCAATGTGTCTGCGGCGCAGCCTGTTGCATGTGCACCCCTGAGCGCAGAGCATCGCGTACAGCGGCACACAGCTGCTCCACATCTTCAGCAGGTGTAATATATGGCGGCATAAGATAGACCAATCTGTTGAAAGGTCGCAGCCATACGCCCCGCTCCACAAAAAACCTGTGCAAGGCGGCGGCATTGACCGGCGCACAGGTCTCCACAACGCCGATACTCCCCAGCACACGCACATCGGCCACACCAGGCATGTCAGCACAGGCAGCCAAGCCAGCATGCAGGCCCTGTTCCAGCGCAGCAACGCGCTCCTGCCAGCCCTCCTCCGCCAGCACATCCAGACTGGCTCCGGCCACGGCACAGGCCAAGGGGTTGGCCATAAAGGTTGGCCCATGCATGAACACCTGCCCCTGCGCACAGATCTGGCGAGCCACAGCGGCAGTACAGGCCGTGGCGGCAAGAGTAAGCACACCACCGGTCAGGGCTTTACCACAGCAGAGGATATCGGGTGTCACCCCCGCCCACTCGGCAGCAAAGAATCTGCCCGTGCGACCAAAGCCCGTGGCAATTTCATCAAAAATAAGCAGTGCTCCGGCTTCACGGCACATGACGGCCAGCTCCCGCAGATATTCGGGATGGTAAAACCACATACCGCCTGCACCCTGTACCACAGGCTCCAGAATCACGGCAGCGATCTCATGCCCGTGTTCTGTCAGCATACGCCGGGCTTCCACAAGGCTCTCCGGAGAAAAAGGGCTGTCAAACCTGCAAGAAGGTCGCTCCATAAACAGCTGTTGCGCAAGTACGCCCGTAAAAAGGCTGTGCATGCCATTGACCGGATCACAGACAGACATGGCCCCAAAGGTATCCCCATGGTACCCACCGCGCGGCGTCAAAAAACGGTTACGGGCCTTCTCCCCTCGCCCCATCTGGCACTGCAGAGCCATCTTGAGCGCCACTTCCACGGCAACGGAACCGGAATCGGCAAAGAAAATCCGCTCAAGCCCGGCGGGCATGCTGGCAAGCAGCCGCTCGGCCAGAGCCACCGCCGGAGCATGGGTAAGCCCGCCAAACATGACATGGGGCATGCGTCCTGCTTGACCGTGCAGGGCGGCCATAAGACGGGGATGGTTGTAGCCGTGTACGGCAGCCCACCAGGAGGACATGCCATCCACAAGTTCACGGCCTTCGGCTGTTACAATACGATTACCGTGCGTACGCGTCACGGGTGTGAGCAGGGGTGGTGCAACGGCCGAGGCATAGGGATGCCAGACCGACGTATGATCCCGCTGGATCAGATGTTCTCCGGCCTCGGCAGTGTCTGCAGGCCAGGCCACAAGATGCCGCGCCAAAGGCAGGAGTTTTTCGGCAAGGTGCTCCCAGGCAGTACTATCCAGGCAGGGCAGGCGGGGCAGTTCCACAAGGGGGGAATGCACGCCGCGTGCTGCCAGGCGCTGACGCAGTACGGCCACATTGTCTGCCAGCATGGCGGGCACATCCACGCCAGGGCAGCCAGCTGCAGGC
>CAJOMG010000060.1 GCA_905235595.1 uncultured Desulfovibrio sp. | reverse complement strand
GCCAGGCGCCAGTATATGCAGCCATACCCCTGCGCCGATTCAACAAGCAGTTGTGGTCGGATATGCCGCCAGCCCCAGCAC
This sequence comes from uncultured Desulfovibrio sp., assembly GCA_905235595.1. Taxonomy (GTDB): domain Bacteria; phylum Desulfobacterota; class Desulfovibrionia; order Desulfovibrionales; family Desulfovibrionaceae; genus Desulfovibrio. Next base: position 9,924 of record CAJOMG010000060.1, on the reverse strand, counting down.
AAAAAGCCCAGCAAAAAAATCATACCCAGAGTGAAACCCACCAGACCATGGGCATAGAGCATGTCCAGATAGAGATTGTGAGGATGGCTGATGGTTATTGCGTCCTGCGCCGGCACAAGCCCCAGTGCCCGAAATGCCTCATTGTAGCGGCCTGCCCCGGCGCCAAACCAGGGATGCTCCAGAAAGACGCTCCAGCCCAGACGCCACAGGCTCCACCGACCGTCGTTCTCCACGGCCTGCACGTCAAAACGTCCTTGCAATGCAAGAACGGCAAAAAGCACTGCGACCCACACACACAACGAAGCGAGCATTCGCTTGCCTGGGGCAGCGCCGCTGCGCAGCACAGCCCACAGGCCAACAGCCGCCGCCACGGCCAGTGCCCCGCTGCGACTGGACGCACCTGCCAGAAGAAAGAACGCAGGCCAGAGCGCGGCAAACCACAGCAGCGCCGTAGCTGCCGGCGACAAAGCCCGGCGTAGAATAAACCAGAGAGAAAACGCGGGAATCAATGCCAGGGCAATATAATTGCCCACTGTATAATCGCCCAGGCTGCCCGTAAGCCTGCCCCCGTTTCTGGTATAGCCAAAGATGATATCTGCCCCGGTTATGGCCTGGTACAGGCCATCCAGGCCCTCCCAGAAACAGGCCAGCACACTTGCCCAAACCAGACGGCACAGGCTTTTTTCGTCGCGCACGCACTCCATGGCAATGAAGGGCAGAATAAAGCCCTTGTTGATGCCCGTACCCGCATGGAGCAGGGATACCCACACATGTTCTGAAAGCAGGACGCCAATGGCAACCATTCCCCACAGGCAATAAAACAAGGGGCGCACACGCAACCTGGCAAGAACGCTACGCGGCCATGCCTCCCGGTAATACAACACCAGAAAGACAAGACTTACCAGGGGCAGCACCTCCCGGGCGCCATAACCAACGGGGAAACTGGCCAGGGAGAGCCAGAACGACCAGAACAGGCAGCCATGCCACAGTTCTTCGCGGGGGACAGCCTTGACAGTGGCAACACGTTGGCTGACGCGGGCTTTACAGCGGTCAATGCTGTCTGCTAGCTTACGCACAGTGGCTCTGCCTTTCTCCTGCACAACTCCCCTCCCGTTCTGATGTACATAGCTGCTGCACCAGGCAAATTCAAGGGATGTTGTCATGCTCTTGACGACCGCCCTTCCCGAAGCTACGATATACGATGTTGGTTCGTACTTTTTTCGGGCATACCGGGCATACGACGCTACGGCGGAGCAGCCTGGTGGCGCAAACCACAACGGGCGGGTACGCCCAGCTTTGGAGAATACGCATGTTACGTCATTGCACCCTTGCCTTGGTGGCCCTTGCCATTATGTGCGCCCCTGTTCACGCTGCAGAAAAATATGTTGCTGCAGCCGACTGCTACTGGCCCCCAATGGAGCTCCTTGACGCAAACAAACAGCCCACGGGCTATTCCCCCGACTTTCTGAAGGCTCTTGCCAAAGCCGTAGGCATCGAAATTGAAGTGCGCAATGTCGCCTGGGACGGCATTTTTGGCGGTGTCGCCACCGGTCAGTATGACATCGTATCCTCTTCTGTCACCATTACCGAAGAACGCAAAAAACAGTTTGATTTTACCGACCCCTATTATGAAGTTGTGCAGGCGGTACTGCTGCCTGCGGGGCAGCATATCAGCAGCCTGAAAGACCTCAAGGGCAAGAAGGTGGGCGGCCAGATTGCCACGACGGGCATCTTTGTAGTGCGCAAGGCAGATGTGGGAGCAGAACTCAAGGAATATGACGATGTGGGCCTGGCCATTGAGGATTTGCTGAAGGGCCGCATTGACGCCGTTATCTGCGACGACCCCGTGGCAATGTACTATGTCAACAAAAAGGCGGATACTGCCGGCAAGCTCAACATCTCGTTCAAGGCGCAGGAGAAGGAATCCTACGGCTTTGTAGTCAAAAAGGGCCGCAAAGATCTCATAGAAAAACTGAACAAGGGTATCAAGCTGCTGCGAGAGTCTGGCGAAGAGCGCCGGATTGCAGAAAAATGGCTTGGCAAGGCAGACTAACCGCCTGCATTCCGGGCAGGGGAGATGCCCCGCAACGAAGGAGAACTCATGTTACGTTACCTGCTTTCTGCCATAATGGCTCTAACTCTCGTATCCAGCCAGGCCTGGGCCGGCGAAACCTATGTTGTTGCTTCAGACTGCACCTGGCCCCCCATGGAACTGCTTGATGCCAATAAACAGCCCGTGGGTTTTGATATCGACTTTATCCGGGCTGTGGGCAAGGCCGCCGGCTTTGAAGTGGATGTGCGCAATATTGCCTGGGACGGCATCTTTGGTGGCGTGGCAACAGGCCAGTATGACATCGTAGCTGCAGCCACTACGATTACCGAAGAGCGCAAAAAACAGTTTGACTTCTCCGATCCCTATTACGAGGTGGCGCAGGCTGTGGTGCTGCCGGCAGGCAAGAGCATCAAGGCGCTGGCTGACCTCAAGGGCCTGAAGGTAGGTGGCCAGATTGGCACCACAGGCATTTTTGTGATGCGTAAATCCGGCGTGAATGCCGATCTCAAGGAATATGACGACGTGGGGCTGGCCATCCAGGACATGATAAACGGCCGCCTGGACGCAGTGGTGTGTGATGATCCTGTGGCCCTGTATTACGTCAACAAAAAAACGGATACCGCCGGCAAAATCAGCATCGCCCTTGTTACGGAAGAGAAAGAATATTACGGATTTACTGTCAAGAAAGGTCGCAAGGATCTCGTGGAAAAACTGAACAGGGGCATCAAGGAAGTGCGGGCCTCAGGTGAAGAAGCCCGGCTTCTGGAAAAATGGATGGGCAAGAAGTAAATTTGCCGCTGTGCGCCGGCTGGTACCGGCTCCCGCTGACGATACAATGGGAACGGCGGCTGGCGCACATGCAGTATGCCTGGATAAATGCAACGGGGCACGGCATTGCCTCCAGTGAAGGGCTGTGATGGAAGATAAAAAAGAAGGCAGCAAAGCCAACATTGTCATGGTCACTGACGGGGCATCCATTCCCGATCCCCGTGAATGGCGGCTGATAAACGCGTGGTCCATAGCACTGGCAGGCGCAGTTTGCGCGCTGTGTGCACTGTGTGTTCTCTGGCCTGAACCCTATTTACGCATTTTGCTCTATCTCCCTGATGGCGTGCTGATCACCTTTAAAATCACCCTGCTGGCCATCTGCTGTGCCGTACCCCTGGGCCTCATTACAGGGCTGGGGCGCATCTCGCGCAATCGCTGTATCAATCTGATTGCCTCCACCTATGTGGAAGTGATCCGCGGCATCCCCCTGCTCGTTCAGATATTTTATATTTACTACGCATTATCACGCTTCGTGCAGGTCAGCGGTATTACCTCAGCTGTTGTTGCCATCAGCTTTTGCTACGGCGCCTATATGGGTGAGGTGTTCCGGGCAGGCATTTCCGCCATCAACAAAGGTCAGACGGAAGCCGCCAGATCTCTGGGTTTCAATCGCTACCAGACCATGAGGCTGGTGGTGCTGCCCCAGGCCATGCGCACGATTTTACCGCCAGTGGGCAACGAATGCATAGCCATGCTCAAGGATACCTCCCTGGTTTCCATCATGGCTGTGCCCGACATAATGCAACGCGCGCGCAGTTTTGTGGGCACCACCTATCTGTATTTTGAAACCTATACCATGGTGGCGCTGCTCTATCTCATTATCACGCTGCTGCTGTCCAAAGCTGTAAGCATCATGGAATCCAGGCTGAATTACTATGACGCAAAGTGATCTTTCAGAACACATGCCGGAAGCCGGTGCGGAAGCCGGTGCGGAACCTGCCATCGTCATTGACCACGTCTGGAAGTATTTTGGCTCGCTTCCGGCTTTGCAGGATGTTTGCCTGACTATCGCCCCGGGCGAACGTGTGGTCATCATCGGCCCTTCCGGTTCGGGCAAATCCACCCTGCTGCGCTCCATCAACCGTCTGGAGCAGATTGATATGGGCAGCATTCTTGTGCAGGGCAAGAATATTCAGAGCAACGAAAACAATATCAACGAAATGCGCCAGAATTTAGGCATGGTCTTCCAGCAGTTCAATCTCTTTCCACACAAGACCGTGCTGCAGAATATCACGCTTGCCCCTCGACACCTGCGCAAGCTCTCCCGCGAGGAGGCTGAAACCCGAGCCCTTGCTCTGCTCAAAAAAGTGGGCATCAGCGACAAAGCCAATGTCTACCCTTCCATGCTTTCCGGGGGACAGCAGCAGCGGGTGGCGATTGCGCGTGCGCTTGCCATGCAGCCCTCCATTATGCTTTTTGACGAACCCACGTCCGCACTTGATCCTGAAATGGTTGGCGAAGTGCTGGACGTTATGGTCGGTCTGGCCGAGGAAGGCATGACCATGATCTGCGTCACACATGAAATGGGTTTTGCCCGCACTGTTGCCGACCGTCTTATCTTCATGGATCAGGGGCAGATCGTCGAAATGGGAAAACCCGAAACGCTTTTCACGGCCCCCCGCCATCCGCGCCTGCGCCAGTTTTTGAACCAGATTCTTTAGACACATGGGGGAAACTGTCCATTTAAGCGTAGCAGTGGCCGTAAGCGGCGGGGTTGACAGCCTGTGTGCCCTCCTGCTGCTGCAGCAGGCAGGCGCACAACCCTTGGCCATACACGGTCTTTTCCAGCCAGACGCGGCAGGGCCACCTGACGGCCTGGCTGAGGCCTGCGCAAGGCTGCATGTGCCCCTGCATGTGGTTGACGTACGCAGCGCATTCAGGCGTATGGTGCTCATGCCTTTTGCCGCTGCCTACGCCGCGGGTCGTACCCCCAACCCCTGTGCCCTCTGCAACCGTGAAATAAAATTCGGCGCCCTGCAGGATGCGGCCCTGGCTCTGGGTACACAGAAACTCGCCACAGGGCATTATGCGCGCCTTGTACCTGGGCCCGAAGGAAAGGCTGCCCCCCCCCTGTTGGCCGCAGCTGCCGACAGCACCAAGGATCAAAGCTACTTTTTGTCACTGGTACCGCGTAGCAGACTGCAGCACGCGCTCTTTCCCCTGCATAACTACAGCAAGCAGCAATGCCGCTGCCTGGTAGCAGCAGCCGGCCTGCGCATACCGCTGCCCTCGGAAAGTCAGGACATCTGCTTCATCACGGCGGGGGACAGATCAGAAACCCCGGCCAACGCATACCACACGTACCTGGAAAAGCACTGGCAGGCATACCGGATCACACCACCAGGCCCAGGCCCCGTACTCCTGCGCGAAGCTGATGGCACGCTGAAACCCATTGCACGCCACCAGGGCCTGTGGCGCTATACCGAAGGGCAACGAAAGGGGCTTGGCATCGCGCACAGCGAGGCACTGTATGTGCTGGCCAAGGATGACAAAAGCAATGCGCTCATTGTCGGTCCCCGTGCGCAGCTTGGCATCACCACCTGTGTCACCGGCCCGGCCACTGTAGCCCTAGACCCGGAACACTGGCCAAGGCAGCTACTTGCCCGCGTACGTCACCGCCAGCGGCCAATGCCTGCCCGGGCATCACTCGTGCAGGGAAGGCTCTGCATCACCCTGGAGGAACAGCAGCTGCCCACGGCTCCGGGGCAGATAGCAACGCTCTACGCCACAGACGGCCGCGTGCTCGCTGCCGGTGTTATAGAGCACATGGCGTAGATACGGTGGGCGTTCCAGAGCTCGCGCTACGCATATCCTTTTCCTGGCAGGGGGCCATCACTGCAGCACAGCTCTGGCTTCAGCCACACGGGCCTCCTCTTCGCGCTGCTGGGCACGCAGGGCACGGGCGAGGGTTTGCCAGGCTTCCGGCCTGTCGCGCAAACCGGCACTTTTTCTGGCCAGCAGTTCAGCTATGCCCGGATCTTCCTTGCTGTCCAGGTAGATATTGGCAAGCAGCAGCATGGAGGCAGCGTCCTGCGGATTACGAACCAGGGCTTCGTGCAGCAGTTCACGTGCCTCACGGCCCTTGCGCTGCCGCACGGCCACACGGGCCAGATGCCGCCGGGCCACGCCCGGAGTTTCGGGGTGCCTGTCTTCTATGGCCGCCGCCTTTTCATAAAAACGGCGTGCCTCACCTCTTCTGCCGCCAGTCTCACACAACTGCCCAAGGCGGATGTGGGCAAAAAGGTGCTCCGGGGCAATCTGTATACAGCGGCGGTAGTAGCGCGCTGCAGCGCGCCGTTCGCCCAGGCTTTGACACACCGTACCCAGATTGTAGCAAATCTGTTCCAACGCCGTGGCATCCGGCTTGCGGCGCAGGGCCTCCATAAAATACCGCCTGGCCTCGTGCCCCCGTCCAAGAGCAGCCATGCACACACCCAGCGAATTTCTGGCCATAACATTCCCCGGGTCGGCCAGCAGGGCCAATTTGTACTCCTCCACAGCACCGAACACATCCCCAAGGCTGTAGCGTCTGTCAGCGCTGATATTCAACGCCAGAGAATTACAAATGCCCACATGCGGCTGCGGCAACAGCCGGGCATATTCCAAAGCCTTCAGGGCACAGTCCGGCATTTCCCCCTTGCGGTACTGCAAGAAGGGATAGCCCGCCAGGCCTGCCGCAACCGAAATATGCTGCTCCTGCAGGCAGTTGCACAGCTGTGCATACAGGGGCGCAAGCTTGTCTGCTGCCCGCTGGGGATGGAATACAATCAGGCTGTTGCTTCCATACAGGCCGACCATGGGGGCTTTGCCCCCCTGCCCGGTGACTGCAGCGGGAGACATGCGCCACAGGGCCAGCACCTTGTCCAGATGCGGCATGGGCACAGCATCGGGCATGGCCTGCGCTGCAGGCTCCTCTACAGGAAGATCGTCCTCCACGCGCAGCAGCGCAAGCGTAAAACGGCGGCAATGTTCTGCCTCCACAGCAAAACGGTTTAGAAAATCACCATGACCCTGCAGGCCGCCACCATGGGATGCAAGAGATGTCGTCGTCAGGAGAACGGCTGTCTTGTCATTCTCCCCATCTTCTTCCGCCCCTGCCGCAAAAGACGGCAAGGCAGCCACCTCCTCCACGGTCATATCCTCTACGGGCCAGACGGCAGCCTTATCCTCGCTGGTGGCGTGCGCGTCAGGCTCTATTACAGGTGTTTCACCCAACAGGGATAGCCTGTCCCCGGGTTCCGGCGGGCTGGCAGCATCGGCAAGATGCAGGGCTTCGGCTATGCAGTCTGCCTCCCGCATATGCAACACGACAACCTCCCCCCTGTAGTGCGTTGCATGGCCATCGCTGTGCCATACGGCAAAGCGCATGCCCTCGCGGGCCTTGGCCTGACGCCCTACGCTGAGCCGCAACCGTCCCAGAGGCAGATTTTCCAAAACAACACCGCCCTCTTGCAAAATACGCGCAAAGGGCATGATACGCAGTCGCGCATCCCGTCCATTGCGCGAACGCTGTGCCGCAACATCCGCCGCCAAACGAGCCCTGTCCAGGCAATGCCGGGCCTGCTCAAACATGTCCAGCTTGAGCTCCACCCCCAGCATATCCTGGGGGTACAGGGCATGCCCGGCGCACAGGTACGGCCGCACAGCCTTCTGCAACAGGGGGGAAGTCAGGCGCACAGCATCCATGCGGGTCAGGGCTGCTTCTGCCAGTTTTCGACAGGTTTCGCGCCCGGCTGCAGGAAAGAGCAAGGCAAACTCCCAACGCCCCACCCTGGCTGCCAACACGTCTGACGGCAAACCGTCCCGACATGCCCCGGCCAGCTCACGCAGCATTGTTTCGGCAAAGGCGTATCCACCGCCACGCACCAGAAGCGGCCCGTTGGTCAGGCGCAACAGCACCAGCCCCATGCACAGCCAGTGCAGGGGGGCCGGCCCGCCATCCTCCGCCTCAGGGGCTTCCAGCCAGCCACGCAGCCTTGCAGCAGCTTCTTCCATGCGGGCAAAAAGCACATTCTCTGTGGCAAGACCCGTCAGGGCATCCGCACGTAACGCTCGGGCGCGTGCCATGTTCTGCAGGCACAGATCTGCCACGGCAGGCAATATGGGCAGCAAGGGGCGCACCTCACGCACCTTCACCCCGTGCAGCATGCACACGCCCAGCAAGCGTCCTTGCCAATACAGGGGCAGCAGCAATCGATGTTCGCGCGCCACCAACCTGGGCACTTCCGGTGCCCCTTCAGTGGGGAAATACAGTGCATGTCCTCTGAAGTTCAAAAAGGCAGCCAGCTGCTCGCAGAGCATGCCCTCCATATCCATAAGGTCTTCGCGTGACAATACAAGCGTAGGAGAAACAGTATTCATGGGTTCCAGTGTAGTGTGGCTATGAGCGCTTGTCTAGAAATTATCTTGAAATTGACCTGCAACACGCCACACAGCGCCTTGCCCCTGCCGGTCTTCCGGGCTACACTGTCGTGCGTGGCATGCAGCATGCCGCGTAACTGCTCTCTCAAACAAATATAAGGAGCGTGTATGCCTGTTGCCGATTTTCCCCTTGGCCCTCTGCAGACCAACAGCTACATTATGCACAAAGGGACGCAGGCAGTTGCCGTTGACGTGGGGGGCGATCCGTCACCCATGCTCGAATACCTGACTGCCCACAACCTGCACCTCACGGATATTTGCATTACGCACCGCCATTTTGATCATGTGTACGGTGCTGCGGCCCTGGCCGAGGCTACCAATGCCCCCATTTACGTTGCAGCGGACGATGATTGCCTTGCCGGCACGGAATCAGCCCAGGGCGGAATTTGGGGCTTTCCCGCAGTACCGCCCTTCGTCTCGCAACCTATGCCCATGGGGAGGACGACGTTTGGCGGCATGCCCTGCGAGGTGCTTTCCACCCCTGGGCACACTCCGGGAGGCATTTCTCTCTATTTTCCTGACGAACACCTGGTATTCACCGGAGACGCGCTTTTTTACCGGTCTCTCGGGCGTACGGACTTTCCCGGTGGAGATCAGGCCACCCTGCTGCGGGCCGTAACCACAGTTTTGTTTGCCCTGCCAGAAGACACGGTGGCCTACCCGGGGCACGGCCCCTCAACAACCATTGGCGACGAAAAGAGAAACAATCCCTTCTGCGGTGTGTTCACGGCATGACACAGGCCCTTGTGCTATTGTGCAGCCCTAGGAAGAAAGGTGTTTCCGACACTGCGGCACAGTTGTTTGCCCAGGGTTTGGCCGAGTGCGGCATGCCAGTACGGGTGCTTGCCCTGCGGGACTATGCTGTGACAGCGTGCAAGGGATGCGGGGCCTGCGCCCCACCACCGCACCATTGCATACTGGCTGACACGGATGAGGCGGAAACGCTGTTTACAGCTCTCGGCGCGGCGAAGCTCCTGCTTCTTGCCTCGCCCATCTATTTTTACCACTTGCCGGCCCATTTCAAGGCGCTTATCGACAGATCCCAGCGCTTCTGGATGCAACAACAGGCTTGTGGCACAGGAACGTCAAAAAAATGGCAAATCCAGAACGCACGGCATAAGGGGCATGCGCGCCCTGCCCTGGCCATTCTGACTGCCGGACGCACAAGCGGCACACAACTTTTTAAGGGTGCGCTGCTTTCGCTCAACTATTTTCTGGCATCCCTGGGTGCAACGCTGCATGAAACACGCCAGCTTCGCGGTCTGGAAACGGTGGAGGATCTGACGGCACGCCCCGCCGTCACGGCCGACCTGTACGCCTGGGGAAAAGATTGGGCCTCACTGTGTCGAGCCTGCCCACCCTGCTGAAGCACGGCCTGCGTATCCTGGGGCTGACCCAGCGACGCTGTGCGCACTGCCTGCGCCCGTTTATCCCTGTGTGCCCTGACGAGCCGGATTCTGTACGCAGCCTTGCGGCTCAGGATTTTCTTTGCCCACAGTGTCTGAAGGCCCTGCCGCGCTACCTGGGCTCTCACTGTCCGCGTTGCGGCCTTCCCGCAACAGACAGCGAGCAGCACAGCAATGTGATCTGCGGCGCCTGCCTGAACGAAAAGGCGGTGGGCG
>CAJOMG010000059.1 GCA_905235595.1 uncultured Desulfovibrio sp. | reverse complement strand
TAATCGTTTGTCACTTCTAAAAAATTCCCTTGCAGCACTAATATGATATAATTGACCTTTTCCATAGCTTTCCATAGAAGTTTTAACATCATTAAGAAATTGCTTTTCATTGATAATGAAATCCGCACTTTGTGCGATTAGACTCTCCACTAAAACGTTACAAACAGACTTAGTTTCTTCTCGCTTTAATGTTTGAGGTCTTGAACCACCTTGAGGCATGGGTTTAGCATGTTTTAATTTTAATACATTTTCAAATTCCTCCCATTGTATACGAAGATTTTTATGACTACTAAAATGTTGTCTTGTTGGATGTGTATAGTAATTATCTTTAAAAAATATTACAGCTTCATTTAAATCTACGATAGATGTATCTAGGATACAACAATATATAATATGTATAATATATTCTTCAGGATTACTTTTTGTGTCATAGAAATGGGAACGAAAAGGATTACCTATTATATGAGGTATTATATATTTATCATCTTGACTTTCATTTTTTGCTTCAATGATAAATCTATCAATATCATCTGAATATTCTACCCATGTTGATAATCTTCCACATAGACTTGGAACAGTGAATTGTTTTGGTGATATCGATATCCATTGTATATATGCTTTTATATATTTTAAATCGTATAAATTAGACTTGTATGATTTAAATAATTTTCGATTGACATTTGCATTCAAATCTAGTGCTACTTTGTGTGCAGTCGCTAAGTCAAATTTGTACAAATATCGTAGATTGCCAATAGAAATTGTACACATATTTGACTCCTGTATCTGTATGGTGTCCAACAATCTGACTATAGCTACTTGAACAAAAGCCCCACCCGCGTCCAAAAACCCCCTGTAGGGGGGAGCTTGATTGTATCTTGATAGATCATATTAGATATCTGGACAAGGATTATTTTCAATTTGACAATATTAACTGCAAGACAATTAACATAACAATATTATAAAATTATTCCCATAGACGAAACCGTTTACAACGGTTTGTTGTCTGTCATCGGTTAAAGAAGGAGACCGCTACACGGCATAATACTTATAACATATTGAAATAATTTTATAAATATGTGATATTCAACTTCAAAAGGAGTTGGATAATGCCGGAAAAGACAACAGCTACTCCCATAGTTGATTATTTTGTTAAAATTCGTCGTAAGAAGAACACGAAACTTGACGCCATTGACCAGCTAATCAGAGTGCAAAAATTGCAATTTTTTTGCATTTACGAACATTACACAGCGATCTCAAAATGATAATCAGAATAAACTTCACAGCGAAATCGCAGAAAGAATCATCTTATGATTTATCTTTCTATGGGAGCATACACCACGTTTTACAAGGCGTCTTCCATCTTATATTATTTCTTGTGGTAGCCCCGTGGTAGCCCAACAAAAAAACCCCTACAGTTTTTTACTGTAAGGGCTTGATTTTCTTGGCTCCCCGAGACGGACTTGAACCGCCAACCTAGTGATTAACAGTCACCCGCTCTGCCGATTGAGCTATCGGGGAACGAAACAGAAATCCCTATACACAAAAAATATGACGACGTCAAGAAAAACAGAAATGTTTTGAAGTTATATTTTCACGGTGTTCCATCAGCAATACAACGGTCAAGTTTTTTATGGTAGCGCTCTGCCTCGCTATAAATACAACCACAGTAGGGTTGGCGGTATAACTCCATGGCCTTCGAACGGTCAATGCCTTCCTGCCAGTCATCCCGAAAATCACGGTATACAAAACCAGGAGCACCGGCTTGAGCGGCGAATTGTTCACCTGCTTTTTTGATAACCTCGTGCGGTTGATACCTGGAATATAGCAGACTACTGCTAACCCAAGCGAAACCGTTACGTGCGGCAAAGTCAAAAGCAGCTTCCAGGCGTGATGTACAGCAATAGGCACAACGAAGGGGTGCAGTGTCGCGGCCCTGTACAGAACGCAACCATGTGGTGATATCCCAGGTTTTGTCAGCGTAGAGTATGGATATTCCTAACGTTGCGGCACATTGACCTGCTGCCTCACGACGACGCAGATATTCTGAAAGCGGATGGATATTGGGGTTCATATACCAAGCGGTGACGGCATAGCCATCATCCAGCAGACGTAGAATAGGCATAATGGCACAGGGACCGCAGCAAACATGCAACAATAATCTATTGGTACTATCATGTGACGCGGCGTTCAAATCAGACAGAGAGTCATTGGCAGAAAAAGATGTTACGGTCGAATGACAATTTCTAAGCATTTCCCGTAATCTCGCTCGATTTCACGCAGACTGTCGCGCTTATGGTTCAGCAGGTAAAGAGCCAGTTCTGCCGCTGTGGTGTAGATACATATATCCTTTGTTTCTGCACTCATCATACGACGCAGTTCACGCAAGGCCTGGAGGGCCTGCCATTCAATATTGCGACGCATGCCTGTGCCACCACAAGAGGGGCAAGGTTCCAAAGAATTTGCTAATGCCGAAGAACCCGTACGTTGTCTGACCAGCTCCAACAGACCAAAGGGACTCATGTGGGCCACATCATGTCGGGCACGGTCATTCTTCATGGCTGTACGGAGAGTTTTTTCCACCTCTGCCACATGCTTTTTGTCTCGCATTTCAATGAAGTCGATGACAACCTGGCCACCGATATCGCGCAATTTGAGATGGCGGGCAATGGCTTCTGCAGCTTCCATATTGGTTTTGTGTGCCATGGCTTCAAAATTGCCTTTGCCCGAGATCTTACCGGAATTTATATCAATAGCCATAAGAGCTTCAGTTTGGTCAAAAACCAGACGACCACCAGAGGGCAGCAACACTTCACGGGAATATATTTGCTCCAATTGGCGTTGCAAATTGAAGCGTTCCCACATGGTCGTACGCGCTTCTGTATGCAGGCGTACAAGGTCTTTTTTACGTGGAAAGAGCATGCCGACCGTTTCACGGACGCTCTGTGCCACCTCATCGTTATCCACCCAGATTTCAGAAACATCTTCTGTAAGGTAGTCGCGCACAGCACGTTCAGAAAGGCCTGGTTCTTGATAAATAAGTGCAGGGGCAGTGGCTTCGGTACCTTTTTTTCGAATATCACGCCAGACACGTTTGAGGTATTGCAAATCGTTTTTCAGAGTGGTCTTGGTTGTACCCGCGCTCACTGTACGCACAATGACACCGAGGCCTTGTCCGGGATCAATACCATTCATCATCTCACGCAAACGCGCACGCTCATCTTCATCTTCCACCTTACGAGAAACACCTATTTGTTCCTGCCCTGGCGTAAGTACAAGAAAACGACCAGCCAAAGAGAGCCAGGTAGTCAAAAAGGCTCCCTTGTTGCCCGTAGGCTCCTTGACTACCTGTACCAATACCTCCTGCCCAGGCTTAAGCACCTTTTGAATAGGCGGAAATTTTTTTCCTTTAGATGGTTCATAATAGGTTAGCCAATATTCGGGGTGAACTTCATCAATCTGCAGAAAACCATTTTTTCCTGCTCCATAACTGACAAAGGCTGCCTGCAAATTTGTATCAATATTGTGAATAATGCCCTTGTAAATATTGCCCTTGAGCTTCCGCTGGTGGAGCATATCTAAATAATATTCCAGCACTTGGCCATCCTGTACCAGTGCCACTTCAACTTCTTCTCCTGGCAATACACTGATAAACATACGTCGTTTTGAGACGCACTTGCTAACATTATTTATATTGCTAGTAACTGTATGCTGTTCACCAAACTGCTTATCTTGCGCAAGATTCCCAACAGCATTGTCAGACGCATCTATCTGGTCCAACGTCAGGGATTTGTCTTCAGTTGCGATTGCTGCTTCATTCTGGACCTTCTTGTGATTACGGCCACGCCCGCCGCGTCGTCCACGACGACTTTTGCGATGGGGTATTTCATCATGCCCGTCTTCATTTGACACATCATCCTGAATTGTGCTTGCCATGCCATCTCTTGCAACTGCTGCAGACTGATCAATAGAAAGCTCATCAATGCCCTGTGGTTGCAAAGAAGATATTTCAAGCGAAATCTTAGGGGTGGATGTTGTTTGCTGTGTTAACGATTCGTCCAGAGACAAAGCGACGCCCGCAGCACTGCTACTATCTGGTGTTGTGCCGGAGCTTTTATTAACGCCAGCCTTTCGAGAACGGTGGTTACGTGTAGCAATGCTTTTTGTCGTTTGATTTTCTTCAGCGGAAGAAATGCCAAGAGCAGTCGTTGTCCGTGAGGATTTAGGAGCTACGGCGACGCTTTTTTTACGTTTTTGCCCGTTATTGCTTGTCCGTTCAGTCGTACTTAAAGAGATATCTGCATTGTCAACCTCGCCAGAATGCAATGCAGGTTGCACGCCCGAGATGTCAGCCCCGTCCTCAGGAATTTTTATGTTTTTTCGCCGCGGTGCACGTTTCGGTTTAACGTTAGTGTCCTCCGCTGGCACATTTCCAGACACAGGAGCGCTATTATGCACACCTTCGGCCACATCTGCAGATTTAGAAGAAGTTGTTTTGGCTCTGGCTCTTGAAGCATTGGTACGTTTGCGTTTGGAGGTTTCCTGTACTGCTTGCTCTGCGTCTGATGCTTCGGACGCTGCAGAAGAATTGTGCTCAACTGTCATGAAAATCCTTTAGCGCGGCGCAAGAAGCTCCGCGAAATTTTAAGGCCGTAATACTCGTTTATCGCGAGCGCAAATATCCTCAATCTTTCAAAATCTTGAGCTCCGCCGTCAGTTGCCCCCGTTTGGCACACAGCAGCACATAGCCGCCCTGAGAGAGCATACCTGGATTAACCACAAGAGTGCGCCCTACTCTGTCTACAGCGCGTGCCTCATGAATGTGCCCACAAAGACATATCTCTGGCTGTGCCTCTTCCAAAAATTCCCGCACTGCCGAAGAGCCGACATGTACATTCCCAGGGATGACGTCACAGGCAGTATCCTTAGGAGGGTTGTGAGAGATGAGCACACTGTGCGGGTACGTTCGCGCCTTATGCCAGCAGGCTTCAAGCCATGCAGCGACAGAGGATTCTGGAAATTCGCTAGGAGTGCCAAAAGGAGTGAATGTGGAGCCACCCACACCGAAAATGGCGATATCTGGTGTCAATTCACGCGTAAAGGTGTGCAGATTACAATCCTTTTCCGTCAACCATGTATCCACTTCCGGCCTGTCCATATTGCCTATCTGTGCAAATACAGGCAGATTATGAGTGCATAGAGCATCCATAACACGTTCCGCCTGTTTTATACCACCGGTGACGGTGAGATCGCCGGTAACGATAATACCGTCTGCCTGGGATAGTTCCGGAATGAAGGAAAAGCGTTCCACTTCATCATGAATGTCACCCACGGCA
Organism: uncultured Desulfovibrio sp.; assembly: GCA_905235595.1. Taxonomy (GTDB): domain Bacteria; phylum Desulfobacterota; class Desulfovibrionia; order Desulfovibrionales; family Desulfovibrionaceae; genus Desulfovibrio. The sequence continues at coordinate 5,050 of CAJOMG010000059.1, read as the reverse complement.
ATCCAGAGGGGGTCTCGAACGTCAGAACTTGGCATGGCAGAGCTTCCTTTGTTATACTGTGTCATTCAGTATGGCATACATCTCTTCGCAAGGAAAGCACGTTTGTACCACGGCATTATTTCAAAAGACACAAGTGGAATGCTGCTGGATAAGGCGATCCACAACACCCGGGCCGTGCTGCGTGCTTCCATGCTCCGACTTAGATCTGCGCTTCCGCAAGATGTAGTAATTGCGCGCGGCCTTGCCGCTCAACAGCGGGTGCTTGCGCTGGACGTATGGCAGCAGGCATATTCTGTGGCATTGTATGTAAGCGTCAGGAATGAGATGCCCACTCGCCTGTTATTGCAAGAAGCCTGGACGTCGGGACGTGAGGTCTGGCTTCCCCGTTTACTGCCTGAAAGAACTGGTGAAATGGAATTTGTGCGTTGTTCCGGGCCTGAATCATTACAGCCTGGCCCCTTCGGACTTCTGGAACCTAAGGCTGACTTGCCCGGCTGCGGGCCAGACGATACCGCCTTTACGCCTGAGTGTACCATAGTTCCAGGCCTGGCCTTTGATATGCGCGGTGACCGACTTGGCTATGGAGGCGGATATTATGACAGATTTCTGGCCAAGGGCCGAATGCGCCAGCTCACAGGCCTGTGTTTCGATTTTCAGCTGGTAGAAAGGTTACCCTTGGCTCCATGGGATAAGCCCGTTCACCGTATCTGTACTGAGGAGCGTGAATTGTGTCCGTAAGTTATCTGCCTTTTGCCTTCCCCAATATACCGCATGTGCGTTGTGCCTTTCAGATTCGCACAAATGGTGCAACTAATGCAGGCTATGCAGGTGGCAATATTTCCTACAATGTTGGGGATGCGCCTGATACCGTGATGGCCAATCGCACAAGTCTGTTGGAAGCCCTGCAACCTCATGGCCTTGTGGCCTGGGCAGAACTGCTGCAGGTGCATGGGGATACCCTGGTTTTCGAGCCTTGCGCCATATCTCCAAACGACAATGTTACTATACAGGGAGACGGCATGGCCACGATACAGCCAGGCCTGGGCCTGCTCATCAAAACCGCCGACTGTCAGCCGCTTTTACTGGCACACAAGGCTGGCGGTCATATTGCCGCCATTCATGTCGGCTGGCGAGGCAATCGCTGCCATTTTCCCCAAACCGCTGTGGAGCGCTTCTGTAAGCAGTATGCCCTTGAGCCACGCGATCTTGTAGCCGTGCGCGGCCCAAGTCTTGGGCCTGGCCATGCGGAATTTGTCAATTTTGAACGGGAATGGGGCGCAGCGTGGCAACCGTGGTTTGATGCCGATTCCCGCACCATGGATCTCTGGGCTCTGACGCGAGCCCAACTGCAGGAAGCAGGATTGCTGCAGCGCAACATATATGGTTTGGACTGGTGTACAGCAGAGAATAATGATCTTTTCTTTTCTTATCGAAGACACAAATCATCTGGGCGTCAGGCCAGTCTGATCTGGATTGCCATATCTGCCATGGACGGTTCAAACCAGACCATTTGAGACATTTGATGCTCAAAGATTGCACATGTTCCAAACTATCTCACGTTTATCGCCATACCGTCATTTCATCTTGCCACGCGGCCTTGTTTTTGCCGCATTGCTGACAGCCTGGCTAATTTCCTTGCCGCTTGCTTGCCTATCAGGACCTGCGGCAGTGAGCGCGGGACAGGTCCTGCGGACGCTCGCTGCCATCGTAGGGCTGATGCCCATGCCAGACGATCCCACTCTGGTGCTGGTGGTTGTACAAATACGTCTGGCCCGTATATGCCTGGCAGCCCTATGTGGTGGCGCACTTGCCGTAGCAGGTGTCGCCCTGCAGGGAGTGTTGCGCAATGCGCTGGCCGACCCTTTTACCCTGGGTATTTCCGCAGGGGCAGCCTGTGGGGCCAGTATGGCCATTGCCTTTGCAGATTCATCTATTGTGTTGTGCAGTATCGGGAAACTTCTGGACAGCGGATCAGGAGGGCTAATAGCCGTAGCAGCTCTGGTGGGAGCGCTTATGGCTTTGGCAGGGGCCTTGTGGCTGGGACGCGCTGATGGCGTCTTCCGCCGTGAAAATGTCATCCTGGCGGGCATTGCCGTGGCTGCATTTTTAGGTGCACTGGTTACCCTCATCAAAGCCTTGAATGAAGAATCAGTGACAAGCATTGTTTTTTGGATCATGGGCTCGTTTCAGGGACGGGGCTGGGACAGCTTTCCCCTTCTGCTGGGGACTTTTTTCCCAGGGATGGCTGCCGTGACGCTAGGCTGGCGTGCATTGGATGTCCTGGCCCTGGGAGACGAACAGGCTGCCCAGACGGGACTTGCTGTGGGGCGTGCGCGTTTTTGGCTCTTGGCCGGTGCCAGCTGCATGACGGCTGGCTGCGTGGCAGTGGCTGGCGTCATCGGTTTTGTAGGGCTGGTGGTACCGCATACCCTACGGTTGTTACTGGGCTGGGGACACGGTCCCTTGCTGACGGGCGCCTTTTTTGCCGGAGGTATCTTGCTGATCTGGGCAGACGTACTGGCCCGCTGCATTCTCTCTGGCGGACAGGAGCTTCCCGTTGGAGTGGTCATGGCCCTGCTGGGAGGGCCTTTCTTCGCTCTGCTGGTGCGTCGGAGGAACATGTGACATTTTCTTACGTTGGCGCTTTGGGAGTATCTGTGCATACCACGCCATTGCTGCATGTTACGGGATTGTACGCGGGCTATGCACATCACTGTGTGCTGCAGAACGTGAACCTCTCCTTGCACCCAGGGGAAAGTCTTGCCCTGCTCGGCCCTAACGGCAGTGGCAAGACGACATTGCTTCGCACACTTTCAGGCGTTCTGGCCCCACAGGCTGGCAGTATCGAACTTCAGGGACGGTCTCTAACACATATGAACTCACGTACCCGGGCACATCTTGTAGCCGTTGTACCACAACGTGGAACGTATCCACCGGCAATGACGGCACGCCAGTTTGTTTTGCTGGGACGTTTTGCACATCTTTCATGGTTAGGAGTTTATAGTCGTGCAGATTATACAACGGCAGACAAGGTATTAGAAGAAACCGGTACCGCATCTCTGGCAGATCGCCCCCTGACAGAACTGTCCGGAGGAGAGATACAGCGTGTCTTGTTGGCACGAGCCCTGGCACAGGAGTGTCCCCTGCTCTTGCTCGACGAATTGGCCGCAGGCTTGGATCTTGCCCGCATGGTGGAGCTTTTTGATCTTCTGGAACGTCGCCGTGCCACCGGAGCCTGCATACTTATGGTCATGCACGACTGTAACCTGGCCGCGCTCTATGCAACACGGATCATGGGCATTCGTAACGGCCTTGTTTTATTTGACGGACCCGTAACTGACGTTTTTACGGAGAAAAACCTCAATGCATTATACGCTGCTCCCGTGGTGGTTTTGCCCCACCCACGCTGGGGTTTGCCCCAGGCCCTGGTGGACAAGGCAACCGGCCCCTGGAAAAAGGTCATTGATACACCTGATATGCATACTCCTATGCCTTCTTTTGATACCCGTGCAGATGACGATGGGAGCTGAAGTTACTTTCAAACCAGTAGAAATCAAGGACAACTCAGGACATATAGTACGCTTCGATCGCCCGGCGCATCGCATCATCGCTCTGTACGGAGCATTTAACGAACTACTGCTTGCACTGGACGCACTAAATGCTCTGGTGGGGCGTACTGCTGCCGACAGTACAGTAAAAGCTCTGGCTTCTCTACCTGTCATCGGAACACACATGCGCCCCAATGTGGAACTCATTGCGGCCTTACAGCCAGACCTTATTATTCAGCTTTCCGGGCGTGACGAGGCTCGCGTACAGACAGAGCATTTACGTTCCCTGGGCTTCAATATATTGAGCTTTGAGCTCAATTCATTCAGGCAGATGTTTACCGTAACGGAATTGCTAGGGCGCGTCACAGGCCACGCAGAAAAAGCGCAAGAACTGACGCGTCACTGGAAAGAACGGCTTGAACAACTGCAAACACGGTACGCAATGCACTCTCCCGTACATGTATTTTATGAAGTACGCTATCCCAATCTGTTGGCTGCAGGATCGGGTGGTATCACCAACGAAATCATCACGCTGGCCGGGGGAAGCAATGTAGTGCCCGAAGGCAAGAAACTGGTACGTTTCAGTGAAGAGGCACTGGTGGCTGCCAATCCTGAAGCATACATCATACAGAAGGGGCCCATGAATCCTGTGCCTGTACCTCTTGCTACACGGGCCCACTACCGAGGATTGCGTGCCGTACGAGAGGATCGAGTTCTGATTGTGGATGAAGAGCTTTTTGCCCGACCAGGTCCCAGAAGTATTGATGCCGTTGAGAAACTGGGGAATTGGCTGCATGAACCCAGTCGTCGAAAGATAACAAAGGAAACACCATGAGGAGAAGGCAAGTAATCACATGCATCTTTGTGGCTTGGGGACTCAGGTTTCGACCGCATAAAAACCAATAGTATCTTTATCGTACCAACCATACTACTTTATTTTCCTGCCCTCAAAGTGAACATGGGTACGGGGTTGTAGGAGGCATCCCGCACTGTGTACACGCGTTTACTGATAGTGTTATCAAGTGCGATGGACGAAAAACCAAGGTTTTTCCGCTGCCACTCTCACCCACGATACCAAGGCAATGCCCCTCTTCCAGTACCAATCGGTCGTCCTGAGTCCGTATGAATGATACTCACATGGTCCATGAAGCATAACGGTGTTGCGTAATGACTTATAACGCCACCTCCTGTTTTGAATTGTCGGTAAATATGTTTGCAGGGATGTCAAATTTGAGCAACACGAAAAGTATATTGTAATATATTGAAATATGCTAAAAAAAATTATACTAGTTTGACATATTTCATACTAATTAACTTGATGTGCGACACGCACACAGGTTAAAGCTGATCATGTCGGTAATCATCTTTAACCCACAGCAATTCCTGCTCGTGGGAGTGCCAGGGATGGGCCTGCGATGGAGATCGGGGCCATCAGCCTTGGAATTCAAATGTTACGGGTCAGCAAAACTCTGCAGTGAGCGCAGCGCGCTGTGTATGGCAGC
>CAJOMG010000058.1 GCA_905235595.1 uncultured Desulfovibrio sp. | reverse complement strand
GGGCGTTAACTTTGCGGTGCCTGACCTGCCAGCCATTGGCGGTTATGATACGATGAGACCGCTGCGCGTCTCTACTCACGGGCTGGCGAGAGCCTCCGCCTCCTTCGATCCCCGCAAGACAAACGCCATGAAACGTCGGAAGCCCGGGAGTATGACGCCGTTCCGTTGCGGCTGCAGGCGAGAGAACGTGACACACTCAAGCTTGTGTCGACACTTTTCCTCTCCATTGACTGACATCCCGCAAAGGCGGTTGGCCGAAGAGGCGTTTGTACTCCCGGTTGAACTGATGCGGGCTTTCATACCCCACGGACAGGCTGGCAGTATTGGCATCCATGTGTTCAGCCACCATAAGCCGATGCGCCTCCTGCAAACGAAGATGCTTCTGGAACTGCAGCGGTGTCAGAGACGTGACCTTCTTGAATTGCCGGAACAACACTGATTCTGAAAGATTAGCCCGCCGTGCTAGCTCCTTGATATGCAGGGGAGTTGCGAAATTCTCTCGCAGCCAGGAAATGGCTCCAGCGATATGCCGTGAAGGCGTGCCGGGAAGGTAGAGTTGCCGCAGCTGTCCTCCCAAGGGACCGGTGAGCAGCCTGTAGTGCAGTTCCTTGAGGTACAGCGGCTCCATTACAGGTACATCCTCCGGTGCGTAGAGCAATTCCACCAGTTGATGAAAGATTCGCCACAGACGGGTATCTGCATAGGCGACGCCTAAGGCTGAAGGCATCCCTGCCGGGCTTTGCGAATTATCGGTTTCCATGAGCAACTGGTCGAGTATGCTCTTGTCAAGGGAGATCATTATGGAGAGGAAGGGCTTTCCGGGCGTTACCTCCACGGTTCGGGCCTGAGCCGGCATGTCCACGCCTGTCAGCAGAAACTGACCAGCGCCGTATGCCACCTTTTGCCCGGCAACGACCGCACTTTTCCGTCCTTGTGCTATCAGTATGACTTGTGGCCTGTAAACGCAGTTGGCAACGTGTTCGCTGGCATCGCGGCGGTAGAGCGTCATTCCCGTAACAGGAGAGAGGTAATCGCCTGCCGTCGGCAGATGACGTAAAAGCAACCGTACAGTTTCCTCTCGGAGCCAGTCCGCTTCCCGCATATTCTCCTGCATACCCTGTCCTCCATGCTTGCCCCATGGATACCACATTATTCAACACTATGTAATTTTTGCCAGTATCAGGCAAAAAATTGCCGGTATTATGCAAACGGTTTTGAGCTGATGTGCCTATCATGTCTCCATGGAATCAAAAACTCAAGCGAAAAATTCGGCTATAACAGCGGATTTCCAGGCAGATGCCAGACAATCGCCTCTCTTCCTGCTGCTATCGGCGGCCTGTTACCTAATACTGGCAAACATGTACTATGCTCAACCCATCCTGGCGGACATGGCAGCAGACGTGGGGCTCACGACGGGGGCCAGCGGGCTTGTCATTACCATGCTTCAGGTGGGCTACATATTCGGAATCCTATTCTTGGGGCCGTTGGGCGATATGTGGGAAAACCGCAGACTCATCGCCAGCATGACGCTGGGAGCTGGTTGTTTTCTGGCACTTGCGGCGGTCTGCCGTTCTGTATCCCTCTTTCTTGCTGCGCATCTCGCGATAGGGATTTTTTCTGCCGCAACTCAGGTAGTCATCGTCTTCGCGGTGAGCCTTGCCTCGGATGCCATGCGTGGGCGAGTGCTTGGCATAGTGACGGCGGGATTATTCGGCGGGATCGTGCTGGCGCGGCCCACATCGTCCCTGCTATCGGAGTTGGTGGGCTGGCGTGGCATGTACAGTCTTGCTGCTACCGTCATGTTGTTGTTGGCCTGGGCGCTCTGGCGTCTGCTGCCTAGCATGCGTCCATCAGTTCACGAAATGAGCTACATGGCCATGCTTCACTCCCTGTGCGATGTGCCACGCCTTGTACCGCATCTTCATCTGTGGTTGTTGGTGTCCTCACTTTCCTTCGCCGCTTTGACCATGTTTTGGACAACGGCCCCCCTGCGTCTGTTGCAGGACATGCACTACAGCCACACAATGGTGGCCGTGTTTGCCCTTACCGGATTGGCCTCACCTCCGTGCATGGTTCTGGCAGGCAGACTGCTTGACAAAGGATATGGCCATCATCTGCGGATTTGGGGGACGGGGTTTGCCACAGGCACATGGCTGCTCTCATTGTCTGCTGACAATGCATGTCCCCTGGCCTTGGCCGCAGTACTCCTGGATCCCGGTGTCAATGTGACTACCGTCAGTGTGCAACAGGCTATTCTTGCTGCACAGCCAGAAGCCCGTGCCCGTTGCAATTCCATCAGCGTAGCCGCCAATTTCTGCGGAGGCGCGCTTGGGGCAAGCTTTGGCCCTTGGCTTTTGGCTAACTATGGGTGGCAGGCTGTTGCTGTCACAGGAGTGGTCGTGCTGGGGATTGCTTTCTTGGTCAATCTCCGTCTTCATAAAAAGGATTTGCCATGTTCTGCCTCCTGAAAAACATATTGACGCCAACGTGGTCGCATGGAAGACGCATTCTCGCCGCGAGTGTCGTGCTGAGCTTACTCTCGGCCTGTGACAGTACCACAGGCAAGGCTCCGGCCGTCACACCGCCCACGGTCCTGTTTCAGACCGTCACAGCCGAACCGGTGTTGCTGACACGGGAGGTACCGGGGCGAGTTTCCCCCCTGCGCATGGCCGAGGTTCGTCCGCAGGTGGGCGGCATATTGCAAAAACGTCTCTTTGAGGAAGGCATGACAGTGCATGCGGGGCAGACGCTCTATCAGATAGACGCTGCCCCATTCCGCGCAGCCCGCGACAATGCTCGCGCCAATCTGGAGAAGGCGCGGGCGCGGGAAGACGCCGCCCGCCGACACATGGAGCGCTGTGTATTCCTGGCGCAGAGCAACGCTGTGCGCAAGCAGGAACGTGATGATGCCATTGCCGCCTACAAACAGGTGCGTGCGGAAATAGACGCCTGCGAGGAATTGCTGGCCACGGCGGAAATCAATCTGGGGTACACCAGCGTCAAGGCGCCTGTGAGCGGACGCATCGGTCGGTCGCATGTGACGGAGGGGGCCTTGCTTACGCCCAACCAGTCGCAACCTCTGGCCGTCATACGCCAGCTTGACCCCATCCATATTGACGTGACCCAATCCAGCGCGGAGCTCGTGACACTGAGACAAGCCTTTGCAAGCGGAAAACTGCAAAGGCCGGACGTCGCCCGAGTGCGGCTGACGCTGGAAAACGGCAGTCCCTATGTGAATCCTCATACGGGTGAATCCGTGGATGGTGAGTTGCTGTTTTCTGAAATCGCCACAGACCCGGAAACAGGCACCGTCACCATTCGCGCCCGTTTTGCCAATGCGGATGGCCTGCTTTTGCCCGGCATGTATGTGCGGGCCGAGCTGGTGGAGGGAAAACTGGAGAGAGCCATCCGCATCCCGCAGCGGAGTGTGACACGCGACATGCGCAATTGTCCGCAGGTCTATATTCTGGAACCTTCCGACACTCCCGGTCTGTACACGGCGCAGCCGCGCCTTGTCTCCATCGAGCGAGATCACGGGGGGCAGTGGCTTGTGCGAGACGGGCTCAGGGAAGGCGAACTGCTGCTGGTCGAGGGGCTGCTCAAGGTTCGTCCCGGCCAAAAGGTGACAGGCAAGCGCCTTCAGGCGAAAGACAACGCGATGGGAAAGGAGGGCTAGACGAATGTCCGACTTTTTCATACGTCGCCCCGTTTTTACCTGGGTGCTGGCCATCATCGTCATGCTGGTGGGAGCGTTGTCGTTTGTGGCTCTGCCCGTGGCCCTATTTCCGGAGATCGCGTCGCCACAGGTCGTGGTCACCGCTAAATTCCCCGGAGCCAGTGCCCGCACCATGGAAGATACCGTGACGCAGATTATCGAGCAGCAAATCAGCGGCATCGACGGCCTCATCTACATGGCTTCGGAAAGTGACGCTACGGGTACCTCAACGCTGACCTTCACCTTCGCCAATGGAACGGACATAGACATCGCCCAAGTGCAGATTCAGAACAAGTTGCAGCTGGCTGCGCCCATGCTGCCGGAGGAGGTGCAGCTACAGGGCCTGCGGGTCAGCAAGTCCTCGGCGGGCATCCTGCTGATCATGGCACTTATTTCCCGTGAGGACATGGATGCCGGGGATCTGGGCGATTACCTCGCCAGTCATTTGCAGGAACCTCTCAGCCGCGTGCCTGGCGTTGGTCAGCTCACCACGCTCAGCTCGCAGTATGCCATGCGCGTGTGGTTGGATCCGGTGCGCATGGCGCAATACCACCTGAATCCTTCGGACGTGGCCCGCGCCATACGGGAGCAGAACAGCCAGACAACCGGCGGACAGGTGGGGGCCTTGCCCATCGCCGCAGGACAGGAAATCAACATCATGGTCAACGCTTCCTCGCGGCTGACCAGCGTGGATGACTTCAAGCGAATCATTCTCAAGCGGAATACTGACGGTTCAGTGTTGCGCCTCTCTCAGGTGGCCCGCGTGGAGCTTGCCGGAGAACGCTTTGACAATGTCATTCGTATCAATGGACAGACTGCAGCCTCACTTATCTTCGGCTTGGCTCCCGGCGCCAATGCTGTTGAAACTGCGAGGGCAATCAAAGCGAAAATCAGTGAACTGTCCGCCTTTTTCCCGCCCGGCATGGACTATCTCATCACCTACGACACCACGCCTTTTGTGGAGATCTCTATCCGGCAGGTCTATCGCACACTGGTTGAGGCCGTGGTGCTGGTGTGTCTTGTCATGTTTCTTTTTCTTCAGAACTGGCGGGCCACCTTCATCCCCATGGTTGCCATTCCGGTCGTATTGCTTGGCGTGTTTGCCGTGCTGGCGCTCTTTGGCATGAGCGTCAATACGCTCACTATGTTCGGCATTGTTTTGGCCATTGGCCTTCTGGTGGACGACGCTATAGTTGTGGTGGAAAACGTCGAGAGGATTATGGTCGATGACGGATTGCCGCCGCTGGAAGCCACGCGCCTCTCCATGCGGCAAATAAGCGGAGCCCTTGTGGGAGTGGCGCTCGTCATCGCTTCCATCTTTGTCCCCATGGCCTTCATGCCCGGTTCGGTGGGCATCATCTATCGTCAATTCTCCATCACCATTGTCACAGCCATGGTTCTTTCCGCCTTGGTGGCCCTGACGCTATCTCCGGCGCTCTGCGCAACCATGCTGCGCTCTCATCCAGCGCGAAACCGTATCTTTGTCGCATTCAACCGGACTTTTGACCGCTGCGCCGCCCGTTACACGGCACAGGTGCGTGCGCTGTTACGGCACCCCTGGCCGGTGTTCGTCGTCTTCACCCTGGGATTGGCCGTAACAATCTTTCTCCTGCTTCGTCTGCCAACATCTTTTGTACCTGAAGAAGACCAGGGAGCTTTTTACGGCTTTGTCCAGCTGCCGCCAGGCGCCAGCATGGAACGCACAGAGGCGGTGCTGACAGGCATCCGCGAGCATATCCTCACGCAGGAAAGAGACGTGGTGCAAAATTTGCTTACCGTGGCGGGCTATTCCTTTTTTGGCGCGGGGCAGAATGTAGGTCAGCTTTATATCGTCCTGAATGACTGGGATAGGCGGAAAACACCGGAAGCTCAGGTGGCAGCCATCCAAAAACGACTGCAATCGCACTTTCGTGATGTGCCGGAGGCACGTATCATCTTTTTCCGTCCGGCCACTATCCGTGAAATGGCCCGTTCGGCGGGCTTTGAATTTGAACTCATGGACCTGACAGGTCGCGGGCACGAAGCCCTCATGGTCGCGCGAGATGCCATGCTGGCACAGGCGAGGGCGCATCCCGGCCTTGCGAATGTGCGGGCAGGCGGCCTGGACGATGTTGTGCAGTATGATCTGGCGGTGGATGTGGACAAGGCCATGGCCCACGGGCTGAACAAAGGCGACATTGACGCCGCCATCGCGGCTTATTGGGGCGGAGCCTACGTCAACGATTTCAGCGACAGAGGGCGCACCAAGCGCGTCTATATGCAGGCCGACGCGCCCTATCGCGCACAGGCCAGTGACTTCTCCCGTTACCATGTTCGCAATGCCACGGGCGGCATGGTTCCGTTCCCAACCTTCCTTTCTGTTCACGAGGGAACGGGCTCTCCACGGCTGGAACGCTATCAGGGGGCGCCAGCAGTGAAAATCATGGGAGAGGCCGCATCGGGCGGCAGCAGCGGCACGGCTATGGCAGCCATGGAAGAACTGGCCGCCGAAATGCCAGAGGGCTTTGGCTTCGAATGGACGGGTATGTCGTGGCAGGAGAAGCAGGCAGGCTCGCAGGTGGGATTGCTGTACGTCCTTTCCTTGACTGCGGTCTTTCTGTGCCTGGCGGCGCTCTATGAAAGCTGGAGCGTCCCCCTGGCCGTGTTGCTTGTGGTGCCTTCCGGCATTATGGGGGCGGTTGCCGGAACCTGGCTCTCCGGCATGAGCAACGGCGTGTATTTTCATATAGGGTTGTTAGCCGTCATGGGGCTTGCCGCAAAAAACGCCATCCTGATTATCGTCTTCGCCCGTGAACTGCATTCCAGAGGGTTGCAACTTCAGGCCGCTTTACTCAGGGCAGTGCGCCAGAGGTTACGGCCTATTCTTATGACTTCGCTGGCATTTATGCTGGGGGTGCTGCCTCTGGCTCTGAACAGCTTGGCAGGTTCCGGGGCGCAGAATGCCGTTGGGGTGACTGTTGTTTGCGGCGTTCTGGCTGCCACGGTACTTGGCCTGTACCTGACGCCCCTGTTCTTTGCGGCAGTGAGTCGCAGTTTTCTCGGCAAATGAGACAGATCAAGATTCACTGTACAGCGAGTGGATGGGTTCAGGAAGGTCTGTCCGAAGTGCGGCAAGGGATACGATGGCTATCCGGCGTGGAGAACAGGGAATACGCCTCAGCTTCTTCAATGCGCGCACCGCACTTAAATTTTTTTACCTATGGAACCACATGGTGCGCTATCTAGATCGCGCAGAGCTCACGCCCGATAACAATGCGGCAGGAAACGCCATCCATCCATTTGCAGTAGGGCGGAAAAACTGGCTGTTTGCTGGTTCTCCCAGCGGTGCAGAGGCAAGTGCTCTATTTTATACGCTTATAGAAAGTGCCAAGGCAAATGATGTCAATGTTCAATAACATAGGAAAGCCCCAAAGCACCACATATTGTACCATTTCAAGTTATCCAACCACTATATATAGTAGTTCCGATGGGCGAAATCTTACCTGCCCGAAGTGTTACCCCTGTGTTACCTCTAATCAACGCTCCTTTCCTGTGTTATGCCGTTTGGTTCGGCAGTTGTGACCGCCTATGCCGAATGGATTTAATACACACCTACCCATCAAGCATTATACCACCTAATCACCCTCTGTCAGGTTTTTTCACTTCCGCTATCCGTACTCTTCCACCCTTGCCGTTCAAATCCCGTTGTAGCGCACGACGGTTGTTCTTGTCCATCGTGGAAAAGTATGGACGAACCCCCGTGAAGCCACTATTCACGGGGGTTCGCGACTGTCAAGCACAAATTCGGGGAAAGCCAAAATCCGCAACTTTATAAGAAATTTTTTATGCTGTTTCGGTTTATGCTGATGAAAGGGATGCGGCACTGTGCAGAAACCACCAAGGAATTTCGGTGTCCCATCCGTGTGCAAGGATTCTGGGGGTGACGTGCAGGGCAGAAGGATTTTGAGTCGTATCTGAGGGATGAGCTACGTTGTCGAGGTCGGCGGCGGGGATTTTCGGATGAAGGGTGAAGCTGTTTGAGCGTGGAAGGAGAAGTCCCGCTTTCCCCAAGATTGAGGGGGAACAGAAACCAAAGGGCTGGTGGAACGGAACGAGAAGACTCGAACACGCTTCGAAGAAATGATGTCGGCGGCATGACCGTGGTGTTCCGAGACGGGACGGGAGTGAATGCGTGGCGATGAGCAGAAAAAAATTTTTGGAGATAGCAGGAATCAGCACATAAGTGTAGAATACCATCCGCGAGAGAAGGTGCTGGCTGTCGTTGCGCCTTCCGGGATGGTTGTTCGGATTCGGGAGACTGCGGACACCGCGATGGATGAAGCACGGTCAAAAAATCGGAAAGGGCCTTAACAACCATGAAGAATAGCGGTACACTTCGCACAGCACAGGCTAACTGTGCCCTTTTGTCTTGCAACAAAACCGCATATAACATTCGCGATGAATAACCGTCGGATTTGACGGGGCACTATGCCCTGTCGGGTTCGGCGGTTTTTGTTATATGAAAAAGTGTTCATCAACAACGAGGAGGAGTTCATTATGAAACAAGATTTTACCCGCAGAGAATTTATCAAAACGGCCTCTATGGGAGTTTTGGCTTTAAGTGCGATTGGTTTTCTGCCAAGCGAAAAAGTTTTTGCCGCAGATAAGTTAAGCGTCAAAACTCGATATGGCACATTCAACGGCTTCTTGGACGAAAACGGCGTGAAAACGTGGCTGGGGATTCCATACGCAAAGCCGCCCGTCGGAAAATTGCGCTGGCAAGCTCCGGAATCGTTAGCGCCGACAAACAAAACCTTCGACGCAAAGAAATTCGGCGCATCGGCCGTTCAAGAGTATGACGAGATAGAACTGGCGTCGAAAAACGTGCAGAGCGAAGATTGCCTGACCCTCAACATCTGGAAACGCTCCGAAAAGAAAAATTTGCCCGTTATGGTCTTTATTCATGGCGGCAGCTTTATGCACGGCGGCACCTTTGAACCTCTTTACAACGGAAATAAACTTGCGACTCATGACGTCATTGTGGTCACGTTGAACTACCGTTTGAATATTTTCGGATTTATGAACTTCGGTGCCATCGATCCCGCCTTTGAGGGCAGCGGTCATATCGGCATGAAAGACCAAATCGCCGCTTTGCGGTGGGTCAAGGAAAATATTTCGGAGTTTGGCGGAAATCCCGATAACATTACCGTTTTTGGCGAGAGCGCCGGCTCGATTTCAACTTTTCTGCTTTCCGTTGCGCCCGCAGCCAAAGGCTTGTTCCAAAAAGCAATTCCGGAGTCGGGTCATTCGAGATACGCTCAAGACACGGAACACGCCGCAAAACTTGCGGAGGAGTTCATGAGTTTGAGCGGAGCCCGTAAAATGAGCGACCTGATGAAGAAATCCACGGACGAACTTAGGGACATTTACTTAAAACTCTTTGAACTGCGCATAAAAACTGCTCATTCCGATTATATCCCTGCCGCCGACGGAAAATTTTTGCCTGCGGATCCTTTCGATGCAATCAAGGACGGCGCAGCGCGCGGAATTAAGTTTTTGACGGGAACAAATGCCGATGAATGGGGCTATTGGCTGCTGTATAACGAAAATTATTTTAAGAACTTCCACGAAACCCACGAAAAGATTTCCCCCATCATGAAACGATACAAAAAGCGTACTTCCCGCACGGACGTGGAAGTTTATCGCGCATGGCTGAAAAATCGCCCCGATACCGATAAAAATTACAGGGATTATATCAACCAAATGGATTGGTGCGTCGGTCATGAGCTGGAGGCCGAATATCAAGCGAAATATGAAGATGTTTACCTTTATTTGTTCAGTGAACTGTCTTTGAGGAAAGATTTGGGCTCATTCCATTCTCTGGAATTGTCGTTCGTGTTCGATACGCCTTTCGATGAACTTTTGCCGAATCCGAACCAAAAACTTGTAAACCAAATTCAATCGTCGTGGGCGGCGTTCGCGGCGACGGGAAATCCGAGCAACGAAACCATTCCGCGTTGGGAAAAATATACCGCCGGCAACCGTCAAACGATGGAGTTGAACTCGAAGGGCTGTGTCTGCCGCAAGGATTTGAACACGGAAAATCTGGAAGCCTTGCGCTATGTGTATGAAGAATAGGAGGATGATGGTGCGATGAATCCAACTATTCATACGCGAATATTGAGGGTGCTGTCGTGCGTCGCCATGATCTGCGCCATCCTTGGAACTTGCATGTTTGCCGGTGCCAAGGAAAAGACTGCCGCCGATCTCGTGGTTTACGGCAAGATATTCACTTCCGAGGATAATAAAATCGTGGAAGCCTTCGCCGTGAAGGATGGCAAATATGTCTATGTGGGCGACAAGAAAGACATCGAGAATTTTGTGGAACAGGGCAAGACCGAGGTTGTGGATTATTGTAATGCCCGGCTGCGGCAACGGTCACGCCCATTATATGTTGGGCTACGCTCTCCAAACCGTCGGCACCATGGTGGATATGGATACCGATTCTCAGAAATTTATGACGGAAATCCTTCCCGCTGCGGTACAAAGGGCGAGGGAAAACGGTTCAACGACTGTCTTCGGGCAGGGATGGAATCGCGAAAAATTCAAGACTCATATACCGACCCGCCATGAACTGGATGCCGTTTGCAGTGACATCCCTGTTTACTTTTTGGACGATGAATGTCACAAGGCCATAACCAACACCCTGATGCTGGTAAAAGCGGGCATCATGAAGGAAGACGGCACCGTGCTCAAGAGAGAGTTAAAGGGCGGCGTGATTGAGATCGGCGAGGACGGCACGCCTACCGGCTTCTTGTCGGAACAGGCGCAAACCTATGTGCGCCAGTTCATAGACCATGAGAACTTGTATTCTCTCGACAGGGCCTTGTCCAATTTGACCGACATAGAGCGCCATATTCTGTCGGAGGGGTACACCATGTACCACGAGGGCTGGGGCAACTATTTCGTGAACACCAATTACTACAAGGCTCTCCGGCAGATGGACGAGGCCGGAAAACTGCACTTCGTGGTTGGTCTGCCCTACGAAATCGAAAGCTGGATGGATCCGGACGAGGCTCTGGAAAGAGCCGCGGACGCAAAGCAATTCGCCTCCAAGCGAGTGATTCCCGGATGGATAAAACTCCTTTTTGACGGCACGGTGGAAAGCGGCACCGGTCTTATTGACCCGCCGTATCTCGACGGCAGACGGGGAATCGTCAACTGGGAGGAAAAAGAACTTACCGAGTTTGTCCGCAAGGCGAACGAGAAAGGCTTGACCCTTCACGTTCATGTCCTGGGCAACGAGGGCGTTCATCGTGTCGTCAATGCTTTCATCAACGGCGGCAAGGATGAAATGCGAAATACCCTTGTGCATGTACGCAACGTGGATGAGCCGGATTACCGGCGCATGGCAGACCACAATATCTATGTCACATCCGGGATCACATGGCATCATTTCAGCGATGAGGTGCAAAAGGAATTGCCGAAATTGTTGCCGGCGGTGATGGCGACCAAGGCTTATCCCTTGAAGAGTTTTTTCGGCTACGGCATCCCCGCGTCCATCCACTCGGACTACCCCGCACTGTCCGGCAGTCCCGATGACCCCTTCGGCATTATGGAGATTGCCGTCACGGGGACAGAGTACCATGAGAATGGGAAGCCGATTTGGCCGGAGGAACTCGTCACCAGGGAGCAAGCCCTCACAGCCATGACCATCAACTGCGCCAAGCAGATGTTCCTTGAAAACGAACGCGGCAGCATCAAGACAGGCAAATATGCTGATTTCCTTTTAGTGAACAAGGACGTTTTGACTTGCCCGGTGAAGGAGATACATGAGGCAAAGCCTGCGGCAACCTACTTCGAGGGGAAAAAGGTATTCGCACGGTAAACGATACGACAGCAAATGTCAAAATTGGCAATGTGCCGTCAGAAATGGCGGTGGAAAGGAGTTTATCATGAAAAACATAACACGCAGAGAATTCATCAAAAATGCAGCGCTGGGGGCGGTGGCTCTGGGGCTTCTCCCCTATGAAAATGTTTTCGCGGCGGGCAAGGCGGATGCCGACCTCGTAGTTTATGGCAAGGTATTCACCGCCGAAAACAACCGGCTTGCCCAAGCCTTTGCCGTGAAGGACGGCAAATTTATCTAAATTTATCTATGTGGGCGACAAGAACGGTGTTGCAGACTTTATCAAAAAAGGGAAGACCGAAGTGGTGGACTACACCGGCAAAGGACTGGTAATGCCCAGCTGCGGCAACGGCCACGCCCATTATTCGATAGGTCATGGGGTTCCGAAAGTCGGAATGATGGTAGGCTTTGATGACACTCCGCAAAAATTTTTGAATGAAGTTGTTCCTGCCGCAGTAAAAAAAGCTCGCGAAACCGGAGCCACGACAATTTTCGGCTTCGGTTGGCAGCTTTTCAAATTTCAGCACGATATGCCGACGCGCCAACAGTTGGACAAAATTTGCAGTGACATTCCGATTTATTTTTCGGACGACGAAGGTCACAAAGGCTTGGCAAATACCCTTTGTCTTGTCAACGCCGGAATTATGTCGGCGGATGGGAAAGTCTTGAAAAAAGAAATTCGCGGCGGAGAAATTGTCATGGGCGCGGACGGCACGCCTTCGGGTTATTTGAAGGAACAGGCAGGGACTTACACGCGCTCTTTCTTGGACAATGACAAGCTGTTTTCGGTTCAGTTGGCCAAAGAAAATATGTACGACATCGAGCGGCACATGTTGTCGGAAGGCTACACCATGTACCTTGACGGATGGGGAAACTATTTTTTCAACGAGAATTACTATAAAGCGGCTCAGCAAATGGACAAAGAAGGAAAAATGCACTTCATTCTGGGCACGACATACGAGATTGAAAGCTGGATGGATATTGACAAAGCTCTTGAAAATGCCGTGGAAGCTCAAAAGTATTCCTCTGCCCATGTAAAGCCGAGATGGGTAAAACTTTTTATTGACGGCACACCGGAAAGCGGCACGGGATTTATTGATCCGGTTTATCTTGACGGCCATCAAGGTATTGCAAACTGGACGGAGGAAGAAGTTACCGAGATTACGCGCAAGGCCAACGCAAAAGGCTTGATCATGCACGTCCACGCCATGGGCAACAAGGCCGTAAATCGTGTCGTCAATGCTTACGTAAACGGCGGCAAGGCTGAAATGCGAAATACGATTGTGCATTTGCGCAACGTGAACAGGGAAGATTACAAGCGTATGGCAGCCCATAACATTTACGCCACGGAAGGGATGCTTTGGCATCATAATTCCGAAGAAAATCAAGAGGCACTGCCTAAACTGTTTCAGGGAGAAATGGCGCTGAACGGCTATCCGCTGAAATCATTTTTTGATAACGGCGTAAATGTTACCGCCCACACAGATTTTCCCGCCCTCTCCCACAGCCCCGACGATCCCTTCGGAATCATGGAAATTACGTTGACGGGCGTTTATTGCGAAGAAAATGCCAAACCTTGGTGGACGGAGGAACTCATCACCCGGGAGCAGGCCCTCGCCGCCATGACCATCAATGTGGCCAGGCAGATGTTCCTTGAAAACGAACGCGGCAGCATCAAGACAGGCAAATATGCTGATTTCCTTTTGGTGAACAAGGACGTTTTGACTTGCCCGGTGAAAGAGATACATGAGGCAAAGCCTGCGGCAACTTATTTTGAGGGGGAAAAGGTTTTTTCTATGTAAATGTCAAATTTTGAAAGGACGTGATGTTATGTCAACCATGACACGCAGGGAATTCATCAAGAAGACATCCATGGCGACGCTGGCTTTCGCGGCGACGGCGAGCCTGCCAATCGAAAAAGTTTTCGCGGCGGATGATTGCGCCGTCAAAACCCGCTACGGCACGTTCAACGGCTTCGTGGACAAAAACGGCGTGAAAACTTGGCTGGGGATTCCCTTCGCCGAGCCGCCTGTGGGCAAACTTCGCTGGCAAGCCCCGCAAAAATTGAAACCGACCGATAAAACATTCGACGCGAAAAAATTCGGTGCCTCGCCCATGCAGGAGAGAATTAAAATTGTTGATTTTATGGATTATATGGACGCTGACAAAGAACGCCCCCCGCAAAGCGAAGATTGCTTGACGCTGAACATTTGGGCGCGGAGCAACAACGTCAGGAACAAGCCCGTCATGGTTTTCATTTACGGCGGAGCCTTCCTTGAGGGCGCTTCGATAGAGTACAAAGGAGCAAACTTTGTCTCTGCGCAGGATGTCGTTCTCGTCACGTTCAACTATCGCTTGAACGTTTTCGGCTTCATGAACTTCGGCGCCATTGATCCCGCCTTCGAGGACAGCGGCTGTCTCGGCTTGCAAGACCAAGTCGCCGCGCTGGCTTGGGTCAAGGAAAACATCGCGGCCTTCGGCGGCGATCCCGACAATATCACGGTTTTCGGCGAAAGCGCCGGCTCCATTTCAACCATGTTGCTGACGGTCGCTCCTTCCGCTAAAGGTTTGTTCCAAAAGGCAATTCCCCAGTCCGGACACGTGGCCTTTCATGGCGATGGGGAAATTTCCGCTCAATATGCGGAAAATTTCATGGCCTTCAGCGGCTCGAAAACCGTTGGCGGCCTCATGAAAAAATCTGCCGTCGAGCTCCAAGAGCTTTCCGCGAAACTCACAACCCTCCAGAAAGGCAGCAACTTTCTTGAGTTTTTCCCGATGTGCGACGGGAAATTTTTGCCGCGTAATCCGATCAAAGTGCTCAAAGACGGCGCAGCCCGCGGGATCAAGTTCCTGACCGGCACGACCGCCGACGAGTGGCGCGCTTTCCTCGCAGGCGGCGAAACTTTCTTTGACGTGTTCCGCGAAAAGCCCGAGCAATTTTCGACCGTCCTGCGGAGGTACAAAGCGCAAACGCCACAGGGAATTTATCGGAAGTGGCTGGGCGGTCGTCCCGACACCTATGACAGCTTTGCGGATTTTGTGACGCAGGTGGATTGGCGCGTCGGTCAGGAATTGACGTCCGAATATCAATCGAAGTTCGACGACGTGTATTTTTACCTCTTCACCGAGCAGGCTCCGCCGCCCTTTGAAGTTTTTCGTTCGTACCACGGTCTGGACTTGCCGTTTACCTTCAACACGCCCCAACCTCCCATTATGCCGAATCTCGATACCAAGTTCGTCAGGGTTATCCAGGCATCGTGGGCGGCTTTTGCGGCGACGGGCAATCCCGACAACGAGTTTATTCCTCACTGGGAAAAGTATTCAAAAAACAATCGCCAAACTATGGAACTGAACTCGAAAGGGTGCGCCTGCCACAAGGATGTGAACACGCAAAATCTGAACGATTTGCGCTATGTTTATGAAAGCTAAGGATCATGCAGACTTTCTGCTCGTGAACAAGGCCGTGCTGTCCTGCTCGGTGAAGGAGATACACACGGCCAGAACTGCGGCGGCTTGCATCGAGGGGAAAAAGGGGTT
>CAJOMG010000057.1 GCA_905235595.1 uncultured Desulfovibrio sp. | reverse complement strand
AAATTCCAGAAAGGCTGCATATAGCCCTTTTCAATAACGGCACCCCACCACACTTCCCCGTCCATCGGTTCGATGACAGTATCATACGTCGCAGCGCCGGCACTCAGCGCCACCGAAAATGCAATAATCAGCAGTAAAAATTTTTTTATCATTTCTAAAGAATTGACTTAACACCTTTTTTGATGCCCCGGGAAGAAACCTGAAGCGTAACCGGGCCGCTCCCGGCACCGCTGCGCAAAATGGCAATCGCCGTACCGTGGAAAAGGCGCACGGAGCTGTCGCCCGGGAGCTCGTCCGAGGTGATGTCTCCACTTTCCACGGCAATCAGACGGGCAGGTCCCTCAACACTGATATTCACCTCATCGGAAGCCGTCCAGACCCGCCTTCCGCGGCTGTCCACAGCCGTCACACGGACAAATTGCAGGTCTTTCCCATCGGCCTTCCAGTCTTTAATGAGCGGCTCTACTTTCAGACCGACGGCCTCTCCCGTAGTCTCGATCTGATGACGGGCGACGATGCGCCCTCCCTTGCGGGCCACAGCCTCAACCTTGCCCTTTGTTACAGCCAGGACGTTTTTCTCCAACGTGGCGGCAAGATTTGCCATATCTGACTGCACACCTCCCAAGGCCACAGCTTTATCTGGCAGACCAGCTGTGTCGGCGTCTGACAGTATTGCGGCCTTCTTCCGTAGCTTGTCCATAACTTCGCCGCTATCGGTGAGTTTCATGCCGTCGGTGATTACGAGAATTGCTTTTTTATCAGCCATAATATCCTTCCTTTTGGGCTCTGTCCTCTTTTCAGAGGGAGGTTGCAAGCTTTATCACAGGGGAGAGACTATTTTACCAGATCTGGATCCTCCATAATCTGGTAGATGGGTGCTCCTTCGACATCTTCCGGTACCGGGTAACCGGTCATATAGCAGAACGTGGGGACGATGTCGGCCAACCAGCGCGGCCGGGGATATACATAGCCCTTCTTGATGTTTGGCCCACGGAACATGAGCAGATTCTTGAGGGTGCCGCAGCCGGATTCTCCCGTGGGCAGACCGTAGCCGTGTTCAGCCATGTAGTCCGGCTTGAGCACATACACCACGTCGCCAGCCTGAGCACCGCCCATGCCGAAGACATGTGCATCCTCGCGGCGCACGGCAATAAGCACGGGACGCTCGCCCGTGTCGGGATGACGGTAGTCCAGCAGCGCGTCGATGATCTCCGAACGAACCTTCTCGTAGTCTTCAGGTTCCACAATGCCGCCAGGATATTTGCCTTTGAGGTTCACATAGACGAACATGTAACGTTGCGGCACTGCCTTGGATTTACTTACATCCAGAACATAGTTGAAGCCTTCGCTTTCCTCATAGATATCCCAGTAGTTTTCAGATTTCTTGGGCTCATAGGAACACAGACCCGCCTCTTTGAGAGCATGAGCCGTGTTGAGGATGGGACCCATTGGCGTGGCTCCGTGATCTGAGCAGCAGCAAATCAGCGTGTCGTCACCCATGATGTCCATAAGGTTTCCCAGCAGACGGTCTTCAACGGTATAAATGTGGCGTTCCATCTTTTCGGCGGCTTCACGCACCTTGTCGTCCTTGCTGTCCAGGTCGCTCAGCCAGCCGTGGTAGAACCAGTCGATGGGATGGGAGTGCATGTAGAACAAATCCCAATCCGGATTGGCCTTAATAAGGCTTTCAATAGTATTCCACAGCCATGCACTGTGAAATTCCACAAGTTCGCATACCGTTTCAGTGTCGATGATGCCATGCAGGAAGGCGACCAGACCGATGTCGTTGGCAGTGATCTGCTTGGAAAAATCGATATCGGCTGCAGCTGAAGCTGGTGAAATGAACTGGGTACGGCCTGCAACACCAGACACATAAAGTTTGAATTCTTCGGCGTCATCTGAAAGTTGCATGAGCTTGCAGCGGAATACGCCTTTCTCCGTGCGTCCATCGGAAATAACTTTGAAATCGTGCTCTACAGGCTCGCTCCATTGGCGCAGACCAATGGTGAAGAAGGCCTTGGAAAAATCCTTCGTTGGAGCCACAGTAATGCGGTCGTAGCCATCGTCGCCGCTCTGCCAGGCCAGTACATGCCATACCTGATCTTCCACAGGGTCCACGCCTTCCTTAAAGTGTAACGTGACAGACATGTCCAGAGGTTCATCCATGTCGTCAGGCAGGTTTTTCCAGCCCTCGGCATCCTCAAAACTGCCTTGCACCCCCATGGGATAGAAGTCGGTGGAGATAACGCTCTCTGATGCCAGAAATTCCTTGTGTTCGTTGCCGTGCAGGGGCCAACGGGTTTCGGCCGGCGAAAGCCCCTGACCCATGACCATGATGCCGTTTTTCATGTGGGATGGCCAGCCCATGGGATAGTTGACCACCAGGCACTTTTTCCCGGCCTTATCCCAGCGATCCCAGATGGTCTGAGCTGTCATGATGTCGGAGCCGAAGGCCTGCGAGGTGAACTTGTAGTCCAACGACTGGCCTTCATGGTAATAGTAATAATCCTCAACACCGTGAGTACGTGGGTATGCGCCTGTGCAGATGGTAGCCCAGGAAGGCGGCGTCACCGTTGGCAGATTATAGCCTTCGGGGATATAGCTGCCCTCTTTCATGAAACGGCGAAAATTGTCCAGACCGCCTTCATCCAGCATCTTCATAAGACGCTTGGGAATGAGGCAGTCGTATCCGATAAGCGCGGCCCGTTTTGCTTTCTGCGACATGGTGAAATTCCTTTGCATTAGGGTGGAAAATAGAAAAACCGTGCACCAATTCTTTAAAATGCTTCAAAAAATATGCCATAGATTCGCTATAACGATAAAACATGGTAGACATTTTCTCAATGAAAATTTATTTGTTTTAAGCAACATTACTTATTAAACAAACTTGGACCAATGCGTTTTGTGCCTGGTCGGGGTCCCCTTTCTCCGGTCAAGCTTCCGTTCAGGAGGGATCCCCAGCCCTGAAGGTCGTGGACGTGGCTATTTCCAGCCTGCGGGCCAGGGTTTTAACAAGCAAGGTAACAGCATATAAAAACAAAATCATCCCAATAAAAATTAGTGATTCCAAAAAGTTGGCTCGTGAACAGCAATTCCACTAGGTACATCGGTAAGTAGGGCGCGCAATCTATGCAAAGTGGTTGTTACTGTCTGCCTGGACTTGCAAACGTTTATTGCCTTAGTTCATATGACAATATTGTCGTATTATCCAAAAATAAAAAGTAGTGGTGTGCCTTTTATTGACGCGACAATTTTGTCACTAACTATGTAAAATATGTCGTAGATTGTTTTGCAGAAGTACTGAACTGTGTGATTTTATATATAATCTCAGTATGATGTGAATAAAATCACGTTATGGCATAGACATTGCTGATGTTTAATGTTTTCGTGTTTCGTTTTTTGCCAATCTGCAAGGGAGGAGAGGTATGCCCAGCGATACCAGTGTTCAACAAAAAGATCTCAGACCAGAAAAAGGTATTTTCTGGCCCGCACTTATTCTCATTTTTGCCATTTCCATCCCCATGGTGCTTTGGCCAGCTCAAGCGGAAAAATTCATCGGTGGTATTTATGGGGCCTTTTCCATGAAATTGGGTTCCTTATACATGTGGTTCACCGCCGGTCTGTGTTTACTGTGCGTATTTTTTGCCTGTTCCCGCTATGGCGATGTCAAATTCGGTGATCCGGATGAAAAACCCAGGTATTCGCTCAAATCATGGGTGGCCATGATTTTTTGTTCCGGTGTTGCCGGAGCATGTATGTTCTGGGCTATTGTTGAACCGTTGTGGGATGTCATTTCTCTTCCGCAAAATGCTGCGGCCATGAGTACTGAGGCCTTTGATTGGTCACTGGCCTACCTCCTGCTTCACTGGGGGCCCAATGCCTGGTGCACCTACTTTGTGGCTGCGCTGCCCATCGCCTACCTTTTTCATATCCGACGCAAGCCCGTACTGCGTATTTCTGCCGCCTCCGAGATCGTTTTAGGCAAACAAACCAATGGTATTATTGGGCGAACCTGTGATGTCTTTTTCATACTGGGCCTGCTCTTTTGTACCGCAGTGACCATGTGTGTCTCCCTGCCTACCGTGGTGGCAGCTCTCAATCGCGTGTTTGGTGTGACACCCGGCTTCAAGGTTGAGCTAATGGTGCTGGTCGTCTCCGCATGCATAGCAGGTTGGTCTGTGTGGTCTGGTCTGGACAAGGGCATCAAGGTGCTTTCCGATATCAACGTGGTCATTGCCTTGGCCATGGTGGGTTTTGGTGCCGTGTGCGGCCCTACAGCCGAGCTTTTCGATATCTTCACCAATGCTATTGGCAAGATGCTCGGTAATTACATGAACATGACCTTCTGGATTTCTCCTTTCGCGGACAACAGTTTTCCACGTGATTGGACGATCTTCTATGCTTTGTTTTGGGCTGGCTACGGTCCCTTCATGGGATTGTTCATCGCCCGCATCTCGCGTGGCCGCACCATTCGTGAGGTCATCGTTTGGGGCATGCTGGGCTGTATAGCCGGCGGCTACCTTATTCACGGAGTGTTTGGTTCCTACACCCTGTGGCTCCAGTATAATGCCGTGAATCATGTAGAAGGCAAGCTGGCTCTGGATGCCGTGGCTATTCTTAAGCAATCCGGTGGCCCCGCTGCCATGATGGCCGTGCTGGACACTTTGCCCATGGGTAAGCTGGTTATGTGTGTGTACTGCGTTTTCTCCACCATTTTCTTGGCAACATCCGTGGACTCCGGCTGCTATGTGGTGGCTTCGGTTGCTACTCGCAACATTGGTGTGAACGATGACCCGGCACGCTGGCACCGTTCTTTCTGGGCATTTGCCCAGGCTTTGCTTGCGGTTGGTCTGCTGGCCATTGGTGGGCTCAATGTGGCCAAGCAGTTTGGTAATTTCTCTGGTGCGCTTATGGCACTGCCAGTGCTTTTGCTAACTTTGAGCTGGCTGCGCATTGTACGCCAGGAAGAGGGTTTCTTGCTGCGTCACTGCATGAAGCCTCTGCCTGCGGACAGCTTTGACAAATGGACAGGCACGCAAGAATCAAAAAACGTTGATGAACAGGATGAATCAAAGTCGACGCGCTAGATCGGAGGCGTAGGGCTCCCATCGGGGGAGCCCTTGCCTTTGTCTTACGTAACTAACAGTAAGAGAAAGGAAGGAGAGGCAATGAAAAAACTGTGTACCCTGCTGTTGGCGGCAGCAATGACCTGTGCCGCTGCCGGTGCAGCACAGGCTATTGATTTCAAGGTCAAGGGGCAATGGAACATGGGTTTTGCCGTGGGCGAAACCTCATTGCTCAAAAATTATCGTAACGGTGCGGGTGAGAGCCATAAAGGCAGCAATCAGGATACATTTGCCGCGCGCCAACGTGTGCTGCTTCAAATGGATGCTGTAGCATCCGAGAGCCTGAGCGGAACGGTAATGTTTCACATCGGCCCCCAGACCTGGGGCAAGGGCGGATGGCAGGGCGGTGCCCTTGGCGCGGACAGTACCGACATCATCAAAGTGCGTCAGGCGTACATTGACTGGCAGCTGCCCAATACCAGCCTGCGCACGCGCATGGGTATTCAGAATTTTGCCATGCCTAACGCTGCGGGCGGTTCTGCCGTGTTCGACCTGCGCGGAGCGGCTGTGAACGCACACTATGATTTCAATGATAACGTGGGCCTGACGGCCCTTTGGTTCCGCCCCTTTAACGACAATTACGCAGGCCCGGATGGAACCAATCGTGATCCTGCAAACTACTTGGACAATATGGACCTCTTCGCCCTCATGCTCCCTCTCCACTTTGACGGGGTGGAAGTGACGCCCTGGGCCATGTATGGCATGCGTGGCCGCAATACCGGAGAATGGAGCGACTATCGTAACAACGACCTCTGGGACGGTGCACCGGGTGTAAGCATGACGCCCTATCTTGGGGCTCTGAGCGGCAACGGCGGCCTTAATGTCGTTGACTATGGGCGCACCTCAAAGGCGTATGGCAGCATGTTTTGGGCTGGGTTGCCCATAGTGCTGAAAGCCTTTGAGCCGTGGAATATCGAATTCGACATTAACTACGGCTATGTGGAAGAGATGGGGCGGTTTGATGCCATGGTGCGCAACAATCCCAATGACATCCGGCGCGGCTCTAGCAAGCGTGAAGGATGGTTGGCCAAGGCACTTGTGGAATACAAAATGGATTGGGGCACTCCCGGCATCTTTGGCTGGTATGGCAGCGGTGACGACGGAGACATCAAGAACGGGTCCGAACGCATGCCCGGTGTTGCACCCTATGTCTACACGACGTCCTTCATGGGTGATGGCAATTTGTACTGGTCGCCACGCGCAGATTTCCAGGACCTCAATGTTTCCTTGGCCGGCACATGGGGCATTGGTCTCCAGTTGCGGGACATGCATTTCATACATGACGACCTCTCGCATACTTTCCGTGTGGCACTGTGGGGCGGTACCAACTCGCCATCCATGGTCAAATATATGGATTCGGCATACGCCTGGAACAGTACCACCGGATATTTCGATGGCCCGTACTTGACCACGAACGACAATTTGCTTGAATTTAACTTGGTCAACGTCTACAAGATGTATGAGAATTTCGACATCAACGTGGAACTTGGCTATATCGCCAACTTTATGGATGACGATACCTGGAAGCGGCATGCTTACAATAATTTCGGTTCCTATGAGAAACAGGATATCTGGAAGGCGCATGTGATCTTTACATACAAATTCTAGGATGCTGTCATAACATTTTTCTCCATACGTGAATGGCCGCTGCTCCGCGAATATAGAACGGAACAGCGGCTTTTCCTTTGCAACTGTCACAATGCGCAGAGCATTTGAGTAGCACAGTTACATATAACTATGCATGGAGTATAACGATCTATGCTGATTAAGCTTGTTTCTTGGAATGTTAATGGCCTGAGGGCCGTATCTGGTAAAGCGGAGTGGAGCTGGTTTGGTGAAACAGACGCAAACATTGTGGCCTTGCAGGAAACAAAGGCTAAGCCTGAGCAGTTGGATGCAAATGTGCGCGAACCAGAGGGCTGGTATGTATCTTGGTCGTCCAGCGTAGTGAAAAAAGGGTATTCCGGCGTCGCCGTTTACAGTCGCCTGCCTGCCCAGAAGACGGCAGTGGAACTGCCGCAGCCGGAATACCAGGGCGAAGGCCGTTTGCTGCATCTGGAATTTCCTCAGTTTCATTTTTTTAATGGCTATTTCCCCAATGGCGGTGCAGAAGAACTGGATGCCAACGGCCAGCCTACAGGGCGATTTACGCGTGTACCCTATAAGATGGGTTTTTTTGAGGCGTTTTTGACCTATGTCGAAGAATGCCGAAAGAGCAAACCTATTGTTGTGTGCGGTGATCTTAATATAGCGCATAAGCCCATTGACCTGGCCCGTCCAAAGCAAAATATGAAGTCTACGGGCTTTCTACCAGAAGAACGGGCGTTCCTGGATCGTTTTACGGCAGCGGGGTATGTAGATACATTCCGCCTTGTGCACGGCGACAAAGAGGGGTGCTATTCCTGGTGGTCATATAAAACCCGCGCGAGAGCAAAGAACATTGGCTGGCGCATTGACTATTTTTTTGTTTCGCAGGAACTCGTGCCTGCCGTACGCGACGCCTGGATAGAAAATGACGTCTACGGCTCGGATCATTGCCCTGTGGGGTTGCTCCTGGAGGTTTGATGTGCATCATTGACTGCGTACGGGATGAGGTCGACAAAATCGTAAGCCACAATTCATGACCACATCAACCTTATCTGCCATTTGCATGGCGTCAGTGCGATAAACAAAGCCCGCATCCACCTCACCGCGAGCCACGTAGTCCAGCACCTGCCGCACACTGTTGCCATAAATATACTGGGGTTGGGTGCATCGCTGTCATGTTGTTGCTTTTGTCTCATTGGTATATTCTACAGGTAAAAAAGGAGGTTGTTCATGCCGTCAGCATTTTCTCATTTGGATTCAAGTGGCAATGCTGCCATGGTCAATGTGGGGAGCAAACCTTCCACAGAGCGTGTGGCCAAGGCTGAGGCCGTGGTGGATCTGTCTTCGGCCACAATGGAACTGCTCCGTCGAGCCGCTCTTCCCAAGGGGGATGTGCTTACATGCGCCAAACTGGCCGGCATAATGGCAGCCAAAAGGGTGGGTGAGCTTATTCCCTTGTGTCATCCGCTTAACCTGACTTTTGTTGATCTAAGTTTCGTCATCAAGGGCGATAGTATTTACATTACTTCAGAAACACGCACTGTCGGACCAACGGGTGTGGAAATGGAAGCTATCGTGGCAGCTCAGATGGCGGCTACCACTATTTACGACATGTGCAAAGCCGTACAGCGGGATATTGTCATTCGCCGCGTACGCCTGCTCCATAAGCGAGGTGGCAAGAGCGGCGAATTCAATGCCCAACCGTTGCCTGAATAGCCGAACTACACACCCCCTGACAGCCCGGATCGGAAGCGTACTGTTGCTTTCGTGATGGACATGTGTCAATACTGTATGAGGCGGTCCATAAGCATATCGTCGATTGGCACCACAACTGTAATTATATGGAGCAGGGTCATGGGAAGAATCGTCGCTGTTTGCACAAGTCCACGAAAAGGAATGCCCAAGCAGAATGTTCAGGAGGCGACGTTAGTCGCCGGGCATGGCATCGCGGGGGATGCTCATGCCGGTAACTGGCACCGGCAGGTCAGTTTGCTTTCCTGGCAGGCCGTTGAGGCGTTCCGTGCGCGCGGTGCTGTGTTAACCCATGGATGCTTTGGCGAAAATTTGTTGGTTGACGGTATTGATTTCTCACAGTTGGCTTTGGGAACGCGGTTCGTTTGTAACGACGTGTTGCTGGAATTGACACAGATTGGCAAGGAGTGTCATAGCCATTGCGCAATTTTTAAAGCCATGGGCGAATGTATTATGCCAACACAGGGTGTATTTACGCGCGTGCTGCACAGTGGACACATCTGCGTGGGAGACACAATGGAAGTGCTTCCTGCGGAGCAGAAGGACGATTGACAGAGGCTGCATCCGCCCAGAAATGTTATAGCTAGTCTGATCGGCACGCTCTTTCCGCGTTAAGAAGCAGGACGCAGCGTCGGCAGCACACCGCCTTTGGCTGCCAGTAGTTCCGCCACCACAGAAACGGCGATTTGTTGTGGTGTTTCGGCTTTGAATTTCAAACCTATGGGGCAGCACACTGTGGCTAACGCCGTGTCTGATACCCCTGCCGCACGCAGGGCGGCATACACATGTGCTTTTTTGGTCTTGCTGCCAATCATGCCCACATAGCGAACAGGGTGGGCGAGCACTTGTTCAAGTACTTGCCGGTCAAAGGCATGGCCGCGCGTCATAATGGCTACAAAATGAAATGGCCCCAAACCACAAGCTGCAGCAAGGTTTGCGAAGCCGGGCAGGGCAAGGCAATGCCGTGCCATGGGAAAGCGCTCTGCATTGGCGAATTCTGGTCTGTCGTCTACCACATCTACAATAAAGCCGCAGGCATGGGCTAGTTTGGCCACCTCCAGAGAAACATGGCCACCGCCACAAAGCAAGAGCACGGGCGGCGCATCTAGCGGTTCTATGTAAACAATGTCATCGTTCATTTTCAACAGGCCGGAGTGGTCACCCAGTTGCTCCAGCCATGGCCAAACATACTCTAAGTCCGCAATGCAGCCTGGAACCACAGGAGATGCCGTCATGTCCACGTGCAAGCAGCGTTTCAGGTTACAGATATCAGATGCTGAGCACTTTTTAGGCATGGTTCGGGTAATTGTCCAGATGCCTTGTTTGCCTGCATACAGTAAGGTATCTGCCATGCTGAACATATCGGCCTGATCCTGGGTGAGAACTTCGCAGAAGATTTCCATGGTGCCACCGCAAACTACATCTCCTTGTGTTGAGGAAGCATCCAGAGAAAAAAAGGCACAACGCGACTGGCCGTCACTAAGGCACTGGCGTGCAGTCTGCATGGCCTGCGCCTCCAGATGCCCACCGCCAACGGTACCTTCAAAACCATAGCGGGTTTGCAATGCCCGCGTACCTGTGTGGCGCGGTGACGATCCGTGACTGTTCACAATGGTTACCAGCACAGTAGGTTCTTTCTTTCGCAGTAATTGGGCAACGTGCGCTTCCAGCGTACCTGACAAGGGAAGAGAAACAAGGCGGCAGGCACATGATGTGGCATTATCTGCGTTATAATGCATGGGGCAATTCCTCCGTATGCATGGGTATGTGCTGGTTGTGCTCATAAGGCAGGTAACAATAACAGGCATAGCTAAGGGGTATGC
>CAJOMG010000056.1:11345-11788 GCA_905235595.1 uncultured Desulfovibrio sp. | reverse complement strand
CCCCGGTAAGCGTGCCGGAATCTGGCATTTCCTGGCCCACGAGCATTTTGAACAATGTTGTCTTGCCCGCGCCATTGGGGCCGATAATGCCCACAATGGCCCCGGGTGGGATGATGGCACTCACGTCGGCCATGAGTTCCTTGTCGCCCATGGCCTTGCACACCTTGTCCAGAGCAATGACCACCTTACCCAGGCGTGGCCCCGGCGGAATGTAGATTTGTAGGTCAGGTGCGCGCTTTTCGCTTTCGTGCGAGAGCATGGCCTCATAGGCATTGAGCCTGGCCTTGCCCTTGGCGTGACGCCCCTTGGGTGACATACGCACCCATTCCAACTCGCGCTGCAGGGTTTTCTGCCGCTCTGCCTCGGCCTTCTCTTCCCCGGCAAGACGTTTCTGCTTCTGTTCCAGCCAGGAGGAATAATTGCCCTTCCACGGAATACCCCAG
>CAJOMG010000056.1:0-11311 GCA_905235595.1 uncultured Desulfovibrio sp. | reverse complement strand
GTTACCTCAACACCTTCCCCGCCACATTGTCCAGAAAGTAGCGGTCATGGGTGACGGCGATGACCGTGCCGGGGAAGGTGTTGAGGTAACGCTCCAGCCAGGCCACAGATTCGGCATCCAGATGGTTGGTGGGCTCGTCCAGCAGCAGAATGTCAGGAGCCTGCAGGAGAAGGCGGCACAGGGCAACGCGCCGACGTTCACCACCGGAAATATGCGTTACCGGCATGTCCCCGGGCGGGCAGCGCAGGGCATCCATAGCCATTTCCAGGCGGGAATCCAGATCCCAGATGTTTTTGCTGTCCATCAGTTCCTGCACCTGTGCCTGACGGGCAATAAGGGCGTCCATGGCCTCAGGTTCCATGGGTTCGGCAAACTTGGCATTGATTTCTTCAAACTCCCGGGCAATGGCTGCAAGCTCGCTCACCCCTTCCTCCACCACTTCCCGCACGGTGCGCGTTTCGTGAGTCAGGGGTTCCTGCTCAAGATAGCCGATGGTGTAGCCCGGGGCCAACACGGTCTTGCCCTCAAAAGCCTTGTCCACTCCGGCGAGAATCTTCAACAGGCTGGACTTGCCCGCACCGTTGAGCCCCAACACGCCGATTTTCGCCCCATAGAAATAGGAAAGCGAAATGTCCTTCAGCACGTCCTTCTGCCCATGGCGCTTGCTGACGCGAATCATGGAATAGATAATCTTGTCCGGTTCGTTGCTCATGCTGCTCCCTGCACGCTAGTGTCCTGCATACTCTCACCCGGGCCCTGCCTCAGGCGCGAGATAGCCTATATGCCACTGACATTTTTTTCAAGTCCGGGAGCAAGAAAGACGCTACCATGAATGGTTGGCAAATTGCGTTTACACCACCAAAGACTGTGCAGCAAAAAGCCCCCCTGGTCCAGGCCAAGGGGGCTTCTGCCGTTATGTGGCTGTTGCTGCTGCCTTTCCCTGCGTACAAGTCAGTGCAGCGTCTGCCAGGTCAGGCCCGCTTCATTTCCTCAATGAGTGCGCTGAGACGTTCTGTCTGCTGGGTCAGATCGGAGATGGCCTTGTTCGCCTCGCCCATGGCCTGGGCGGTTTGACCGGACATTTCATTGACCGTGGTGATGGACTGGTTTATTTCCTCACTGGCGGCGGACTGCTCTTCCGAGGCAGTGGCAATGGCCCGCACCTGATCTGCCGTGTCTTCCACATTACGCACAATCTGCTGCAGGGCTTCGCCGGACTGTTGCGCCAGGCTGGTGGCCTGCTCCACATCGCCGAGGGCTTCTTCCATACGATCAACGCTCTGCTGGGCGCTGCCCTGGATGGCGGTGATGGCCTGGCTCACGTCGTTGGTGGAGGCCATGGTCTTTTCGGCCAGTTTACGTACCTCATCAGCCACAACGGCAAAGCCGCGCCCTGCCTCGCCTGCACGGGCGGCTTCAATGGCGGCATTGAGCGCGAGCAGGTTGGTCTGGTCGGCAATGTCGGAGATGACGTTCATGATTTGGCTGATGTTCTGTGTATGGCCATGCAGGGTGCTCATATCTTCCTTGAGTGCCATGGATACCTTCTGCACCTGGTTGATACTGACCAAGGCGTTGGAGAGGATCTTCTGCCCCTCCTCCGCATTATTGCGCGTTTCGCCGGAAACTGTAGCTGCGGAGGAAGCATTGCGGGCCACCTCCTGTACAGTGGCATTCATTTCGTTCATGGCCGTGGCTGCTTCGGACAGGCGTTGTGAGGATTCTGCTGCCCCTTTGTTCGACTGGTCAATCTGGGCTGAGAGTTGGCTTGAGGCGGCCGAGATTGCATTGACCATGGCTTCCAGCTGCTCGGCGGCGGCGTGCATGCCTTCTGACTTGGCAGCTTCAGCCCGGCGAGCGGCAGCCTCCGCCTCGTGTGTGGCAGCTTCAGCCTGCTTGCTCTTTTCCTCGGCAGTAGCGGTGGCCTCTTCGGCTTCACCGATTTTATTTTTCAGCGATTCCACCATGACGCGCAGGGAGTTCGCCAGATCACCGATTTCATCCTTACGGGGCGCCACATGCAGCTGCTCGTTCAGCTTGCCTTCGGCCACGGTTGTGGAAAAAGCCACGCATTTTTTGAGCGGTGTAACCAGCGCCCGGGAAAAGAACACCCCAAGCAGACTCAAAACTGCAACGATGATCAGAATGGCCACAATGCACGAAAAGGCAATGTTGCTGATGGTTTTTGTTACCGTGGAATGGTCAAGCCCGATAAACCACATGCCCATGGTCTTGCCTGTATTGTCCTTCAAAGGCCAGTACAAGGTCTTGAAGGGCTTACCGAACAAGGTGGCATTGGCTTCGTAGGTTTGACCGTTATTGAGAACTGCGTTGATAACGGCAGGGTTTTCGAGCTGGCTGCCCACGACGCGGCTGCCGTTTTGCGTGAGTGTTGTGGCAATGCGCGTATTATTCTCAAACACGGTCATCTCAAGGCCGGTCATCTTCTTGATATTGTCCACAAAACGGTTGGAATCCAGTGCCTCGCCGATAACCATGACGCCGATAATGTTGTTACCGGCCTTGATGGGCGCACCGGCACGCACGGAGAATTTGACAGCCGTGCCGCGTTCGATATTGACAGTGTTTTCCCCCCTAAGCGCCCTTTGCACCACACTCTGTTTCATCACGCTGTCGCCACGTTTCTCGGAGTGCGAACGCATGACCACATTGCCCTTGCCATCGGCAAGGGTGATGAACTGTGCGCCTGTACGCTTCATGTCCTGATCCAGCACGTCCTTCAGCGTGGCCATGTCTCTAGCCATGAGGGCGCCGACCAGAGAAGAGTTCTCGGCAATAAGCTGGGCTTCGTCTCGATACTTGTCGTTGAGACCCTGGATTTGCGTTTCGACCACACGCCGCATGTTTTCTAGGTTCATTACGGCTTCGTCTTCAAAGCCTTCGGCCATGAAGTACCGAGCAGTGAAAAAAATGGCAACGCCGGTAAGCAATATGCTGCACTCCAGCACGCCAATGATTCTATATAGAATAGATACCCGCATAATAACCTCCAAGCTTGCTTCCACATTTCATGTCGACATTACCGCCGAGACTCCCCCAACGGGAACCGCACGCAACAGGAAGAGAGGAGATATAGGGAGAAGGATACAGTGCGTATTTGCGGTGTATTTTGTTCAATGCTAATGGAGATAACGGGCGAAGTCCAAAAAAATTTAGGGGGGAATATGTGCAAAAATGTGCCTATGCGCACAGAAGGACAAAACACAGATCAAGCAACGGCCTTGCGCCGTGCGATTTTTCTGGACCGTGACGGTACGCTGAACGAAGATAAAGGCTATGTACACCGTAAGGAAGACTGGTGCTGGTTGCCGGGCGTGCCAGAAACACTCAAGCGCCTGCACGCCGTAGGCTTTCTGCTGGTGGTAGTGAGCAACCAGTCGGGCATTGCCCGTGGCATGTATTCCCTGGACGATCTGCATGTCCTAGAGGCTTGGGTATCTGCAGATCTGGCCGCCCGGGGCGCATGCATCGACGCCTGGTACTATTGTCCGCATCTGCCGGAGATCACAGGCCCATGCACTTGCCGCAAACCCGAGCCTGGCCTGCTGTTGCAGGCAGCGAGGGATCTGCATATTGACCTTGCACGTTCGTGGATGGTGGGCGACAAGGCGCGCGATGTGCAGGCCGGTCTCGCCATAGGCACAAGCTGCATTCTGCTGCGACCCACAGCGGGTCCAGAAAGCACGATTGACAAAGAGACAAGAAAGAAGACTGATGAAGCCGTGCCCGACGGGGTGATTGTGGTGCCACACCTGCCCGCCGCGGGTGTGCACATTCTCGCACCCGAACTGCGCATGGCCAGGCTTACGCGGCTCACACGACACCATTAGGTGTACTGCGGATCATTGCTGTTGATGATCTGAAAAGCCTTCATGGCTTTGACTGTGCCTGGAATGCCCTGATACTTGGTCACTCCCTGCACTGTGCAGTTGAGCATCTCCTCGTGATCCGTCTCCAGCACAATGACGTCTCCCACCTGCATGCGCAGAAGCTGGTTGCCCGTAATGGTGGTATGGCCAAGGGTCACCTTGAGGTTGACGGGCGTTTCCATGAGGCGTTCCTTGAGGCGGGCCACCCAGGCGTGGTCTACCTCGAGTCTTTCTGTCTGGAAACTGGCGTGCAGCTTGGAGCGGATGGGTTCGATGGTGGCATAGGGCAGGCACACGACCATGGAACCCAGGGCCGTATCCAGCTCTACCTCAAAGGTAATAATAACCACCACGTCACTGGGAGGTACGATGGCCGCAAACTGAGGGGTGATCTCACTGCGCACCAGTTCCAGCTTGACGTCATGCACTGGCCGCCACGACTCCTCCATGTTTTCCAGGGCGATCTTGACGATTTTGTCCACCACGGCCTGCTCAATGCGTGTGAAATCCCGTCCTTCCACCTTGGGTTGCGAGCCGGCCCCACCAAACACGTTTTCCACCAGGGCAAAGACCAAGCGCGAGTCCACCACCATGAGGGCATTGCCGCGCAAGGGATCCATCTTAAAAATGTTGATGGAGGTGGGTACCGGCAGGGAACGCATGAATTCCCCGAACTTGGTCATGTCAATGGAAATGGGATGCAGTTCCACACGCTTGCGCACGGCGTTGGAGAGAGAATTGGTACACAGGCGGGCAAAACGGTCGTTGACAATCTCCAGTACGGGCATGCGGCCGCGGATGATGCGATCCTGATTGGCAAGGTCAAAGGCCACAATACCGGAGTCGTCTTCCTCCACATCGGTTTCACTTTCAATTTCTCCACCAGACAACCCGCGCAACAGGGCGTCGACTTCGTCTTGTGCCAGAACCTTGTTCATACTGCCTCGACTGTGCTCGCAAATGATAGGACACACATCATGTGTGCATTGCTTTAGTTTGCAAAAAAAAGCGGACCTTGACAAGCTGTTCCCGTTCCCATGGCAGCGCCGAACCTTACGCTTGCCTTTACCTGCGGCTTGGGGCAGGCTTTGGGCATGGTCATATATATCCATATGTCTGCTGCTACAGAGTCGGCCATAACCATTGACGCACAGCCTGGTCACAGCCTGGCGCAAGCCATCTGGCTTTCCGGTCGCGTGCCGCCCCTGCCTCTGTGCGGAGGGCTGGGGCGTTGTGGCCGCTGCCGCGTGCGTTTTGTCAGCCCAGCTCCGCCGCCATTGCCTGTGGAGGAAGCATATTTTAGCCCGGCAGAACTGGCTGCGGGCTGGCGTCTGGCCTGTCGTCGCCAGGTACCGAAAGACAGGACAACGCTGACACTGGAACTCGTACCAGAACACCTGGCCTTCCCCAAGGATCAGACGCACGAAAAAGAAGTTCCTGGAACACCAGGCATACCAAATGCCGTTCCACTGCCGGAACTTGTACTGGCCGTGGATCTGGGCACCACTTCTGTCTACTGGCGCGCATTGCAGGCTGGCAACGGGGTTATGGTTGCACAAGGGCACAGCCTCAACCCTCAATGCGGGGCCGGAGCGGATGTGATGTCACGCCTGACTGTGGCGCGCACCCCGGAAGGGTGTCATGCTCTGGCTCGACTTGTACAGGTCCTGCTGCGCCACATCCTGAACAATTTGGAAGCCCAAGGCCTTGGCTGCGTGACACAGATCTGCCTGGCCGCCAACACGGCCATGACCGACATTTTTTGCGAAAAACCGGTGGACGGCCTGTGCGTCGCTCCCTATACGCTTACGTACAAGGGCAACGAAACCGTAAAAATGCCACACCTACCACCCGTATTCCTGCCGCCCCTGCCCGCCCCTTTTGTGGGAGGCGATGTAAGCGCCGGTGTGGCTTTCTTGCTCACGAAGGCACTGCCACGCCCCTTTGTACTGGCCGACATGGGCACCAACGGAGAACTGGCACTGCTTACATGCGAGAACCAGCTGTGGCTCACCAGTGTGCCCCTGGGGCCGGCTATGGAAGGCATCGGCCCGGAATGTGGCCAGATGGCAGGGCCGGGGGTGGTTACAGCCTTTACGCTGGGGCCGTCAGGACTTAACGCCGTGTTACACCCAGACTCACTGCCAAAGGCTGCTCATACAGTTCTTGGCATCAGCGCCACGGGCTATCTCTCCCTGCTGGCAATATTGCTGCGCGCTGGCCTGCTGGACGGAATGGGGCATTTTGTGACGGCACCTCCCATGCCCCTGGCCCGCAGGCTGGCCCAGGGCCTGGCCCAGAGCAAAGACGGGAGTTCATTGCGGCTGGCCCTGCCCCACGGACTGTGGCTGTCGAGTGCCGATGTGGAAGATATGCTCAAGGTCAAAGCGGCCTTTGCCATGGCTTTGGAGGCATTGCTCTCGCATGCGGGACTGGCAGCGTCGGATCTGGCTGTTTTGTGTCTGGCCGGCGCCATGGGTGAACATGTTGCCCCTGATGACCTGATAACGCTGGGGTTTGTACCGCCGGCACTGGGCCAACGTATCCGAGCTGTGGGGAACACCTCTCTTGCAGGTGCATGCCGACTGGCCCTGCACAGAAAAGAACGCGCACACATAGCTGACTTATGTGACCATGCCCGCTTACTCTGCCTGGTGGATACACCGGATTTTCAAAACGTCTACCTGCGCCATATGCGCCTTGGAGCCTGAATGCCAGCCCGTACCCCTTCCCCCCATGTTTCGCGCGCCACCAATGCCGGTGACCATATGCGCACACCTGTACAACCTGACAGGGCGTGGCCCCATGCAGTGCCGCTCTTTCCTCCACTGGCGGAGGAGACTTGTGCATGTTTATCCCATCTGCCAGAAGCCCTGCATGCAGTGCGACCGCTCAACGCCGCCCACCGCCGCTGTCTGCCGGAGGATGTGGCAGCGCTCTCACGCTTGCTGACCACGGAACGCGCGGGTCTATGCAAACCCTATTGGGGCAATCCTGCGGCAATGAGTGCCTATCTGTACTATTTCTTACCTTGGAACCTTGTACGCCTTGCCCGCTTGCTGGCTGCCCTGCCCCTGCCGGACCCCCGCTCTTTGAGAGACGGACAAGCCCTTCTGCTGGATATGGGTTCAGGCCCGCTCACCCTGCCCCTGGCCCTCTGGCTGGCTAAACCCGAGTGGAGAACAGCACCAGTGCACGTACTTGCAGTAGATACGTCCCCCCAACCCCTGCACCTGGGCAATGCCCTTATGGCAACACTGGGCAGCTTAATCGGCCTACCCACATGGAAGGTGAGTACAGTCCGTGCCCCGCTGGAACAGGCCACCCACAAGGCCCTGCATCTTCTGGCGAAAGGACACATGCACCCCTGGCTCGTCAGTGCCGTCAATGTGCTCAACGAGGTTCGCGAAAGCCGCAGACGGAGAGGAACAACTCTGACAACGCTGGAAGATGACGATGCCAACACCGTGACAGAAGAAAGAGACATACAGGGCATGATGGACACACGCCTGGGGAATTTGCTTGCTTCGCTTGCCCCGCTATGGGCCGCTGCTGCCGATAAGCCAGAAAAATCTTGGCCTGCCCTGCTCTTTGTGGAACCTGGCACACGCCTTGGAGGCTCCACAATCATGCGCTTGCGGCGGCTGGCCCTGGATGGCGGCCTTATGGCCCTGGCCCCCTGCACACACCAAAAGACATGCCCTTTGGAACGTAGCCGCACCTGGTGTCATTTTACCTTTGACAGCATGGGTGCCCCTGCATGGCTGACAGAACTTTCGGACCAGGCTGGTCTGGGCAAGAGCGGACTCAGCCTTGCTCCACTCCTGTTGACAGCTGCTACGGAAGCAGAGTTTGGAGATGGGCGGCTGCAAGCGCGCATAGTTTCCTCGCCGTTTGTGGTTCCAGATTTGCGTGGACGAGCCCGTTACGCCTGCTCACGACATGGCCTTCTTTTGCTGGAGCAGGCAGAAGGATTGCACAGTGGAGATCTGGTACCCGTTGACTCTCCCTTAAGCAAGGAACGAGACCACAAAAGCGGCGCGCACATTGTTCGCCAGATGAACAGAATAAAACACACGCCCCACTCTGTTCCATTGATGCTCAAACAGCTGTCAGGAAGTACACTGCACTATACTAAAGGCCGCTCCCAATAAACCTTTCTGCCAATGGTGTAACAGAGGACCATCTGGCTGCTTGAGATATTTGCTTGACAGGCAGTACAGCTTCGTCTACATCCTACTGAAAACGACAGTTGGGGAAGTAGCTCAGCTGGGAGAGCATCGCCTTCGCAAGGCGGGGGTCGGGAGTTCAAATCTCCTCTTCTCCACCAAGGATTTCAATAGTTTAGGAATTTGACGGATTGACCAAATAAGGGTGTGTGTCAAATCGTGTGTCAAATTCCTTGAAAGGCCGCGAAAGACATCACCTTTCCGGCCTTTCGTTTTTCAAAACTATCAAACGCCGCCGCAAGAACATCACTTGTTCCCCCGATGCGACGTATGTACCTGTCCGTCGTTACCATGCTTGTGTGCATGAGAACATGCTGAATATCCTTCATGGGTACGTTTCCCGCTGCGAGAAGCGAAGCACACAAGCCCCTGATGCCATGATAGTTAAACGGCCTCACTCCTGCCCTCTCGCAGAGTCGGACAATGAAGTGTTTGCGGTCAACATATGCCTCGCCCGTTCTACGACTACGGAACACATGGCCCTTACCGCCGGTACGCATTTTGTGATTGACGAGGGCATCATGCAATCTTGATGGCATGGTGAGCCATTCGTACTTCCGGCTACCATCGGCTGTTTTACATGTCGATAACCGTATGCGACGTGCAGTGAGGTCAATGTCGTCTTCCCATGTCCATCGAAACGGCTCACTACGCCGTCCTGCCGTATAGAGCAACGATAGCAGCATTGTCTTGTCGTTTTCATCGGCTATATCGTACACCTTCCAGAAGTCCTCAAGCGGTGGCACATAATGTGGCTGACTGTTCTCTGGTAGCTTATTGACTTCCAGAAACGGATTGCCAGTGTAGCCAAAGAACTTACAACAATGTGCCCAAAACGCTGACATGTGCTTTCTGTCTTTGTTGGCAGCGGCGTTGCCAGCTTCCTTTGCCCTACGCATGATGTATGTGAGGGCAATCTTGTTTGTCACCACTTCCGGCCCTGCGTTTGGCTTCACTAGCTTGAAAAAACGCCGTAAAGCGTCCCTCTTGGCCCAAAACGTATGGTGGTGGTGTCGTTGTTCGGAATACTCCAAATACGCCGTAGCAGCCTCATGTAAGGAGATTATAGGGGTCGTTTCCTCTATCGTTACGAGCTGCTTTCTCCATAGTTCCTCGTCTTGTTGTGCCTCCCACTTTTTCGCCTCTGTTTTCGTATCGAACAGACGGGTTTTGCGCTGGCCTTGAATCATCTTGACGCCGCGCCAGCGACCGTTCTTCATTTTGTATGGCATACCGTCCCTCCGTAATGTCCCGTATCCTTGCCTCTGGGAAACGAAGGGCACACCCGAAGTCCGGCTGATAACCGGATAGCGCGTTTCTGTGCCTATATACCCAAGAAAGCGGGACACGCAACATCCTTGCTACCTCTTTCGCGGTTAGCATGGTAAACTCCAAAAATCATGTAGTTGTAGGTGGGAGAAAGACTAAAGCGGATTGATTGATATGATGGTGAAACTGTTTAGGTCTAATTCAAGTCCATCTTCTTCCTTGAGCTTATTCCGCACTATTTCTGTCACGGCATTGATAGTGTCGTGTGGCGTACTTCGCAGGTGGCCGTGATAGAAGCGCATACTTGTTATCCCGCACACATCAGTCCCGATATTCGCAAAAGCGGAAAAGAAATACATGCGTGGTCTATTGCGTTTCATCATGTCCTCTCATGTTTACTTGCCATATGCTTTACAAAAACCTGTATCCATGTAGCTCTATTTCCTCTTTGATGTTCTTTGATGCCTCGTAGAATGTTTCGCCTTGAGTCACCAAGTTCAATTCTGGACATTCAGCAATCCAAAATTCACAGCCGTCCTCTTTCGATGGTGGGTAAAAACTTATCGCAAAATTAAAAATTTTACGGCTCATAGTACATCCTATGTGCTACACGTTTTGCCGCATCTAGCCAGCACTTGCCCTTCTTTCTATTCTCTGCACACCCGTCTGGATTCTTTGCCCGTGGTGTCCCGTATGGACACGTTATGCCCCTGTCACAAGGCCAGCCGTCCTCAAATTGAGCCAACCAATCGCACATTTCACGCAGTTCTTTCAGGTGTATCTGTATGTAGTGCAGCTTCGTGAAATCGTACTTCTCGTATTTGATGCCAAGGAGCTTGGTTATTTCGGCTAGATACCCATCGGCGTAGTCAATCATGTACTGGTCGGACATTATTGACCGTTTACGATTGCGGGTGCATTTGACGGCTTCCTCAATGCTATCACCGCGTTCGGGGTTAAACGGTACGCGCTCTCTCCACCGTTCCCATTCGCCTTTAGTCCACAATGGCATGTCACACTCCTAAAAATTGTTTGATTGCGGGCCATATGTATTTGTCTATCGTAATGCACACACCAAACGTACCGAAAATGCCAACAGTAAGGCCCATCCCTGCCACAATGCACTCCCATAACGGGAATTGATGTGTCACCTTCAATGGTGTGTCGAAACGAAAAGACAATGTTGTTTCGTTGTCATGGATGCGCGTAGCAGACTCTTTAATCTGTTTGTCCAAATAATCAGACAAGGGGTTATCTTCGCTCATGGCTATTTCCCTTTTTCAAAACCGAGTAAATAATCTTTCCAATAATCATCTGCGGTTGCATGTCGCCTTTCAAACAATGGTTTTTCCTTCCGTTTTGTATTCCACCATCTTTTCACTGCATGTTCATACGCTTTCCAAATATTAGGCCAGCGTTGCATTGATAATTCCCGTCGTTTTGCCGTGCTTCTGGCAGCACCTAAAAGGAATGGGCACACCACACACCCGATACGAGAAAAACCTTCATCGTATAGAGGTGGATAGGGAAGATGCCATGATTCTATTGCTTCCCATACTGCCCATTCAGGCCAGTAAAAAATAGGTTTATATGCCGTTTGCCCATAAAATTTATCTATCCGTGGCCGTTTAGCGCGACGACGACTTTCTTCCTTACGAATACCCAAGACGTGATGCTTCAAAGGAATTTGTTTCGTAGGGTCTTTTTTCAGTACATCGCAGCACCATCGTTGTGTTCGTAGGGGGGGGGCTTTATGTTGTATGGCGGCATATACTGTTTCTTTTGGAAACAACCATTTCACATCTGGGTAGTGAGTCTTGATGAATTTATACATTTCTGGTTGGTCTAACCGCGTACATGCGTAGAAAGCCCGATGCTTCACGCCGGACATACGGCACAGTTGAAGTGTAACGATACTATCTT
>CAJOMG010000055.1 GCA_905235595.1 uncultured Desulfovibrio sp. | reverse complement strand
AGACTTTCTGCTCGTGAACAAGGCCGTGCTGTCCTGCTCGGTGAAGGAGATACACACGGCCAGAACTGCGGCGGCTTGCATCGAGGGGAAAAAGGGGTTCTCGATGTAAG
The DNA here is from genome assembly GCA_905235595.1 of uncultured Desulfovibrio sp. Lineage (GTDB taxonomy): Bacteria > Desulfobacterota > Desulfovibrionia > Desulfovibrionales > Desulfovibrionaceae > Desulfovibrio. The sequence continues at coordinate 11,777 of CAJOMG010000055.1, read as the reverse complement.
ATCAAGTATCGCATAACGAAAGCAGACTACCGGTAGCATTATGTGTTTCCACAGGGGATGCAAAATCCCCACCGAAGGGGTGCAGATGCACCCCTCCCTTTTTCTCGAAGCTGTCCCGTGTGAAGTGGTAAACTAAAATTGGACACGGAGGGGGGTTCATCGTTAACACAGTATAGGGGGTGCATCGTTACTCCATATCACTTTGATTGGTAAAGGGGAATCATTGCTTAATGTACTGGTTGGGTTTGCCCCAAATCCAAAATCCGCAAAAAGATAAGAAAATTTTTATCCTGTTTTCCTCTACTCATGATTAGTTGATTTATGTCCTAAAGAATATCACGACCGCGGATACTCATGATAAAATCGAAGCCCTGCTACCTTGGAATTGTAAAGCCCTCAATATCTATACCTCTTCGTCCTCATCCTTTCCCTTGAAACGCTGCTGCAACAACATCACCATGCGGAAGAAAAACGGCACAAAGAGCGGTGCTAATATGGTTGCAGCAAGCATTCCACCAACTACCGCCGTACCAATGGCATGACGGCTACCGGCACCCGCACCGGTACTTAGAGCCAGAGGCATACAACCAAGAATAAAGGCCAACGAAGTCATAATGACTGGTCTAAAGCGCAGTTTGGCGGCAGACAGGGCGGCATCTTTAACACATAAACCAGATTTAAACTGCTCAATGGCAAATTCTACAATCAGGATGCTATTCTTGGCTCCCAGACCGACCAAGGTCACCAAAGCTACCTGGAAATAGGTGTCATTGGCATAGCCCCGCAACATATTGGCGAGTAAAGCTCCCATGATGGCAAACGGCACGGCACAGAGAACAGCTATGGGCAATGTCCAACTTTCATATTGGGCTGCCAGGACCAGGAAGACCAGGACCAGAGCCAGGGCAAAGACGAGAGCTGTAGAACTTGAGCCGGAGGTCTGCATTTCTTGATACGATTGACCTGACCAGGACAAGGCAAAGCCTTCAGGAAGTTCTCGGGCCACTTCCTTTAAAGCGGCGAGAGCTTGACCTGAAGTGTAGGCTGGATTTGGTGCACCCATGATCTTGGCGGCCCGAAAACTGTTGAAGTGTTCAATGGTCTGGCAGCCAACACCGATTTTGGGAATGATCATACTATCAATGGGAACCATCTGCCGGACATTATTGCGCACATAGATTTCCGCTAAGTCTTCGGGATGAGCGCGATAATCAGCATCAGCCTGCAAGATGACTTTATAGTTGCGGCCATAGAGGGTAAAGTCATTGAGGTAGCGCACCCCAAACATGGCGCCAAAGGTGTTAAAGACATCGCTGACGCTAACCCCTAAGGAGCGGGCCCGTTCACGATCGAGTTCTAAAGTAACTTGAGGGCCAGAAACATCGAAGGTGGAAGAGACATTGGCCAATTCTGGTCGTTGATTACACTTGGCAATGAATTCTTGTGTAACCTGATAAAGTCTCTCGATCGAACCACCACTTTTGTCCTGCACATAGGCTTCAAAGCCACCGGTGTTGCTCATGCCAGTAATGGCTGGTGGTGTAAAGGCTAAAGCGTAGCCATCAGTTATCTGCATGGCCTGGCCCATGACAAATCCGGCCAGATCGGCAGCCGATTGGCCTGGTTCTTTTCGTTCCGCCCAATCTTTGAGCATAACAAAGACCGATGCCATATTGGTTTTGGCTGATCCGGAGAGAATATCCATGCCTGCCATGGTTAAGACATCGCGTACCATGGGGTGTTTGCGGATCTTGGTCTCCATGGACTCACAAAACTTGGTTGTTCTGGTTAAGGATGATCCTTCAGGCAAAACATAGAGACCTAAGAGATAGCCTTGATCTTCATCTGGCACCAGGGCTGTGGGGGTATGGGTAAACATGAACCAGACCCCAAGCACGATCATAGTAAATAACGCGCAAGCCATGGCTTTGGACAGGAGGAGCTTTTCCGCCACCTTGGTAAAACCAGAGGTTAAGAAACCAAAGCCTTGATTGAATTTCACAAAGAGAGGATTGGTGGTAGGTGCGCTGCGTTTCAGCAAGAGCACACAGAGGGCTGGGGTTAAGGACAAGGCCACCAGGCCTGAGATGGACACCGAGATGGCAATGGTGATGGCAAATTGTTTATACATCTGTCCAGCCAAACCACCTAAAAAGGCCACCGGGATAAACACAGAACAGAGTACCAGAACGATAGCGACAATGGGCCCGGTCATTTCCTGCATGGTCTTGATGGTGGCTGCTTTAACGCCAAGGTCTTCCTCGTCCATGATCCGTTCAATATTTTCCAGGACCAGGATAGCATCATCAACCACAATACCAATGGCCAGCACCAAACCAAATAAGGTTAAGGTATTGATGGTAAAACCTAAGGCATACATCCCGGCAAAGGTGCCAATAATGGAAACGGGCACGGCCAAGCAAGGAATAAGTGTGGCTCTCCAGCTCTGTAAAAAGATGAAGACCACACAGAAAACCAGGCCAATGGCTTCAAAGAGGGTGTGGATCACCTCGTTAATGGACACCTCCACAAAGGTGGTGATGTCAAAAGGGATGGAATAGGCCACACCTTCAGGGAAGCTTTCGGCCAATTCATCCATGGTCTTGCGCACTAACCTGGCGGTTTCCAGGGCATTGGCGCCCGGGGCCAGATAGATGCCGATGGGCTGAGAAGGTTGGCCATTAGCCGTGGAGGCCACGTTATAATCTTTGCCACCCAATTCAACTCTGGCCACATCTTTCAAGCGCAAGATATCGCCACTGGACGTTGAGCGGACAATAATATTTTCAAATTCATCGACTGTGACGAGGCGTCCTTTGGTCGTAAATTGCCAGGTCATGCTGACCGGATCTTTGACCGGGTAATCTCCAGCTCTACCTGTGGCAAACTGGGCATTTTGTTCATTGACGGCCTGGGCAATGTCGTCGGGGGTGATGCCCAAAATTTTCATGCGATCGGGTTTCAGCCAGATGCGCATGGCATATTCCCTGGAACCAAAGAGTTCGACTTTACCAATACCATTGAGCCGTTTGAGCTCATCGGACACATAGAGTAAGGCATAGTTGCTCAGATAAAGGGCATCATAGCGGCTACCCGGAGAGGTGATACTAATCACCTGCAACATGGAAGGTGATTGTTTGTCGACAGTTACACCTAGATTTTGCACGTCGCGGGGTAGGCTGGGTAAAGCTTGTTGCACCCGGTTATTGACATTGATGGTGGCTTGATCAGGATCAGTATCCAAGGAAAAGTAGACATTCAGGGCCAAGGTACCACTGCCGGAACTGACCGACTGCATATAAATCATGTCGTCCACACCATTGATCTGCTGTTCAAGCGGTGTGGCGACAGTATCAGCAATGGTTTCGGCAGTAGCGCCAGGGTAGCTGGCACTCACAGATACCTGTACCGGGATCATGTTTGGATACTGTTCAATGGGCAGATTAAGAATGGCTAAGGCACCGACCAAGGTTATGACAAGTGAAATGACGATGGACAAGACCCGGCGTTGGACGAAAAATCCCGCTTTGGACATTGGTTTGCTCCTTACGGTTTAACTTCCTGAACCACCTGGCCATCTCTAATCTTGCCAATGCCTTCAGTGACAATACGTTCACCAGGCTTCAAGCCTGATCGCACAATGGCATCCTCCTTGCGATTGAAGAGGACCTCAATCTTGCGGGAGGCGACCTTATTGGAGGGGTCGACGACCATAACCATGGCACCCTGCTGTGTCTGCAAGATACTGGATTTGGGAATGGCAATAGCGTTGACCAATTTGGGCCCACTCACACTGATACGCACAAATTGACCTGGCAAGACCAAATTGTCGGGATTGGGAAACGAGGCCCTGGCTTTGATCACACTGGTTATGGGATCGACTTTATGATCAAAGAAATTGATCTGACCGATTTTGTCATAATTTGTACCATCAACAAACTTAAGGACTGTTGCAGGGTTATCCCCCCAAGCAGCTAACCCCAGTGTTACCAAACGTTGAAAGCGCAGTAAATCGATATTCGGTAAGGAGAACTCGACATAGATGGGATCCATCTGGGTAATCTCGGTTAAGAGGCTGCTATCGCCACTTGTGCTAATCAGATTGCCTTCAGTCTGATATTCCTTGGAGGTAAATCCAGAAATTGGTGCTTTGACATAGGCATACTCCAACTGAATATTGGCATCTTTGACGACAGCTACCGCTGCCTCATAATCAGCCTTGGCACTATCTAAATTGGACAAAGCCTTATCCCGATCACGTTGACTGACAGCATTTTGGCCATAGAGATTCTGGACACGGGCCCATTCCCGCTTGGCATTTTCATAGACAGCCAAAGATTGGTTCATCTTGGCTTTGGCCCTATCCGCACCGGCCTTATAAACATCAGGGTCGATCATAAATAAGACATCGCCTTTTTTGACGAAATCCCCTTCCGTGAAATTACGCTTCCGCAAAATGCCACCGACTTGGGCTCGAACCTGCACGGAGAGCGAACCAGTTGTCAGCCCCACATATTCCCCGGTGGGGGAAATATCCTTGGCTTCGACCGTCATGGTGCGAACCACAGGCGTTACAGCCCAACCCTTGGTGGGCAAAAACACACATGCTAGACAGAAGGCCAACAGAAATTCAAAGTAGCATTTTTTGTGCATGGAAACTCCATGATTACATTGCTCAGATTTTTGAAGCCGTCAAAACACGATTCCATAAAAAAGCCTAGCCAACTGCTCCGTTCCAACATTTTTGAGAATAGCGAGAGAATCTAAGATCACGTCATCAGCAAACCTTACGTATAGTAAATTTTTTACCCTAGAGCAGTCAAATCATTCTCCTCTTACAATATCTTAAACCTTGTACATGTCTGGTTGCGGTGTCCATTGATATTTGACAGTTGGAGTTCCCAATAACAGAGTATACCCCAATGAATAATTCTCTGGAATTTTTAACAATGAGTATATCTATTTAATTTTTTGTGCAGTCATAAAGGCATAATTCCTTGCTGATGGGAAGGACCCAGCTCCTATTATTCTGGTGTTTCGCAATGGTCACCTGTGGCACTTGTAGATGCCGGTGAGCTTATAGCTCCTTTGAGGTCGGATCTATCACATCAGAAGAGCTGCTGTATCCGCGGCAATGAGAAAAACAAAATCCATATAATTTCAGCTTATTAAACTGAGATGCTTAACCGAACAGGCATGATATATATTCACTGACGCATATGCCCTAGGCATTGCCAAACAGCTGCCGTGCAGATATAGTACGCATAGCAATAGGGAACTCAAGCAAAACGTCAGCGACGCTATGATTGAGATCGCCAAGATAAAACACGAAATCATAACGTAAGTGGATCGTTGGCACAGCGCTCGCTCAGGCCACCATGACCGTTCCAATTCGCCTTTATGCCGTCTTTCTTCTGCGCTCTTTGAAGCGCAAAACCACGTAACAATGGAAACCTACCCTGTACCACAGTGGAATAATTATTTATTTGCAGACCTTCAGGGGCGTTATTATTCCCTGTTTCTGGCTGCCGACAGTCCCGAAAAGGCTGCGGAACTGCTGAAGGAGACATTTCGGGATATTGATGCCATTGATGTGGTTGTCCAACCTACAACCAACAGAGTCTATTTTGACATAGCTGTTGGTGACACAAAAATTCTGGCGTCTGGTGTGCAACGGCAGGGGCTGGGATACCTTGTGGGCAACATTCACCTCACAGGGATACTCGAAAAATCAAGTCAGAACTGACCACATTTCCAGAATTGGTGCAAGGTTGCGTTCAAAGCTTGACGCCCGCTGAGCCGGCGTGTATGTAACATGTTCCATTTATTGTAGTGTTAGGGCGTTACCGTTCCACTATTGCATGTGCAGATGAACGGTCTAACAACAACATAGCCCGACGCGCCACTGGCTTCGGGATTTCCCCTTCCGAAATGAATGCAGGAGTAACATCATGAAAAGAACATACCAACCCAGTAAAATTAGAAGAGCCCGCACCCATGGCTTCCGCACCCGTATGGCCACCCCCAGTGGGCGAGCAGTCTTGCGGCGGCGGCGTGCCAAGGGACGTAAGGTTCTCAGCGCCTAAGAATCTCTGCAGTAAAGTATTGATGCGTACGGCACAGCCTCAGATTTTATGCAGACCGTGTCATGTGTGTGACGCTACAGGATTTTTCCATGCGTTACAACAGTCTTCCCAAGCAATTACGCATCCGCCGAAAGGCGGATTTTACAGCGTGTTATACGCAGGGTGTCCGATACCACACTGAACATTTTCTTGTTTTTGTGTTCTCAGGTGCCTGTCCGGGATTACCCGCTCGTGCGGGCATGGCTGTTTCACGCAAGGTTGGTAATGCTGTAACGCGTAACCGTATCAAACGTCTACTGCGGGAATTTTATCGTCTGTACCAAAAGGAATTGCCCATGGAGGCGGATGTGGTGGCCGTTGCCAAAAGACATGCCGGCAAAGCAAGACTTGCATTTTCCACCGTAGCCGCCGAGCTGTTACATCTTTTGCGACATGTGGTGCAAAAAAGGACAGCCCGGCCTACACTGGATACCCTGTCATGAAACACTGGCTGCGTTTGCTTTGCGTGTTTCCCATCCGCCTATACCAGTGGTGCGTTTCTCCTGTGCTGCCTCCGGCCTGCCGCTTCTCACCCACATGTTCCGCCTATGCGGTGGAGGCCATTATGACACACGGTATTATTCGCGGTGGCTGGCTGACGTTCCTGCGTCTGGCCCGCTGTCATCCTTGGGGTGGTTCGGGGTATGATCCCGTGCCACCGCCAAGGCAAAATCACAAAATCCCGCCTTTGTCCCAGGAGTGATGTCCCTCATGCAAGACGGAAAAAATTTGATCATTGCCATTCTGTTGTGTCTAGTTGTGATCATGGGGTGGAGTTACTTGGCTGAGTATATGGGATGGGTTCAAAAGCCAGATCCTGCTGTAATTGCCCAACAACAGGCCGCGCAAGAACAGGCGGCCAAGGAACAGGCAGCGAAACAGGCAGAAGAAAAGGAACAAGCGGCCATACCCATGTTCACCCCATCGTCAGGCCGTGACGTAACAGTGAAATCACCACTCTATGAAGCGATTTTCCATACAGGAGGAGGTACACTGCGCTCCTTCAAGCTTACGCAGTACCGGATGACGTTGGAGCCAAACTCTCCGCTGATCAATCTAGTTGATGAAAGAACAGCTTCAGTGGCTCCGCTGGGGCTTGTCATCAACAGCCAGCCCTCCTGGAGTACAGGCAAATGGGCAACGGAAACAGAAGGAGATACCATTACAGTGCCTGCTGACGGGCACATAGTCCTCAAGCTTGTGGGTGAAGTGGATGGTCTGCGCGTACAGCGTGAACTGACCTTCAGTACCGACACGTATCTCATTCGTGAAAAAGTACGGGTACAGAACACCTCTGACCAGGCGAGAAGCGCACGGGTGACTTATACTGTTGCCTCTAACGCCGGCACTGCAGGTGATAGCCGCTATGATGCCATGCGTATTGCCTGGGACAAGGATGGCAGCCTGGAAGAAGAAACCTCCGCAGACACACTGGAAAAATCCGGAGTTCAGGCGCACGGAAAAATCTTCTGGGGCGGGGCCATGAGCACCTACTTCCTTGCTGCGGTACTGCCTGGAGAAAATGACGACATCACCATCAAGGGGCGCGTACAAAAAAATGTCTACCGAGCTGCTGTGGAAGAACCGGAAACCATGCTTGCCCCCGGACAAACCCGGGAGCTTACGGTTTCCTACTGGCTTGGTCCCAAGGACAGACAGCAGCTGTCAGCGGTATCCGACCAGCTGGTACGCAGTATTGACCTCGGTATGTTTCATTTGATCGCCAAGGGGCTGCTGTGGCTCTTACAGTTCTTTTACAGTTATGTGCATAACTGGGGCATTGCCATCATTTTGCTGACCATACTCATCAAGGCGCTCTTCTGGCCGCTTACCGCCAAAAGCTATGCATCCATGGAAAAAATGAAAAAACTGCAGCCCCATATGGTAGCATTACGCGAGAAGTATGGCAACAACAAGGAACAACTTAACAAGGAAGTAATGGCACTCTATAAGACATATGGTGTAAACCCTGCCAGCGGGTGCGTACCCATTCTCATCCAGATGCCGGTGTTTTTCGGGCTGTATCAAGCATTGCTCACAGCCATTGAGTTACGCCACGCCCCCTTCATCACATATCTGCCGGGTACGGATATGTTGTGGTTGGCTGATCTTTCCAGCAGGGATCCTTTCTACATCACACCGATCATTATGGGCTTGACCATGTTTTTACAGCAGAAAATGAGCCCCCCCGCAGCAGATCCCACACAACAAAAAATCATGATGTTTCTGCCCATCGTGTTCACCGTGCTGTTTCTAGGTTTCCCCTCTGGCTTAGTGGTCTACTGGCTGGTGAACAACATTCTTTCCATTGCGCAGCAGCGCATGATGATGAAAAAAATCTCGGCACCAAGAACAAAATAGCCGTGCCGTGAGCGCTACGAGGAATATATGGAGAATTTCAAGGAATTCAAGGGGAAAAGTCTTGATGCAGCCATAGAGGAAGCGTGCAGTTATTTCAATACTGCACGAGAAAAACTCGAAATAGAAATTGTACAGGACGCCAAGAGCGGAATCTTTGGCATTGTGGGCGCACGCAAGGCCAAAATTCGTGCCCGGCGTGTACAGCTGCGGGAGGCTGTGGAAAGCATTCTCGGCAAACGGGAAGGTGGTGTCTCTCCCCTTGATTTGATATTAGACGATCCAGATGATATCCCTGCAGCCCAAAAACATTCCACTGTGCCAAGACCTGTAGCAAAACCGCACACCGATGTTGAAGACGCTGTATCTATCCCCCAGAACGACAACGACTGCATACAACCTACAACAGGGGAAAAATCTACCGAAGCAGCAGAAGCCCCTGAAAGGTGCATTGAGAAATCCGCAGAAAAATCTTCAGGGAAACAGGGTGAGCGAAGTGCGCGCAAAAGCCATACAGGAAGCGAAAAACCTTCGATACGCCCCGGAGGGGCCCCGTACAATGCCTCCACTGCCAAAGGCAGTAATGAAGAGCGCAGTAATAGCAATGCCCATCAGCCCCATGTCGAACACGCCGGTGATACGGGCCTGCCTTCGCACATAGAAATAGTTGATGCGCTGGAGGACGATTTCGAGGCTGCCGGAGAAGGCTTGCCCATCACGCCTCTGGAACAACTCGACTCAAAACGGCTTACAGAACTCGTCAAAGATACCGTACGCCATCTTGTACGTCCCATTATGGATGGCGATACCCCCATTGAGGTGCAACTCTGCAATGGCCGCGTCAATGTGAGTATAGCCTGTGACGAGGATTCCGGTTTGCTCATCGGCCGGGATGGACAGACGCTGGCTTCGCTGCAATATATGGTCTCACGTATCGTTTCCCGCGGCATGAATGCAGCTGTACGTGTGCAGCTGGATGCGGGCGAATACCGACGCCGTCAAGATGACAAACTGCGTGACATGGCCCTGTCACTTGCAGAAAAAGTACGCCAGACAGGACGATCGTATTCCACACGACCACTTTCGTCCTACCATCGCCGTATTGTGCATATCTGTCTACAGGATATACCTGATATGCAAACCCGCAGTACAGGTGAGGGGCCTCTGAAACGCGTTGTTATTATGCGCAAGAAAGAAGGAGCCTAGTTTTATCCACAGGTCAAGGGGATGAATACAGCAGATACAGACACTATTGCCGCCATTGCCACGGCGCAGGGACAAGGCGCCATCGCTATTGTGCGCCTTTCAGGGCCGCAGGCAAAGAATGTGCTGTCACGCATGTTTTTGCCTTTATCTCCCCATTTCGAAAATTTTCGTCCCTGGCACCTGCATAGAGGTCGTGTGCTTGACTGGAACGGCGAAGCCCTGGACGATGTGCTTGCTGTATTCATGCCCGCCCCACGTACCTTCACTGGTGAAGATACTGCAGAAATCCACTGCCACGGCGGTCCAGTGATTGTGCAAACGATCTTGGATTGTGCCTTGAGGCATGGTGCGCGGCAGGCCCAGCGTGGCGAATTTTCACGCCGCGCATTTATGAACGGACGTATGGATTTAAGTCAGGCTGAAGCTGTGGCTGAACTTATTGCCGCACCTTCACGCGAGGCGCTTCGCTACAGCCTGAATCGCCTTGAGGGTCTTCTTGGACAGCGCGCTCGCGAGCTTCGTCGCACACTCGATAGTCTGCGCACCCGCCTTTGCCTGGCTGTGGATTTTCCCGAAGAAGAAACCGAAGTTCTGGAACCAGCGGACTTCTGCGTTGCACTGGACAGCACGATTGATGTGCTGCGCCGTTTGCTGGCGGGCAGCCGCCGCGCATGTGTCATGCAGCATGGTGCCCTTGTAGTACTGGCTGGAGCGGTAAATGCTGGCAAGTCCAGTCTGCTTAACGCCCTGCTCGGACGCGACCGTGCCCTTGTTACAGATATTCCGGGCACAACGCGTGATTTTTTAGAAGAATCCTGTGTACTTGATGGCCTGCCTGTACGTCTGACGGATACGGCAGGATTGCGGCAAGGCAGTGAAGCCGTGGAGCGTCTTGGTGTTGCGCGCAGTCGTCAAAAATTATCCGAGGCAGATGCCGTGCTGCTGGTTCTGGACGGAGAACGGTTGGGGGATGCTGGCGCTGCAGCCCTTGCCTGTCCTGATCCTGCAGCTGCGGAAGTGTTGGAAACTGTGGGCACTGTGCCACTGCTTGCCGTATGGAATAAATGCGATATATGTATGCCAGCCGTCTTTCCTCCCCGCTGGCTGAGCAAACACCCTTGCTGTGCTGTGAGCGCTCTTTCTGGTGCGCATGTGGAAAAACTGGCGTCCATGCTGCGTACCCTCCTGCTTTCTGATGCCGGGGCTGATACCGCAGAAAAGGGCCTTGCACCCAATATGCGGCAGGCCCTAGCTATGGAAACTGCGCTCAAGGAACTTACGGTCTTGCGTAAAGATGTTCTCCGCGGGCAACCGTATGATTGTTGCGCTGTGCGGTTGGAGATGGCAGCGAATGCTCTCGACGAAATAACCGGACGTTCCAGCCCGGCTGAAGTTCTCAATAATATTTTTGCACAATTCTGCATTGGCAAATAAGTGTGCTCGCCATGAATACGAACACTCTACGCCGTCGACTGAGCAGTGAGGAAATCAATGCTCTCCCGCTTTGTCATTATGAGGGACCAGTACATCTGATCCGCACGCCAGAGGAATGGCGTTTAGCCCAGCCAGATCTGTACTCGACAGATATTCTGGGTTTTGACACTGAAACACGCCCCACCTTTCACAAAGGCAAGCGTAATGCCCCGGCACTTGTGCAGTTGGCCACAGCAAATGCTGTTTATCTGATTCAACTTGGCCATCTGCCCTTTGGGCCACACCTCTCCGCTATTCTTGCCAACCCCTGTCAGGTAAAAACCGGTGTAGGCATACGTGACGATATGCGTGAACTCACTCGCCTGTACACCTTTGAACCTGCAGGCCTTGTGGATCTGGGAAGCGTGGCGCGCGCCAACAAGCTCTCCAGTCAGGGCTTACGCACCTTGGCCGCCAATCTGTTTGGCTGGCGCATTTCCAAAGGCTCACAATGTTCTAACTGGGGACTTGCAGAACTCAGTCCCAAACAGGTGACCTATGCAGCCACAGATGCCTGGATAGGGCGGTGTATTTTTCTGCGCATGCGCGAACTTGGTCTTATAAACGGTGAACGTACCGATACTACCTCTACGATTTGGGGCGGCCAATGAGTCC
>CAJOMG010000054.1 GCA_905235595.1 uncultured Desulfovibrio sp. | reverse complement strand
TGTTGTCAGATGATGGGTAGGAGGAAGCATGCAGCGTCATAAACCACACCGTATGTGCGGTCAGCAATCCAACTCTGCTTTAGGACAGCAGGAGCATCCTAAAGATAGCTTTTCGTCTGAAGATGCTTTCCTGAAAGATGAAGCCATGCTGTTTGGGCAAGAAGCTTCGTCCACGGAAGAAGAGGCTACTGGAGTGGAATCTTCTGTTTCTGAACAGGAACAGGTTTCTTTGAATACCCCCAACGTGGATATTGAGGAACTCTGTAAAGCAGAAATTACCGAAATACGACTACGTGCCGCAGCAGAAATGGAAAATTTCACCCGAGAGCATGCTGAGCAAATGCGCTATGCTGCAGAAAAGGTCATGGGAGATCTCCTGCCAACCTTGGATAACTTGGACCTTGCCCTGCAGTACGGGAGTAAGAATGAGGCCTGCAAGGATATGTTCCAAGGTGTGTCCATGACGCATAAGCTTCTTCTGGATGCTGTTGCCAAACACGGTCTGAAACAGGTGGGCGAAGAGGGTGAAGAATTTGACCCTGCTGTGCATGAGGCCGTAGGCTTTGAAGACAGACCAGATTTTGCCCCTAATTCCGTTGCTCGTGTGTTACAGCACGGTTACAAATTGGGTGAGCGTCTGCTGCGTCCGGCCAAGGTCATGGTCAAGCAATAATGTTGGTGGCTGTCGTGACAGCGGTCGCATTATTGCATCTGTGCTAGAAGAAGACTTGCTTCGATTTTCCCGGGCAATATTACTCCCTTGGGCAGGGGGATATCGCTTAAGACGCTGGTCAAACCGTGCAGCACAGCATGCGAATAGGCTTTCTTCTTGGGAAAGATCCATTCACTCCATTGTTCCTTTTTAAGGGCAAATGTAAAAAAGTGCACAGTTTCTGTGTCTTGATAAAAACGTATTATTTCAGGTGTTATCTCCCATATATCGTCATTTTTTCTATATTTTACACTGTGATAGCCATTTTTGCGCTGCATGAGCAGCCAAGGAGTATTCATTGTGTTTTGTAGTATTTCCATCTTTTCAGGCATGCATAATACCCTCTTCCTGTAATTTTGAAGCATTGAATTTATAGCTCGTTACGTCTTGCTGCGCAAGAATAATTTGATATCTTTGTGATATTTTTGTAATTATATACAAGCAGTTGCATAATTTTATATTTCGTTGTATTTGTATATTAAAACATCATTATATAATTTGTTTGTGGAGGTCACGCTTATGGATGATTATCTAAAGCAGGCATTGGAGCTTGCACGAGCTCAAGCTTCTGTGCGTGTTATGACTGAAGAAGAAATTACTGCTTTTGTGGCAAAGCTGGCCAAAAGTTTACGTGCTATGGCTACAGGAGAAGAATGTGTTATAGAGAGTGTGTCAACTGTTACTCCTGATGACGTCAAGAAGTCCGTTAAAGAAAAAAGTGTTACTTGTTTGGAATGTGGCAAAAGTTTCAAAATACTCACTAAGCGTCATTTGGCCCAACATGGGCTTACATCTGAAGAATATAAGGTGAAGTACGGCATGAAGAAGGGTACGGCGCTTGTGTGTAAGGCTCTGCAGCGTGAGCGCCGCAAGAAGATGGCTGAAATGCAGTTGTGGGAAAAGCGTCGTAAGCCGGAATATAAAAAAGTGTAGTGCTGATGGAATTACGGGAGGCGGAGCTTTGATGTTCCGCCTTTTTAGTGTAAGAATATCTTTATGTTATGCATAAAATGTAGTGCCAAAAATCAGGTGACTATATTATGCGCGATTCCTAATAGTATGCTCTAAAAATGAAGTGATTGCTAAGCGCATATACTATGCAATATTTTTTTCATACACCTGCTGCTATCCTCCGCCATCTGGACAATCTGGGACTCTTCCATGTTGATATGAGTCTCACCCGCATAAAGCGCGCATTGCGATTATTGGGTTTGACCCACCCTCCCTTTGTTACTGTTCAAGTATTAGGTACCAACGGCAAGGGCTCTACTTCTGCTTTTTTGGCTTCTCTTGGGCAGGCTCATGGGTGTCGTGTGGGTCTTTATACTTCTCCTCATTTTATTAGTCCGGCAGAACGTATCCGTATTGGTAATGCAGGAGATAATGTTTGCCTGCCCTGGCCTATGAAACGATGGATTGACTTGGCTAATGCCGTCATGGCACACGCGTCCGACCTGACATATTTTGAGTTTCTTACAACGATTGCCCTCTTGTCCTTCCGGCAGGAAGGCGTTGAACTTGTCGTGTTGGAGGCCGGCCTTGGCGGACGTTATGACGCAACTTCTGCTGTGACCGCAGATTGTTTGTGCTATACTCCCATTGCCATGGATCACTGTGATGTGCTTGGCCCGACACTGGCAGACATCGCATACGACAAGGCGAGTGCCATACGCAGTCCTGCCTCAGTATGTACGGCGCCACAATTTCCAGTTGCTGCTGAAATACTGGCCGCACAGGCTCGCAGAGTGGGAGCGACGCTGACTGTTGCAACACCTGTTGCGGCTGATGTGCCCTTGGGGCTTTGTGGACTATACCAGCGTGATAATGCCGGCCTTGCACTTGCAGCCTGGCGCGTACTGGCCCCCATGTTGGGCAAGGACGGGCAGGACAGCAAAGCACAGCTGCATGGGCTTGCTCATGCCTGTATGCCTGGCCGGATGCAGCGTGTGCCTGGTACGGTGGCGTATCCTTCTCTCTTGCTGGATGGCGCACACAATCCTCATGGCATGGCAGCACTTGTTAAGGCTCTAGATGCTGACCACATACATCCGGCAGCGGCCGTGTATGCATGCCTGTATGATAAGGATTGGCAGCCCGCGCTGCATATGCTGCGCCGTTATCTGGGGGCAGTGCCTTTTTTTATCGTGCCTTTGCACAACCCCAGGGCAGCGCAGGCAGATGACGTTGCTGCCGTGTACAACAGCGTGCTCCCCGCCATGGCAAATGTCTGTGCTGCCTTGCCACAGGCTTTGACAAAAGCGTTAACGCTACAGAATGTTAACTCAAAGAGACCGGTATTGGTGACGGGATCGCTCTATCTGCTGGCGGAACTGTTTGCCTTGCATCCGCACCTGTTGTCAGCGCATTGCAACGCATAGGGTCATATATTGGATACTACTCAGGAGGATTGGCAGTATTATGAGTACATCTCTTGCCTATAAGCCAAAAAATATTTGGGAAACAGCTGACGCAAAGACCAGAAAGGCCATGGAGGTATTGGCGCAACGTTATGTGAATTTTTTAACGCACTGCAAGACAGAGCGTGAAACTGTGGCCTATGTGCGCGAGCAACTGATTAAGCACGGGTACTCAGAAGATTTCACAAAAGATTGTGTTGTACGTCCTTTGCGCGGCAAGGCCCTGTTTGCAGCACGTCGTGGTTCGCTGCCTCTTACCCAGGGGTTGGCCCTTGTGACGGCGCATGCCGACAGTCCCAGGCTTGATTTTAAACAGCGTCCGCTTATTGAACAGGCCAGTGTGGCGCAGGCCAAGACCCACTATTACGGTGGGATACGCAAATACCAATGGTTGGCACGGCCGTTGGCACTTCATGGTGTTGTGGTGCGCGATAATGGGCAAACCCTGCCCATAACTATTGGTGAAGACCCAAAAGAACCCGTTTTTTGTATCGCTGATTTGCTGCCACACCTCGCACAGCAACAGGTGAAACAACCCGTTAACGAAGCCTTTGATGCTGAAAAGCTTAATATTATCTTGGCACACGGCTTTTCCAAAAAGGCAAAAGGTGGCAGGGGGGATGAACACAAAGATCCAATTAAAACCCAGCTGCTTGATTTGCTATATCGCAAGTACGGTATTGCAGAAGAGGATTTCATCACTGCGGAATTGCAGGCTGTGCCGGCCGGTCCTGCCCATTTTGTGGGTTTTGACGCATCCTTGGTAGGTGGCTATGGTCAGGACGACCGCATTTGCATATTCACAGCTCTGGAAGCTCTGCTGGAAGCCGAAGGCCCTGGTCGCAGCATTGCTGTCATGTTCTGGGATAAGGAAGAAATCGGTTCTGACGGAGCAACGGGCGCTTCTTCACGTTTCCTGCAGTATTGTGTTGAAGATCTAGTCAGTGCATGGAGTCCCGATGTTAATCCCTCACATGTACTTTTTGAAACGTGTGCCCTTTCAGCTGATGTAAATGGCGCTTTAGACCCTGATTATCAAGATGTGCATGAAAAACAGAATGCGGCTCAACTTGGCTATGGGCCAGTATTCTGTAAGTTCACAGGGTCACGAGGCAAATATGGTGCCAGTGAGGCAGATGCTGAATTTTTTGCTGCGTTGCGTGGGCTGCTCAATGCCAAGGGTATTGCCTGGCAGGCCGCGGAACTGGGCAAAGTGGACCATGGCGGTGGAGGTACGGTAGCTCTTTTTCTAGCGGCCTATGGCATGCGTGTCATAGATCTTGGCCCTGCCATTCTCTCTATGCACAGTCCCTTTGAACTCGCCAGTATTGCCGATGTATACGCCA
Source organism: uncultured Desulfovibrio sp. (assembly GCA_905235595.1). Taxonomy (GTDB): domain Bacteria; phylum Desulfobacterota; class Desulfovibrionia; order Desulfovibrionales; family Desulfovibrionaceae; genus Desulfovibrio. The sequence continues at coordinate 8,250 of CAJOMG010000054.1, read as the reverse complement.
CAAAACAAGCTTACAAGGCATTTTTCGAAGCGCAGCTGTAGAGCTGTTAGTTTTCAGAGATAGATACGGTGAGGAACGGGGGTAGGGCACTTAGCCTTGCCCTCTTTGGAGAAAATAACAGGCGTGCTCTTTCACTCCCAAAAGGCGTTTGCTTCCTCAATCCCATCTGTAATACGCCTGTGGTTGTAGTATTCACGCATGGCCGTGTATTGTGCGTTGTTGAGCATTTCAAATGCCTTTAAGGGGTCATTGGCCAGTTTGAGCTGTACTTTGGTCATCTTTGACCATGTTCCTGTGGCACCGCATATCATAATTGCCTCTTCCAGAGGGCATGCTGTGAGATCAGGCGTATTGTCGACCAGCTCCTGTATGTCGAGGAGGGTATCCTGCTGTTCGTCATTTCCATGCGCTTTTGGTGTGACATCCTCTGCTGCTGTCTGTGCCTGAGGCTCATTTTTTATTGTATTCGCTACGTTGTCCATGACACATCTCCGCAATCCGCGTTGAAGGTTATTGTTTGCATACCGTGCCATGTCATGAGGCAATGCATGCTCGTGTCATCCATTATTACGTCCTTACAATTTCTGTAGCATACACACATTGCAGAATTACTGCAATGTGTGCTGTGGAAAACAGGATAACAGCAATGGGCAGTGAGATAGGGGAATACGGATAACAAGTGGACTGGCTTCACAACTTCCAACTCTTTGGTTACCATATAATACCTTTTGCGGTGTACGTATGTGGCATGACTGCCACATAATATTGTCAAGTTGCATGCCTAACGATTAACTTTGGAGAACGGTAGACTGATGCCAAATGATGTTTCATGGAAAGGCATTGTCCTTGCTGGTGGCTCTGGTTCCCGCTTGTACCCGTTGACACTAAGCGTGAGTAAACAGCTCATGCCCATTTATGATAAGCCTATGATCTACTATTCACTGGCGATTCCACTTATGGCGGGCATAAGGGATATCTGCCTCATTTCCACGCCAGAACATCTGCCTCTCTACGAGGCATTGCTGCACGACGGCTCCCAGTGGGGATGCCATTTTACATATGTGGTACAACCACGTCCCGAAGGTTTGGCTCAGGCCTTTTTGCTGGCTGAAGACCATATAGCGGGCTGCAATACATGTCTCGTGCTGGGAGACAACATCTTTTTTGGCAGTGGGCTTCCCAATCTCATCAGTGATGCCATGGCACGCAGACGTGGAGCTACTGTCTTTGGCTACCATGTGCGCGATCCTGAACGCTATGGGGTTGTTGCGTTTGATGCTCAGCGACGCGTTGTGAGTATTGAGGAAAAACCTGAGCAGCCCAAATCCAACTTTGCAGTGACCGGGCTGTATTTCTATGATGCCAGTGTGCTGGATATCGCCCGCACGGTGCGTCCCTCAGCTCGCGGAGAACTGGAAATCACGGACGTGAACAATGCCTACCTCGCACGTGGAGACTTGCATGTGGAGCTTATGGGGCGTGGCATTGCCTGGCTGGATACAGGCACCCATGATTCTCTTATGGATGCCGGGGCCTTTGTGCAGGCCGTGGAAAAGCGACAGGGCCTTAAAGTGGCCTGCCTTGAAGAGATTGCCTGGCGCAAGGGCTATATTAGCGCTGACGATGTGCGCAGGTTGGCTGCACCCATGGCCAAGACGGGCTACGGGCAATATCTGTTGGAATTGGTAGATACGGGGATAGGACAATGGAAGTAGAAAAAACGCCCATTGAAGGTGTTATGCTTGTCAAGCCCAAGGTGTGGGGTGATACTCGAGGATATTTTGTAGAAACTTGGCAGCAGGAGCGTTATGCATCGGTGGGCATTGATTTGCCTTTTGTGCAGGATAACCACTCAAAATCGCGTTATGGTACTTTGCGTGGTCTGCATTTTCAGAGAACGCATCCCCAGGGCAAACTGGTGAGTGTGTCACTGGGCAGTGTATTTGACGTGGCTGTGGACATCCGACGCGGGTCACCTACCTTTGGCAAGTGGTACGGCGTGGAGTTGACACAGGATAATCAGTGGCAGCTCTGGATTGCGCCAGGTTTAGCGCATGGTTTTGCAGTGACAAGCGAGGTCGCCCATTTTCACTATAAGTGTACGGCGTACTATTGTCCTGATGATGAGGGAGCCATACGCTGGAACGATCCTCATGTGGGCGTTATCTGGCCTGTGAGGAAGCCAATTCTTTCAGAGAAGGATAAGGTTGCGCCTCTGTTTGAGGAACAAAAGTTTTGATTTTTTTTTAAAATACCCCTCAAGTTTTTCTCCATATCTGCCGATATTGCAGAGAGAGCCGTAGTGCCTACTGTTTTGGGGAGAAACTATGATCGACGCATTGCAGAGCATCACTGCGCGGCCTGTATCCGTTACCGGCATGTCTGGAACAGGTCTGGTAACCACAGAAGACGGAGGTCGTCAGGAGAAGCGTTTTGCGCTCCCTGCCGGTGCAACCCGGGGGGATAATTCTCAGAATTCTGCAGGCGGGGATAGCCTTGGCTTGAGCCTGGAGGCCGAGGCACAGCTTCGCGAGCTCAAGCAGCGGGATGCTGAAGTGCGTGCCCACGAGCGCGCGCATATGGCAGCTGGAGGGCAGTTTGTCAACGGCGGTCCGCACTATACCTATCAGAAGGGACCGGATGGCAAGCAATATGCCATCGGCGGTCACGTGGATATTGATGTCTCGGCTGTGCCCGGTGATCCCGAAGCCACACAGCAGAAGGCTGACCAGGTGCGCCGGGCTGCCACGGCTCCCGGGCAGCCCTCAGGGCACGACAGGCAGGTTGCAGCTGAGGCTGCTGCCATGTCTGCTGAGGCCGCACGTGACGAACAAAGGGCGAATCGGCGAGAGGCTGATGAGCAGGGGACAAATCGCGTTCAGGACGTAACTGGTCATGGGCAAGGAGTGCCTGCTGTTGATGCCCCTGATGCCGCTGTTGTCACCCCGGAGATCGTGGGCGAGGAAGAATGGAACAATGCCCATATGCATGCTCGGGAACAGGCGCATGCCGCGCAGGCATACGCGGATATGTATATGCGAGGGGTCATGCCCACAGCACTTGCCCCTGGTGCCTTTGTGGCGACCTCCATTACCGTCTAGTGCGGCTTTTTGTCATTATGTGGGAGCCTACTGGTTGATAACGGTGCCGAGCGGGGCGTCATCCAGCAGGTAGCGGCGCAGGCTCGATGGAGCACGCCCATCCAGGATCAGGGCGTGATGGCAGCCTGCATCCAGAGCATACAGGCATGCCTCCACCTTGGGGATCATTCCCCCACTGATGACCCCTTCCGCACGCAGCTTCTCAATTTCTTCCCTGTTCAGGGCGGTTAGCAGCCTGCTTTTGGCGTCCAGTACCCCGGGCACGTCTGAAATAAGCACAAAATATTCAGCTTCCAGAGCCCCGGCTAGTGCACCAGCGGCTGTATCCGCATTAATATTCAGAGCCTGTCCTTCTGGTCCTGAAGCCACGGGTGCTACCACTGGTACAAAACCAGCGTCCAAGAGGCAGCACAGGAGTGCCGGATTTACATCGTCTATAGCACCCACTAAGCCCAGTGTCGGTTCTTTGATGTGCGCCTGCAGGAGCCCTCCGTCTCTGCCAGAGATGCCGGCAGCCCGCGTGCCGTGCTGAGTCAGCTCGCCAACCACGGCTTTGTTCACCTGCCCACAGAGCACCATCTCCACGGCTTCCATGGTGGCTGCGTCTGTGATGCGTAGGCCATTCACAAAATGACTCTCGATATGAAGACGCTGCAGCAGAGCCGAAATTTGTGGGCCACCACCATGCACGATTACAACGCGCATTCCCTGTTTGCACAGTGTTGTCAGGTCGGCAGCGAAAGCCGCGCTGAGTTCGGGCCTTTCCATGGCATGACCACCATATTTGATGACAACGGTCGTGTTTTTCATGTTCCTTTCTCCTGTTTTGGATAGGTTACCCGTACAAGGGTTAGCCCTTGGGGCGGGGCGGTTACAGCGGGAACGGCCTGGCGATCATGTGCGGCCAGCAGTGCCGGAATACACTGAGGGTGGATTTTGCCTTGCCCGCAGGCTACCAACAGGCCGGCTATGTTACGCACCATCTGTTTCAAAAAACCGTCAGCGGTGACTGTGAGGCGCAGCATGGGGGCATGTTCGGGGAAATGTTCGCAGCAGGGCAGGGTACACAGGTCTGCCGTTTCGATGGTACGCAGGCTGCTTTCCACGTCAGTGCCTGTATTCCGTAACCCGGCGAAGTCGTGTTGCCCCAGCAGATGCGGCAGTGCTGCGCGCATGGTGTTGGCCTCTACAGGTCCGCAAGCCCAGACAAAAGGAATGAGGTGAGGAGGAACAAAGGCCCGTTCCTGCCAGAATTGATACGTATAGGTTTTGTTCAGGGCGTCTTTGCGGGCGTGGAAGTCTGCTGGGGCAGGGTCAGCCTGTATAACACGGATATCGCTGGGCAGCAGGGCATTGAGGCTCTGCCTCCAGTGAAGCCCTGCCTTGGCGTCTGGCACGTCACAGTGAGCCACCTGACCATGAGCATGCACCCCCGCGTCTGTCCTGCCTGAGCCGTGTATCCGGACAGGCACTCCCGATATTTTGCGCAGGGCCCGTTCCAGCGTGCCTTGTATGGTGAGAGGGGGGTCTGGTTTTTCCTGTATTTGCCAGCCACTATAGCGGGTACCCACATAGGCCAGCAAAAGACGCAGACGCATCAGTCAGTAATCCTCATGCGCGTGATGAGTTCAGTAAGCCGGGCAGTTTTTGTCGCATCCATATATGTCATAATTTCTCCGGATTGTTTGGGTGTCATGCCCGAAAGAATGCGAATGGCTACCCGCTCATCCATTTTTTCCATGGCTTTGGCTGCAGCCTTGGGCTTCATATTGGAATAGGTGAGGATGAGGCGTTTTACTTTTTCGTTTTCCAGCCCCTTGGCCTCACGGATCATGTCCTGCATTTTTTTCTCAGTGTTCTGCATGTCCTTGAGGCGTTGGTCCATCTGTTGCCGCAGCATGAGGATATCCTGCTGCTGACGGGATAATTCCTGTGCCTTTATGTTGGCATCATTGCTAGTGGCGGCACCTCCACGTTGTACGGATGGTACTGGCATAGCCGTGTCTCCCTGAGACGGGACAGAAGGCATGCCGGGAGTATTAGTGCGTGGTGACAGAGGGACGCCGTCTGCCCCCTGACCTCGTGGGATATTTGTCGGGAGGGGGGGGGCACCTGCCATATTGAGTGGTGCTCCTTGCTCCGGTGGAGCAAATGCAGAAGTTGGCGATGAAGTGCCTGGTGTTTGAGGGACAGGCATGTCAAGGGCGGCGGCATGGGCAGCCTGCAGGCTCCCTAGGCTTGGCACGGGCAGGTTACGCAGCCCTAAGAAGTCCAGTAAATCAGATTCATCGGCTTTATGAGGGGTTGCCGACGCCAGCAGCAGTTTGCCAGCAGGTGCCTGGATACCCGGTTGCGCCTGTGGTGCGGGCAGGGCCGCAGGAGTGGGCATATGCTGGGTAAAGGCTGAAGATGCGCCGGAATTTTTTACATCAGCTGTGGTTGTGCCGCTGGGTACCCCCGCACGGATAAGAGGCGCGGGCAAGGCCGCGTCTGTCAGCTGCGCGTCACTGTTGTCACGTGGGCGCGTGGCGGCAGCGAGCCGTGCCGCTTCTGCTCCCTGCGGACTATGAACTGCATTGCTGTACACAGGCGCTGTGTTTTGCCCTTGTAGCGCAGAAGGTACAGACAACGAGGTCGAGGCCTGATGCGAGTTCGCTTCAGTGACAGGATCGGGGCGAGGAGACGGAGCTTTGCTGTCGTTTTCTGCAGGGGCGGTGGCAACTGATATCTGTTTTTGTAGTGAGGACGGGTGCTCTTCTCCTCCCAGCCATGAAGGCAGAGGCAGATCAAGCAGCAGCGCTCCGAGAATGGAAAGCTTGATAAAGCAGAGCACCGCAAGCCAGTGAAAGAGCTTAGAGAGCCGTAGCCTTGTACCGGAGTGTGGCTGTTTCGTCATTGACACGTTGCTCCTTCAGATATTCCTCACGCAGGTAGTGTTTGTTCTGGCGTTCTTTGAGCTTTTCCAACAGCTTTTTGTCCATGGCTCGGGCCGCCAGAAGCTTGCGCGCTTCGTCCACAAGTTGCTGCAGCATGCGAGTTTGCAGGGCAGCGGCTTCCACATCGCTGCGCAGTCCCTTGACGTATTGTTCTGCAAGCCAGCGCTCACCTGCCGGTTTTAGCGATGCTGCATTGCGTTGTGCCTCCGCCTCACGCAACTCCAGTTTGAGTTCCTCAAAACGTATACGGGCTGCATCCAGTTTCTGTTGCTTCAGAGCAAGGTCAACCCTGGCTTCTTCTTCCAGCTGCTCTCGGTATTCGAGCACTTTTTGCATTTTGAAATGAAAAGGCATAACTACTGCCCATTTTTTGACATTCTGGCCGCCGAGGATGAAAATGCAAACACCAGGCCAAAGCCGGTTAAGCTTTTGCGGGGAAAGCCTTCAGGCAATGCAGCCATGCTACAGGTATCAACTCCGTAACCCTGCCGCATGGTTGACCGGGCCGCAGCCCTTACCCGGAGCGTAACTTCTACGAAGCGCCAGATTGAGGTACTCCTGTGCTCTGGCAACGGCGGCCTGCAGGGGCAGACCCTTGCCAAGACCGGTGGCAATAGCTGCCGAAAGTGTGCAGCCAGTACCATGGTTGTTGTTTGTTTCCACCTTGGCTTGCGGCAGAAATTTGGCGGGTTGATCGGGCATGCATAGGCAGTCGGTGACCATGACAGTACTCTCCATATGGCCACCCTTGATGAGTACGGCTTTGGCCCCCAGTGATAAAAGCTTCTCGCCTGCGGCAGCAGCATCTTCGCCGGAGTTGATGCGCAAGCCTGTGAGCATTTCTGCTTCCGGACGGTTGGGGGTGAGAAGATCGCATCCTGGCAGCATTTCCTGCTTCAGGGCGACAATGGCTTCTTCCTGCAGCAGACGGCTGCCGCTCTGACTCACTGAAACGGGGTCCACTACCAGCGGGAAGGTTCGACCTCGCAACCCCTGGGCCACTGCGTGGATAATGGGTGCTGAGAAGAGCATGCCTGTCTTGGCAGCCGTAACAGGGAATCCCTCCAGCACAGTACGCAGCTGCAGTGCTACAAATTCCGCATCGGGTGCATGAATGCCCGAGACCCCAAGCCCGTTCTGTGCTGTCAGTGCCGTGATGACACTCATACCATAGCCACCCAGCGCCATGATGGTCTTCAGGTCGGCCTGAATGCCAGCACCTCCGCCGGAATCGGAACCGGCAATGGTGAGAATGTTAGGAGGGTTCAGCATAGTGCGCCTCGTTATCGCGCAATGGCGTTTTTGATGTGAGCTTTCATCCATTATAGACATTGCATCGTAAGGAATCAATGTGTCGGACGGCCAGAGAAAACCGCGAATTACTTTGGAAACTGTCAAGAATGCTTCTGGAAAAACTCTTCACAGTGATGCGCTGCAATGTTATTAGACAAATGGTGTACGGCATACCGCTAAATGATGTTTGCTGATACACAGCAGGAGAGAATATGAAATTACAAAGAAAAATCCAGAGTGTGCCGGGGATTGCGGAACTGCCCAAGCCGGACCCTGCACGGGCTGGTGTGTACAAGATTACCATACTGGCCATAGTAGCCGTGCTGTTGGTGGGCAGTGCCGCTTTTTGGCTTACACGCGATAATGATACGCGTTTGCGCTGGCGCGAGGAGGCTGCCAACGCCATAGATAATGCCACTGATGGCACAATGTTGGCTGGCGCCGGAGATTTTTTGCGTGAAGCACCACCTCCACCTCCTCCATCTGTGACGAACCCCATGACCTTGCCTGGCACGCTGGCAGGGCAGACGGTGCAAGGTTCATTGGGAAGTATGCCCACAAGTGAGGTTGCCACTCAGGCCAATTCTGGAAGTGCGGTATCGGGGCAGGATGCGGGTGCACAAGGACCTGCCGATCAAGGGATGATCGGCCAGAATACAGGTGATCACAAGACTGCCGGTCAGACGATGGTTGGTCAGGAGATTGCCGGACAGAGCGTTACCGGACAGAGGATAGCCGGCCAGGGGACGTCTGAACAGACCATGACTGGGCCGTCTAATGCACCACAGTACGGCACACCACAGGTGATGCCGAAGGTTACGGAAGACAGTCGGGTGCGCCCCAGTGTGGTGGAGGATCTGGCAGCCTGGCTGGTTGCACGGTACAAGCGTGGACCACACGGCGGCTCGCTGAACGTGAGT
>CAJOMG010000053.1 GCA_905235595.1 uncultured Desulfovibrio sp. | reverse complement strand
TGGGTATGGTGTGCACTGCGGCACCTGTGCCATGTTGCGCAGGGTCAGCCATCATGCCGTCACAGCACGCTGCCAGAGCAGACAGCAAGGACGGGTCAAGCTCCCCTGCCCGCCGTACGGCGGGCAGGCCACTGAGATTGGCGCTGCTGGCAGTCAACGTGCCGCCGGCCTGAAGGGCCAGGGCTGCCGCCAGGGGATGGGAAGTAACGCGCACGGCAACGCGTCCATGAACGTCTTTCAATGCCGATGGCAAGGATTGCCGGCCGGGCAGCAATACAGTGAGCGGCCCCGGCCAGAAAGCGTACAAACCAGGCGGCATGCCATCAAGGTCGGCCACAGCACTTACTTGTGCTGTATCGGCTGCCAACAGGGGCAAAGGCTTATGGACGGAACGCCGTTTCAGCTGATACACTCGTGCCACGGCATCGGCGTTGGTGGCGATACAACCCAGCCCATACAATGTTTCTGTGGGGAATATGACCACGCCGCCAGCCCGCAGCAGATGCGCAGCACGGCTGAGATCAAAACCGGCGGAAACGGCAGCAGATAACAGGCGGGAAGACATGGCAGGCAAGTCCTTGCGCTGCATATGCGTGGGCAAACTCAAGGCTCCTTTTTTTAGAGACGCTGCCACCCATTATACTGAACGGCTCTCCCACTGGCGCAGGCTCGTCCTGACCGATGTGCGCGACGCAGACGCTGCTCTGCCGGCAACACAACGCAATGCCCTCGAAGGGCGCCGCATTCTGGAAGCCCTGACATCTGAAGACATCCCTTTTGTGTTGGACGAACATGGCAGGCATTTCACCTCACCACAACTGGCTGCCCTGCTGCGCGAGGCAGATACAGACAGACGAGGACGGGCCTGTTTTATTGTTGGTGGAGCCTGGGGGCTGGACGAAGCAGTGCTGCGCAAGGCCCGACTGTGCATTAGCCTTTCGCACATGACACTGCCCCATGAGCTGGCCAGAGTGGTCCTGCTGGAGCAGCTCTACCGTGCCGAATGTATCCTGCACAATGTGCCGTACCACCACTAGGATTCAGTCCTGCCACAAAGGCTATTCTACCATCTCCGCTTTCTTGATCTCGACAGTTTTCACGGGAACGTCTTCATAATAGCTCTTTTTCCCGGTCTGCACCGCAGCAATGGCATCCACCACGTCCTGCCCCTTGATGACCTTGCCAAATACGGCATATCCCCAGCCTTGCGGCGTCTGGCTCTTGAAATCCAGAAAATCGTTATCCTTCACGTTGATGAAAAATTGCGATGTGGCTGAATGCGGCTCATTGGTCCGGGCCATGGCTATAGTGTATTTTTTATTTCGCAGGCCGTTATCCGCCTCGTTACGTATGGGCGCGCGCGCAGACTTTTGCGGCTTCAGTTCCGCAGTAAGCCCACCGCCCTGAATCATGAAATTCTTGATGACACGGTGAAATACCGTGCCGTCATAGAAACCAGCCTTGACATACTGCACAAAGTTGGCCGTACTGATGGGTGCCTTGCGTGCATCCAGGCGCACGACAATCTCACCCATGCTGGTAGTCAACTTGACAACAGGATCGGGTGCCGCGGCCAGAGCGTTATGGACGGGAACAAAGCTGGAGAGCAGTGCAAGCATGCACACAAGAGCGCGAACCTTTTTCATAAAAAATCCTTTGTTTGTTTGTAGCGGGAGCGCCCCCGGTTTTCACCGGGGGCGCTCCCATTTGTTCTATCGCTATCCGTAACAGGCATCTATGCCATGACATTGAGCTTGCCGCCAATGCCCTGTGCGGCTAGCCCTGCACTACGCATCTGTTCCATGGCCTGATCTCCGCCGGAAATGATCGCATTGACCATACTGCCTTGAAACTCCATAGCTTCCTTGGTCAGACTAGCACCGGTAACGGCCTTCTGCATCTGAAGCTTCTGCGCCTGCATATCCTGAGCTATCCCCACAACTTCCATCATTCCGTCCATGGTCCACTCCTTTGCCGCATCCCTGCGGCTTTTTAAGGTTTTTTCGGACGAATGACAGATAACTTTATGGGTTTTCCTTCATCATTGAAAAAATATTTACATTTCCTCTGACTATGACAATTTCTTATTCTTCAGCCAGGGCATCATATCGCGCAGAGTCTTGCCCACCTGCTCAATCTGGTGGTTGGCCTCATTGCGGCGCGTTGTCAAAAACATGGGATACTTGGCACGAGCCTCCAAGATGAAGTCTTTGGCAAATTTACCGCTCTGGATGTCCTTCAGCACAGCCTTCATTTCTTTCTTCACGGCCTCGGTGATCAAACGGGGGCCGGTAACATAGTCACCGTATTCAGCTGTATTGCTGATGGAATAACGCATGCGTGAGAGGCCACCCTCATACATCAGGTCCACAATGAGCTTCATTTCGTGCATACACTCAAAATAGGCCATTTCCGGCTGGTAGCCGGCTTCCACCAGTGTTTCAAACCCGGCCTTGATCAAAGCTGAGATGCCGCCGCAAAGCACTGCCTGCTCACCAAAGAGATCTGTTTCCGTTTCTTCACGGAAGCTGGTTTCGATTACACCGGCGCGGGTACCGCCAATGCCCTTGGCATAGGCAAGGGCCGTCTCCAGGGCCTTGCCAGTGGCATTCTGTTCAATGGCCACCAGGCAAGGCACACCGCCGCCTTCTGTGAAGGTGCGGCGCACGAGATGCCCAGGTCCCTTGGGGGCGATGAGAAAGACATCCACATCTTTGGGCGGTTGTATCTGGCTAAAATGGATATTGAAACCATGGGCAAACAGCAAGGCCTTGCCTGCAGTCAGATTAGGCTTAATGTCCTGCTCATAGACAGCAGCCTGCACTTCGTCAGGCAGCAGAATCATGATCAAATCAGCCTGCTTGGCAGCTTCTGCGGCTGATACGGGTGAAAAGCCATGTTCCTTGGCCAGTTCGTAGTTGGCACCACCTGGGCGTTGACCCACTACTACCTTCACGCCGGAATCGCGCAGATTCTGGGCATGGGCGTGGCCCTGGCTGCCATAGCCGATGACGGCCACGGTTTTATTTTTCAGGCAGGCGAGATCAGCATCTTTGTCATAGTACACTTTCATAAGAACATCCTCCTTCACTCTATCTTCATGGAACGGCGCATGGCAACCGCTCCTGTTCTGGCAATTTCCTTGATGCCAAAGCGTTGCAGCAGGTTCAGGATAGCTTCCAGTTTTTCATGGTCGCCTGTGGCCTCAATGGTCATCTCACTGAGGCTGACGTCAACTACCTTGCAGCGAAAAATCTCACAAGTGCGCAATAACTCACCGCGCATGAGACCTTCTGCCTGCACCTTGACAAACATCATCTCACGGGAGACGGCGGGAATGTCTGCATAATCCACCACTTTGATGACTGAGACGAGCTTGTGGAGCTGCTTCATGATCTGCTCCAAAATCAGGCTGTCGCAATCAGTGGTGATCGTCATATGGGAAACACCTTCCTCCAGAGCCGGGGCCACATTGAGCGAATGGATGTTAAATCCACGGCCACTGAACAGCCCCGCCACACGGGAAAGCACTCCCGGTTCATTCTCCACCAGTACGGAAAGCACATGTCGTTGCATAACCGTCCCCCTTACACAAGCAGCATTTCATCCAGTGCCGCACCGGCAGGCACCATGGGATACACATTTTCCTCCCGGTCCACGACCACGTCAATAATGGCGGGGTTAGGTGATGCCAGAGCCTTTTCCAGCACTGGTCTGAGCTCTGCAGGATCGGAGATACGATAGCCCTCGGCTCCGTAGGCTTCGGCCAGTTTTACAAAATCCGGCTGAGCCTCCATGTCGGTGGAACTGTAGTTGCGGTGGTAGAAAAGTTCCTGCCATTGCCGTACCATACCAAGATAACGGTTGTTAAGAACAACTACCTTGACGGGCAGCCTGTTAGCAACAATAGTGGCCATTTCCTGAATATTCATCTGCAAAGAGCCGTCACCTGCCACCGCAATGACCTTTTTCCCGGGGAGGGCGATCTGTGCCCCCATAGCCGCGGGAAAGCCATAGCCCATGGTGCCCAGTCCCCCGCTGGTGAGCAACGTGCGTGGTTCGTTAAAGGCAAAAAATTGTGCCACCCACATCTGGTGCTGACCCACTTCAGTGGTAATAACGGCATCACCCTCAGTAATAGCGTACAGCTCTTCCACCACCTGTTGCGGCTTGATGACATTCCCCTTCTGATACGATAAAGGTTTGTCAGTTTTCCAGTTGTCCACCGTGGCAAGCCAGGAGGCATAGGCATCGTGCCAGTTCATATCTGCCAGTTTTGCAGCACAGATCTCGGCCATGCCCTCCAAAGCCAGACGGCAGTCCCCCACCACGGGCACATGCACCTCTACATTCTTACGAATGGAAGTGGGGTCAATATCAATATGTACAATACGCGCCTTGGGCGCAAAGCCTGCGAGTCTGCCTGTGACGCGATCGTCAAATCGCGCTCCCACGCACATAAGCACATCAGCATTATTTATGGCCATGTTGGCGGCATAGGTGCCATGCATACCCACCATGCCCAGCCACAGGGGATCTGTGGCTGGAAAGCCCCCCAGCCCCATGAGCGTGCATGCCACCGGGATATGCAGTTTACGGGCAAGGTCTGTCAGCGCCGCGGCTGCATTGGACATGATTACACCGCCCCCGACCAGCAGCACAGGACGTTCTGCCTGGGCAAGTTCTTCCACAGCGCGTCGCAGCTGGTTGAGATTGGGTTTGTACGTGGGATTGTAACTGCGCATGGAGATTTCTTCCGGCCAGACGAATTCGGTCTTAGCCATCATGACGTTGCTGGGCAAATCCACCAGTACGGGGCCGGGCCTGCCGGAACGCGCCAGATAGAAGGCCTGACGTATGGTCAGGGTCAGCTTGGTCACATCCTTGACCAGGAAGTTATGCTTGGTGCAAGGGCGGGTAATGCCCACGATGTCCACTTCCTGAAAGGCATCGTTGCCTATAAGATGGGTAGGCACCTGCCCCGTGAACACGACCAGCGGGATGGAATCGCAATAGGCAGTGGCAATGCCCGTGACCGTATTGGTGGCACCGGGGCCTGATGTTACCAGGCAGACGCCTGTCTTGCCAGACGCACGAGCATAGCCATCAGCAGCATGCACAGCCCCTTGCTCATGTCGGACATGGATATGATGCAGCTCTGGAAATTGCGGCAAAGCATCATAAATGGTAATAACTGCACCGCCCGGATATCCGAACAGCACGTCTACCCCTTCTCTTTTTAGTGATTCAAGGAGAATCTGCGCACCGGTACATTCCATAACTGTTCCTACCTTTAGCCGTCGCAACGAAGGAAGCCACGAATAAAGACAGCAATAGGATACTCTCAACGCGAAGCAAATATCTCGCTGTAGCCATCCGTACGGCTTATCTATGCTGTCACCATCCGTAAACCAGCAAAACCAGTTACGGCTGCTGCCAAAACGTGCCTACGGCAATGTGTCAAACAGACAATCTACTGATTTTTCAGCCGATCAAGCTTTTCTATCAACTGTGTCTTGACTTCAAGCTTCTGCTTCTTCAACTGTTTGAGCGTCTGTTCTTCTGTGGGCGTACGAAAAGACTTTGTCGCCAGCTTGTCCACCTGCTTACTGTAAAGTACATGATCTTCCCAAAGGGATTTCAGGTCCGGATCAGTTGCAGCATACTTTTCCAGCAATTCCAGTTCGTGCTGATCCATAAGAAATCTCCTGTGTTAAATGTTCCGGGGCAAATGCCCACTCTCCGCGCCTTGTGACATGCGGTATCCTTGAAAAAATAATCCGGCCACAACAACGATATGGTTTCTCGTCATTGGAGCGTCATCGCATACTGAGCCAGAGAAACAACCACTATGCGATTAAAAAGTTCAATGGCAAGCAATACCACGAGCGGCGAAAAATCCATGCCGCTGGTGTAGGTGAATGGCAACCACTTGCGCACAAGGTAAAAAACCGGCTCCGTCAATGTGCGCAAGGCTCTGACAATAGGATTGTAAGGATCGGGCCGCACCCAGGTAAGGAGCGCAGCTATGATGACAATCCAAAAATAGAGGTTCAACACGCCACCCAGTACCATGGCAATGGCGCTAAGGGTATTGGCAAGCACAATCATGCGTCCTCCGGCGAGACGTTTATGTCATTGTGGCGCTCTCCCACAGTGTGAAGCTATCGCCCTGCGGGTGGCGGCAGACAATCTTCTAGTTTTGTGCGCAGTTCTTCAAAATTCTCTGCGCGTATCTGTCCCTGCAGTTCGCTGCCACCCATGGCTGCAAAAACGGCCCCGGCCCCCTCGGCAGCAGCCTTGTCATGCCCACTGTCGCCCACAAAAAGAACAGACCTGGGCATACAATCCCAGTCCTCACAGATGCGGAACACCCCTTCAGACGAAGGCTTAGGAGCAGCTGTATCTGCCGCAACCACGGGACTAAAATAGGAGGGCAGAGAAAAAATGTCCAGAACCGTTTGTATGCCATGCAGAGTGCGGTTGGTATGTACGGCCATGCGCACCCCCCTGCTCCGCAGGTTGTCAATAAAGGATGTAAAGCCCGGGCGCAGACGTAACAGGGGCACGATGTCACGATCATAGATGACAACATTGGACACGACGTAGCCGATCTGACCGTGCAGTTTGGGCGGCACAATATGGAGCAATGCCTGCTTGCCCGTGGCCATGAAGCAGTACTCCTCCTGTTCCCGGGTCATGGGCGGCAGGCCAAAAAAGGCCAGCACCTTGTTGTAAAAGGTATTATTGGCCTCACGCGAGTCAATCATCACACCGTCGCAGTCAAAAATCACGCCGGCGAGACCGTGGGGAAACAACACGGAACTCATGCTGCCCGCCTCCAAGCAAGCCACAGCCGCTCGGCATCAAGAGCAGTCTGCCCCGTGGGACGGGTATGTCCAAGCAGCTTCCAGCCAGGAGCGCGTATCTCCAGGGTACATAGGCCATCTGCATCTTCGAGCGCCGACAACCACCGGGACTCAAGGGAAAAATCGAGTTCCTCAAGGGCATTTTCACGCAAGGAACCCTCCATGGCAATGGCGGCATTGGGCGGCAAAAAGAAAAGGGCATTGCCAACCACAACACGCCAGGCAGGCGCCAAGCCCATATCCAGTGCAATGGGGGTAGACAGACGGACCAAATCCTCTGTCAGGGGATCAGTTCCAAGCCCGTCCCTGTCCGGCTCTGGCCTCAGCGTCGCCGTAAGGCCATCGGCAGTGCTGGCAAAATGCTCCGCCAGTTGAGAGAGCTCCAGCAAACGCTCTTCCTGCTGCCAGGCCCAAAGCAGCGTCTTTTGCGCCTGCTGACGCGCCAGCAGTTCCCTGTGGGCAACCTCTGCTGCTCGGGCGGTGGCCAAATTGCCGTCAGAAAGGTCAAAACCAGCAAGCAGGACGTTTTCTGCCATATGGCGCACAACAGCAGCATTATCCGATGCTGCTGTCACTACGGGCATGCCGGAGAGCGCTGCCTCCCCCATATTGCGCAAATCTTCTGCACAGGCTGCCGCTTCTTGTGGCGAAAAAGGATAAGTATCGGGGCACAACCAGCCGGCCTTTGGAGCGTTGGGCAGGCCGGGCCACAAGCGCAGAGCCGAATCCCAACGTGGACCGGCGGCACCGGGCATGTGATCGTGCAACCACGGCAGGGCAACAAGAAGTTGTTCGTTCATCAGCACTCCTTACGAAGTGCGTAGCATAGCTGCAGCACGAGAGAAGCGCAAGCATGGCCCGTGTGTCATACATTACATCTTGCACGCTCAGCATGTGCTCGTCAGGCTGTTGGCACACATCATACCTTCAACAGCAATCGTTTTATTTATGATAGAACTGGCAGCATCTACCGACTACCCTTATCTACCTGCATCAAATTTTGTGATAATGACCTTTTGCCGCTGCGTGCAACCACAACTGCAGGCAGTGCCACGACCCTGTTGATTGCCATCATCGCAACAGGCGCACTTGCCACTTTTGACAGAGCGGTACATACGCCGCGCAAAATACAGCACGGCGGCTGCAATGCAGACAATAACAATCAGCATCTGTATGTCCATGTGAGGGACCCCTTCGTATGATTTGTGTACATTTTTTTACCGTTTTTAGCTCTAACTCTTACCTGCGGCATTGTAAAGAAACAGCAAGATATTTCCGAATGGACATAAAATGGCACGTTGTGTTTTAATGAGCCATAATCATGGCATGCATCGAAAATAAAAATTATTTTTCATTAACCTCTCATCTTGCTCTTGCAGCAGACGACGCGTATAAGTGTGCGTACATTGCCATGCACGCATTCGCACATGGACATACAGCCCCGGAGCAAGGAGTGTAATACTATGGAACAAGGTACTCTGCGCCTGAAAACAGGCCTTGCTGAAATGCTCAAGGGTGGCGTCATCATGGACGTCACAACGCCCGAGCAGGCCAAGATTGCGGAAGCAGCCGGCGCATGTGCCGTCATGGCGCTGGAGCGTGTTCCGGCTGACATTCGCGCCGCAGGCGGCGTGGCCCGCATGGCCGATCCCACCATCGTCAAAAAAATCATGGATACGGTGAGCATTCCTGTCATGGCCAAGGCCCGCATAGGCCACTTCGTGGAGGCGCGTATTCTGGAGGCCATGGGTGTGGACTATATTGACGAAAGCGAGGTGCTGACGCCAGCAGATGACAAATACCACATAGACAAGCGTGATTTCACAGTACCTTTTGTGTGTGGCTGCCGCAATCTGGGCGAAGCCCTGCGCCGCATCGCCGAAGGTGCGGCCATGATCCGCACCAAGGGGGAACCAGGCACGGGTAACGTGGTAGAGGCCGTACGGCACTGCCGCCAGGTAATGGATGAAATCCGTCAGCTCTGTGCTCTGCCTGATGCCGAAGTTCCCAATTTTGCAAAAGAAGCCGGAGCTCCCCTGGAAATATGCCTTGCCGTACGCAAGGAAGGCCGTCTGCCCGTGGTCAACTTTGCCGCCGGTGGCATTGCCACCCCGGCCGACGCCGCCATGATGATGCACTTAGGCTGCGACGGAGTTTTTGTCGGTTCGGGGATATTCAAATCCGGTGATCCGGCAAAACGCGCCAAAGCCATTGTACAGGCCGTGACCAACTACAAGGACTACGCCTTGCTGGCCGAAATCTCCCGTGATCTCGGTGAGGCCATGGTGGGCATAAACATTTCCAGCATCCCCGCCGGTGAGCGCATGCAGGAGCGTGGCTGGTAATGGCAAGACGTGTAGGCGTTCTGGCCCTGCAGGGTGCTTTCCGCGAGCATATGGCCGCCCTGACGCGCCTGGGTGTTACCGCATGCGAAGTGCGTCAGCTCAAAGATATGGACGGCATCGACGCAATGATTATCCCCGGCGGCGAAAGCACGACCATCGGCAAGCTCCTCAATGAAGGCGGTATATTGGCCCCTCTGCGTGCACGCATTGAAACAGGCATGCCCGTATACGGCAGCTGTGCAGGCCTTATCCTCCTGTGTAGGGAGATTGAACATTCTGACCAGCCACGCATCGGGGCACTCAATGCAACGGTACGGCGCAATGCTTTTGGTCGTCAGGTGGACAGTTTCGAGACCGACCTCGACATGCCGGTACTCGGCCCAACGCCCATACCGGCGGTGTTCATACGTGCGCCTGTGATCACCCGTGTAGGAGATGATGTCACAATACTGGCCAAGGTCAACGGTCTGGCAGTAGCTGTTCGCCAAGGGAACATACTTGCCACATCCTTCCATCCCGAGCTCACGCCTGACACACGCATTCACGAATTCTTTCTGACCTTTCCTGCATGATACGAAAGGCCCCAGCCATCTCGGCCGGGGCCTTTGGCAAGCCGGTCACAGCAATTACAGCACTTCATAGATTCTGGCAAAGACATTATCATACACCAGCTTAAAATAGGGCGAAATATCAGGATGCTGCGGATTGTCCACCAGCAGGCGCACCATGAGTGACGCATATAACCTTGCATCCATGGCGAGTTTTTCATCTGTCACACGGTTGAAAAGAAAATTGATGTTGCGTCTGCTTGAAAGGAATACCTGCTGTGTCTCTCTGCTGGCACCGGGATGCGCATCAAACCACTCACGTATATAGTCACGACGGATGAGGCCCGTTTCTTCAAACACTGCAATGGACGAAGCAAAGATAGCACTGTTATTGCCGTCCAACCGCACCTCGCCGGTATTGAGCTTGTATGCCAGGGCCTGCGGAACAATGGAGAGCGCACCGCTCTCACCCATACGGGTCACGAAATTCCAATTGCCAAAATTGCTGATCCAAAAACCCAGCCGCAACATCTCAAAGCTGACCACTACATACTGCTTTCCCTTGGCCTCGATGAGAGAGGTCTCTGGGGAACGCAACTTCGCCATGAGCGCCTGAGCTGCCACTCCGTCCATGCCTTCAAACACCTTGCCAGGTCCGCCACAGGAGGCGGTATACCGGATAAGCTGGCGGGCGAAGCGCGGGCTATCAGTGGCAAAGAGTGCCGCAGGCAGATACAGCGAAGGACCGGCATGCTGTGCACCATCGGCAATGGCCTCACGTCGAGCAAAATGGTGTGCGGCATAGCCCCAGTCCCACCACAACCAGAGTGTGGCATTCTCCGGCGTTATGGAACGAGCCCGCGAAAGCGCCTCTGCATGCCGCCTGTTGATCACCGGCCCCTGTGACATGGCGGGAATAAGCTCCACAAAAGGAGCAGCCAACAACAACAGCACCAGCAGCGTTGTCGCAAGGCCCACCATGGCTCCACGCAAGGCAGGGCTAAACACACGTCGCAGCAGCCAGAATATGGGCAAAGTCAATCCCAGTGCCATGACTGGCGCGCCAAACATGACCATGCGTCCGCCCATCCTGGTGCTCAACAGTCCCAGCGCTGCGAGCGGCAGCAAAAAAAGCGCCCCTGGTCGCCGTACCACTACCAGGATAAACCCCAGCAGCCCCAGAGCCGAAGCCTCCACCCACGGATGAAAATAGGCCAGAATGCCGCTCAGGCTCAAATCCTGCACTTCAATGATGGACTGCGCCACTGAAGGATAGGTAAGTTCAAGCCCTGTGCCAGTAGTTGCCACATCGCCCGTATGCTTAACATAGGCATTGATATGGTTCACGATGGTGGTGAAAATCTCCCCCTGTACCGCAATCACTGCCACGCCTGTCCAGAGCAGCACCAGCACCAACGGCTTACAGAGCATACGACGCAAACGCAACCCCGATCGCGTGCCAGCCCAGAGCAGGAGCAGGCTAAAGCCAAAACCTGCCGGACCCAGCAGCGTGGGCAATGCATAGGCCAAGCTGCCCAGCAGCAATAGCGCACGCCGTCCACGGGGGGCCATAACAAGGCTCATGCAGGCAAGCAGTCCTACGTTGTAGCGGATGAGGTAAGGAAAGACCGAATGCCATTCCTGTGTCCACCAAGAGATGATCCCAAAGCTGCCCAATAGAACAATCCACTGCCAGCGCAGAGGATTGCCCATATGTTTCTCCTGGTTGTTGCGTCATCCATCTGCGAGCTGTGGAACAGCAGATGACGGGCCGCCATGACCCCGGAAGATTTGGCAAGACGGCGCAGTACCATGCCGGGCAAAAGCATGTAGCGCATGGCCCAGCAGGCTGGTGCGAATGTCATCAGGAGCGGGAAAAAGAGCGTGACTAGGTCCGTATCGTAAAATCCCAGGAGGGTACGCCCCAAAAAGCCTGGAGAAAGAGAAACCAGGACACCCGCTGCCACACCGGTTTCCATGCTGCCAAAGGCCCATACCCAGGCATAGACAATGACTGCCACGCAACTGGCAAGCACTGGCGGAAACCAGAATGCCACCGTGGCAGGAGGAACACCGACGGCCAGCGCCATCCACTGAAGCATCACAGCCATAGGATGCCCCACCGCCAGGCCAAAGCCCTCGGCCCCAGCTACCCAGGTATAGGCATCGTGCGTGGCGAGCAGCCATTCACTGCCCAGTCGGTATTCGGGATTCTGCCAGCAGGGCCATTCGAGCATGCGCAGGCCAAAGGCCAAGGCAAAGGTGACCAGCCCCCAGCACACTCCCCGCACCCAGTAACGCTTCATGGAGACATGGGCAACCCCGGCACTGTGCATAATGACGCTGCCGTTGGCATCGTGGGCAGAAGATGCACGACTGTCGGCTCCGTCAATCGGTGGCATTGGCAAGGACGTTGTGGACTGAGGACAAAGGGAAGGCATGTACGCACTCTTTGCTGGTTATTGCACCGCTGCCTGTTGCGTGCCGTCATACTGCAAGGCCCAAAAATAGCGCATGCTACCATCCGCCCCGTACGACTCCTGCAGCGCCACGCGCCAGGATACGGGCGGCTGTTCAGGAGCCGCATCATTTGCCAGAATGATCACAAACCCTCCGGGTTGCACATGCTCTGCCGTAAAATCCAGCAGCTGCCGCCATGGCATGAAGGCCCTACTTACAATGCAATCTGCCGCTCTTGGCTGCTCCTGAAAAAACTGCTCCGCCCTTCCCCGGAAGACATAGGTCTGAGGCAGTCGAAGCCGTGCCAGCATATGAGAGATAAACAGTGCGCGTTTTTCGCGTGCTTCGACCATATAATACGCTCCGCGTATCCAGGCCATGCGCAGTGGAATACCGGGCAATCCGGCACCAGAGCCCAAATCCCAGCATACAGGAGCGGCCGGCATTGCGAGCCTTTCAAGAAAACGCGCCAGGTAAAAGCTATCAAGCACGAGCCGTGTCAGCACATCCTGCCAGGAATGCAGCCCCACCAAGTTCATACCCTTATTCCAGCTGCAAAGCATGTCAAGATAGTCTGCCAGAGGCTCCATGGCATATTCAGGCACCGGGGCACCTGAAAGACATACCAAACGTGACAGTTCCACCCGCTCCAAGGCCTGCAGCATTGATATTTCCCATGGATTATGCGCCATACAACGATGACATAGATCTTACGCCTTCTCATATCCCGGCAGCATGGGACTTGCAAGCCTATCGGGGATACCGTATATATTAGATTTGCGATTTTGATGTCTATTTATCCAGGCAGTGCGCACGCCAGGAGGTCACCTATGAAACAAACCATTCTGCTTTTTCCCGGACAAGGTTCCCAACTGCCCGGCATGGGTCGTGATGTGGCTGAAGCCATGCCGGATGCCATGGCGCTTTGGAAGCGTGCCGAGCATATCAGCGGCCTGCCCCTGCGTGAAATTTTCTGGGATGGTGATGAGCAGGCCATGAGCGACACAAGGGCACTGCAACCCGCGCTGACCGTGATGAATCTGAGTCTCTGGAATGCTTTGGCCGGGCGCGTGCATCCGTGCGGGACTGCCGGGCACAGTCTGGGAGAATTTTGCTCCCTGGCGGCCGCAAGCGTGCTCAGCCCAGACACTGTACTGGAACTGACAGCCCTGCGTGGCAGGCTCATGGCTGAAGCAGATCCGGAAGGCAAGGGAGCCATGGCTGCCATTCTCAAGCTGGACCAGTCTGCCGTAGAAGCGCTGGTTGATGAAGCCTCTGCCAGCACAGGTGAACTGTTGCGCATAGCCAACTACAACACCCCTGGTCAGTTTGTGGTCAGTGGCATCAAGGCCGCCGTGGCCGAAGCCGGTCGTTTGGCCAAGGAACGCAAGGGTCGGGCTGTTGAACTCAAAGTCAGCGGTGCCTTCCACAGCCCCATGATGGCCGAAGCTAACAGAGAGCTTGCCCCGCTGCTGCGCAAGGCTGTCTGGAACCGCCCGAAATTTCCCGTGTACTGCAATGCCCACGGCCTGGCCCTGAGTGACGGAGAAAGCATACGCGAAGCAGTTCTTGTGCAGATGACATCCTCCGTACAATGGATTGACACCCTGCGCCATCAGTACACTGACGGCGCACGTCACTGGCTGGAGATTGGCCCCAAGGCCGTCCTTGGCAAAATGGTGGGGCAGTGTCTGTCCGGACTGGCAGATCCGGACACCTTTTCAGTATCACTGGTACACGACGCCGCCAGTGCCTTTGCATTCACGGAGTAATAGTGCCTATGTCCTCACTATCATCATGGCACTTTGAGGAGTAGAAGTCATATGCGCGCCATCGACACTCTGCGCACAGCTCTCAAGGCTATCATAGAAAACGAGAGGCTGACCTGGCCCAGCAAGGTCGTCATTGAACCGCCGCGTGACGTTACGTTCGGCGACCTCTCGGTCAATGCTGCCATGCTTTTGGCCCGCGAAGCCAAAACTCCTCCCCGTGCACTGGCCGAAAATTTTGCCAGCAAGCTCATGGAGCGCTGTCCGGATATAGCCAAAGCAAGCGCCGCCGGCCCAGGATTTTGCAATGTCACCTTTACGCCGGAATTTTGGCGCACCACAGTGGCAGAGGTGGAAGCTGCCGGGGATGCCTACGGCACGACATCCGTTGGAGCTCACCGCAGGGTATTGCTGGAATACGTTTCGGCCAACCCCACAGGGCCTTTGCATGTGGGGCACGGGCGCGGGGCTGCCGTAGGGGACAGCCTTGCACGTCTGCTGCGCATGGCCGGTTACACGGTTGACACTGAATATTACGTTAACGATGCAGGCCGTCAGATGCGCCTGCTGGGTCTTTCTGTCTGGCTGCGCGCAAAGGAGCTGTGCAATTTGCCTGTTACCTGGCCGGCAGAGGGGGAATACTACAAGGGCGACTACATCAGGGATATCGCCCGCGAAATGCTTGCAGCAGACCCGCATTTGACGGACCTGCCGGACGCCGAAGGCCAGGAACGTTGCTACACTACAGCAATGCACAAAATTCTGGACGGCATCAAGAGCGATCTTGCCGATTTCCGCGTAGAGCACAGGCTCTGGTTTTCGGAAAAAACACTGGTTGAAGGCGGTGCCGTGGATACGGCCTTTGCGGCCCTTTCCAACGCCGGGCACACATACGACAAAGAGCATGCGTTCTGGTTCGCCACTGAGAAACTAGGAGACGACAAAGACCGCGTACTGCGCAAGTCCGACGGCAGTCTGACCTATTTTGCCTCTGACATTGCCTACCATCACGACAAATTCCGACGTGGCTATGACTGGCTCATAGATGTCTGGGGGGCAGACCACCATGGCTATGTGCCGCGCATGCGTGCGGCCATTGCCGCTATGGGCAAGCCACAGGAAAGCTTCAGCGTGGTGCTCATCCAGCTCGTCAATTTGCTGCGTGAGGGCAAGCCCGTAAGCATGTCCACCCGCGCAGGGACATTTGAAACCCTGTCTGACGTCATAAAGGAAGTGGGCACAGATGCAGCACGCTTCATGTTCCTTTCACGCAAGAGTGACAGCCCTCTGGATTTTGATCTGGATCTTGTAAAACAACGCACCATGGACAACCCCGTCTATTATGTGCAGTATGCCCATGCACGTATCTGCGCCGTGCTGCGCCGTGCTGCAGACAGGGGCATATCCCTGCCTTCTCTTACGCCTCCCGCGCTGTTATCCCCGCTGGACACGGCTGAAGATATGGCCTTGTTGCGCAAGATTGCCGGCTTTGGCGACATGCTATGCGCTGCCGCCCAATCACTCGGGGTGCATCACGTCAGCCACTACCTTACGGAGCTGTCGGGCCTGCTGCACAGTTATTATGCCAGGCATCAGGTACTCCAGGAGAACGATCAGCCCCGCAGCATGGCCCGTCTGGCCTTGTTACGCGCCGTTGGTCAGGTACTGCACAACGGTCTTTTTGTACTTGGCGTCAGCGCCCCCGAAAGCATGTAACAGGGCGGCAGTATGTCGGGGCCACTGCGCAAACCACGTACCAAGAGCACGGCACAGCAGGAAGAGGGGAAAAATCGCTTTGCCCTGCATCTGTCCAAGCCGGCCACACTGTTACTGTGCGCCGTGTTTCTTGTGGCTGCCGCATGGTCATTCTTCATGGGTTTCATGGTGGGGCGAGGGCAAAACCCGGAAGCACATCTGGAACAGATGACCGGCCTCAGCGTAAAGAATGCTCCCGTACAGCTGCCGCAGGAGAGTATCATGTCATCTGCAGATGCAGCCACATCAGCCCCCTCTGCAGAGAAATCTCCAACGCCACCACCAGCTCCCGATCCTGCCCAGGAGCAACGTGCAGATAACGGCGCACAGAAGCAGCCAGAAGCTCCCGCCACGCAGCACGCTGCAGGGGAAGCCCCCTATCCCTTTGCCCGCCCCAATGGCAGCGGCCTTGCCGCCTGGGGCCAGCAGCAGGCTTCTTCTCAGGATACTGGAAAACAGAAAGAAAATTCTTCCCGCAAGCCCCAAAGTGCGCAAATGCCCACCACAGGGATGGCAATGCAGCCAGCTGGCGGGCCGATCTATGACGCCACATATCAGGTGGCTGCTTTCAAGGGGTCAAAGGATGCGGCACAACTTTGCCTGACGCTCAAGGAGCGCGGCATACGCGCATTCAAGCAAAAAAGTGGCAAAGTCTTGCTGGTACTTGTCAGCCTGCACGGGACAGATGCCGATGCGCTCAGCCTGCGAAAAACATTGCAGGCCATGGGGCTTGGTGCTCCCGTACTCCTCTCACGCAAGGTTGTGACAGCAGGCACTGCGAACAAACGGCATTGACTTTCACCTAAACAACGAGGATGTGTATGCCCGGTCTGAGAATGTTCGGCAATGACCTGCGCCTGCTCAGCCGATACAGTCTGGAACGCGTCAGGGCTCTGGGTGCCACCACCCTGTTCATGGCCGACGGGCTCCTGCAGATATTCACCAGTGGCACCAAAATAGTGCCGCGTACGGTTAACCAGCTCTACGTCATCGGTGCCAAGTCCCTCTTTCTCATCATGCTCATCGGCATCTTCTGCGGCATGGTGCTGGGCCTGCAGGGGTATTACACGCTTGTGCAGTTCGGCTCAGTTGGCATGCTGGGCTCTGCCGTCTCGCTCTCACTCATCCGCGAACTGGGCCCCGTACTCACTGCCATTATGCTCACAGGCCGGGCCGGTTCCTCCATGACTGCGGAAATTGGCGTCATGCGCATTACAGATCAAATAGACGCGCTTGATGTCATGGACATCAATTCCGTGGGCTACCTCGTCAGCCCCCGTTTACTTGCCTCTCTCATCGCCTTTCCCCTGCTGACAGCCGTCTTCGACGTTATTGGTATTGTGGGAGGGTATCTCACCGGTGTGCTCATGCTGCACATCAATGAAGGGGCATATTTCTATCGCGTCGCCAGTTCCGTCACGCACACGGATATCTATGGGGGCTTTCTCAAAGCCGTGGTCTTCGGCCTGCTTGTCACAACTATCTGCTGCTATCAGGGCTACACGGCCAATAAACGCCATGACAGTGTGGGGCCCGAAGCTGTCGGCAATGCCACCACGTCGGCAGTTGTCATCTCCTGCGTGCTCATACTTGCGGCAGACTATGTCATCACCTCCTTTCTGCTCTGACAGACATGCTGCCCGTTACTGTCATTGGCATTGACCCTGGTTCCCAACGCACTGGCTGGGGGGTCGTACGTGAAGTCTCTGGTGTTCTCCAGCTGGTGGACTGTGGCATCATCCGTACTGCCTCAGGTGGTGAGCATTTTTCTGCCCGACTGGCCCGCATCTATCAGGATCTTGTCTCGGTGCTCACGCGCCTCACACCAGATGAGGCCGCTGTGGAGCAGGTATTCACCGCCCAAAATGCCGCCAGCGCGCTAAAACTGGGGCAGGCCAGAGGGGTGGCCGTCGCGGCACTGGCCTCTCGCGGCATCCCCATCAACGACTACGAACCCACACTGGTAAAAAAAACTCTCGTGGGCACGGGCCGTGCAGAAAAAACACAGGTGGCCTTTATGGTGCAACGCCTGCTCAACGTCAGAGAACAACACTGGGCACTGGACACGTCTGACGCCCTGGGCATAGCCATCTGCCATCTTACCATGCGCCGTTTTGCCACCCTTGCCAGCATGTAGGCTGGCATTTGCCAAGGAAGCGGGATATACATGACGCATGGAACCAATCCAGATGGCAATAATCTTGCATAGCCTTTACCCATGGACATTTTCAACTACGATCCTGCCAGCATACTCAGCCTGCTGCTCACCATCATGCGGGTGAGCATAGTTATGTTTATGCTGCCCATCTTTTCCACCAACAATATTCCCATACAGGTCAAGGCTGCGGCTACGCTTGTTTTTTCCCTGGGGGTATGGCCGCATCTTTCCCTCAACCCGGCGGCCATGCCAGCCCATCCTTTTGACGTGGGCCTCATGGTGCTGGGTGAAGTGGTCATGGGACTCGCCCTGGGCATGGCAGTAAATTGTCTGTTCATGGGTATACAGTCTGGAGGGGAATTGCTTGGCTATCAGATGGGCTTTACCATGATCAATTTTGCCGATCCGCTCTCAGGTAATCAGACGGGAGCCGCGGCGTTCTTCCTATGGATGGTCTCGGCACTGGTGTTTCTGACACTGGACGGACATTTATACATGATCAAGGGCTTTGCCACGTCCTTTGCCCTGGTACCGCCGGGCCAGCTTTTTCTCGGCCAGCTGGTGCTGGATCAGGCAATTTACCTAGTAGCACAGGTATTTGTGCTGGCATTGCAAATAGCAGCACCGGTAATGATAGCCCTTTTTCTGGTGGAAGTGACCCTGGCCCTCATGGCCCGTACCTCGCCCCAAATTCACATCATGGAATTCGGCTTTCCCCTTAAAATCGGCGTGGGCTTTTTCTTCCTTGGTCTGCTCATGACCATCATGAGCGACCGTATTGCTGACTTTATCCAAGGTATAGATGCACTTTTTGGTAACTTGCTCAGGGCCATGGCACCGCCAGCCCAATGACAGGCCACACGCAAAGGCCCCTGTCCTTGTGTGCATACTTCCCCACCTCTCTGCTTGCCAGCAGAGGGTGCTACGGCTAAACTGCAAAGAATTAACCGGCTTTTTTCCCAGCCTTGCAAGGAGCATCGTGTGAACATCACTTGTCCGCGTTGCGGCTTCAGCCGTGAAATATCACCTGACCGTCTGCCGGCGCGTGCAGTTATCGCCACCTGTCCGCACTGTGCCTGCCGCTTCCGTTTTACACCGGAAACAGAAATGACAGAACACCTGCCAGGCTCTCCTTCTGTAAAAACAGGAACAGCCACCCCTGATTACATGGGGTCACCGACGACCAACGCTCAGCAGACGGCAAGCACGGGAACGGACACTTCACTGCCCTCAGAAGCAGTCATCCCGGGCAGACACGGCAATGAAACTCCTGCTGCCCCTGATGGGCCGGCCCGGCAAGCGTCGGAGGGATCTTTGCATACAGAAAAGCACCTTTCTCCTGGGGACAAGCCAGATAGCAATCCTTCTTCGGTCAGCGATGCACACACGGTCTCTGACCAGGATACCCGATCAGATGCAGTGCTCTCACCTGCGGGCCACGACACAATGGTGAATCCCTGGGATGCTGCACCAGCTCCTGACGGCTGGATTGCTGCCTTTTACCAAACATGCCTGCGGGTAATGTTTGGGGCGCCGCTGTTCTTCAGCAGACTGAACCCCAAAGCTCCACAAGTACGTGCTTTGTTCTTCTACCTCATCATCAGCGTTATCCAGGCAGTTGTTGAATGGATATGGACGGGGATATTGCTCTCGCTCATGGCACCCAATACCGCCACCGATCCGGAATTGGGCAGAATGCTGGAGATGCTTTCGCCAAAGACGAGCCTGCCTCTGCTCGTGCTGCTCAAAACAGGCTTTTCGGTAGCACAGCTCTATATTTTGGCAACACTCCTGCATTTTACTTTTGGTTTTGTGGCAAAACCACGACCCGAGTTCTCCTCCATATTCCAGATAACAGCCTACGCGGCAGCCCCTTGTCTGCTGTGCATCGTTCCTCTGCTTGGTTCCATTGCAGGCTTTATCTGGATGGTGGCATGCCTCCTGGTTGGCCTGCGGGCAGCCATGGGCCTCAGTTGGGCGCAGACTCTCGCTGGTTTTATACCCGTGGTGGTACTGCTTACCCCCCTGCTTTTCCAAATGCTGTCTGTTGCCCAAGGCTGAAGGAGAATTATGGCACGCATTTTGTATGTTTCTGCACAACGGCATGGGCTACCGTCCTGCCCGCGAACGTTTACCACATAACTTCTGCATTGAGTCTGGAGAATCCACATGCAACAGCAATGTGTTCGGCATGGCAATCTCTGGCACATTCTGCGCCGCATCGCATTCGTGATGCTGGTATTGGCTATGATCAGCGCCTGCGCCAAAGCCCCTGATGACAGCCGCAGGATTTATCGCGTACGAGGCGATTTTCGCACGCCATTCCAGATTGAGATCAACAATTTTGTCCACAGGCAGCCGCCGGCCGTCTACATGGCCCCCACCAAGGAACTGGGCCACCGCCCCCGTGCATTGTTCATCCCCTTTCGCACAGTGCAGCAGATCGCCGACCCCGTGAGCTTTGGCGAGATGTTGTCACGGCAATTCTGGCAGGTCTGGCTTTCGCTCAATCCGTTCCACTCTCTGGAATACGCCAGCGGAAAGGGGCCATATTCGCCTGCACGTGCCATTGCCCTGGGCAAAGCGTATGGTGCCGAGCTTGTGGTTGGCGGCTATATCAACGAATATGTGGATGGCGGCAACAGCGGCACCAGCTCGGTTTCTCTGTCTGTGGAAATATATGATGTGCGCTCGGGCTCACAGGTTTGGTCCCTTGCCCAGGCTGGTCTGATGGAAGCTCGCCAGGTACACGACTTCTTCCTCTTTTCCATCCACGAGCGCAATCCTGGAGATCCGGCGGGCTATATCGTACGTGCCATCGCCTGGGACATGGGGCATGTGCTCCTGCCCTGGATTGACCCTGATGCCGTACAGAGCAGCCCTTCCCTGAAAGATAAAATTTTCGGCAGCCAGGCTTTTTAGTACAGGCACATCCCCTTGCCAGAGAAAGGAGATTCGGGCGTGAACGGCACGTGGAGCGGCATGTATTTTGATCGGCAAGACAGAGACATCCTCGCCCTGGTCAATAATATTCTTGCGCAGGACAAGGACTCTTCCGAGACTTTTCTGTTTGACACCAACCTGCACCCCCACGGCATCAAGGAACTGGTGGCTACCCCGGTTTCGCGCATGGCCTATGCCGTCG
This sequence comes from uncultured Desulfovibrio sp., assembly GCA_905235595.1. Classification (GTDB taxonomy): domain Bacteria; phylum Desulfobacterota; class Desulfovibrionia; order Desulfovibrionales; family Desulfovibrionaceae; genus Desulfovibrio. The sequence goes on along the minus strand of CAJOMG010000053.1, from coordinate 2,948 downwards.
TCAACTTGCTGCGCAATCTTCAGACCGGACGAACCCAGGCCAGGGATCGACTGCTGGCCCTGCGCACGCTGTATGACGAAGTATTGAACAGCGCTCATTCCACCCTGCGCCATAACACGGCGCGGGCACTCATGCAGATCATGAAGGAAATGGTGCGTGCCCATGGCAACGAAATGGAGCAGCTCAAGCTGGCTCACGATTTCCGCCGCACCATGCAAGGCTCGCCGAAGGTGGTGCGTCATATGCTGGCACGCTACCATCTGCCGGAAATGCCCGAAAGCTGGAATCAGCTGGCCTTTGACGACCACGTGTACGACGCCAATACCAAGGGACGCAAAACCCCCACGCATCTGATTATGGATGCCTGGATAAAAGGGATGCGTTCGCTTACCGTGGCCTATGAATATTGGATACAGCCGGACGCTGCCAGGGAGATTCTGAGTGCAGCAGAAATTACCGGCATCAAGGTGCGTATCGGCCTGGAATTTCATGTTCCCTTTTATGACCGTGAAATCAGCCTGCTCTGGATTCCACGCGGCTTCAGTTCTGACGAGGACTTTCTGGAATTCCTGCACAGCCCCAAGGTGGCAGGCATCATGCGTCTGGGGCGGGATGTGCTGCGCTGGCGCCGCACACGTGTGCTGCGTTGCCTGGAACTGTGGAATACCGTACAACGCCCCAGGCTTGCCGCACTGTGGGAAAGCCCGATACCGGAATTGACACCGGAAATATTTCTGCGCCATGTGGGACGAGGCCAGGCTTCAGACCTGCACCTTGCCGAGGCTCTGCACCAGCATATCCTGCCAGTCCTGCATACACGCGCTGCACAGCTTGGAGCGCGTGACGACGCCGACTCCCGTGCCGAACTGACCTTTCTGGATGGTCTCAATGCCGAATATATTGCCGCACACTGGCTTTCTGCACATGAGCATCCTGAACTCGCCGAATTTGTAGGCCCCTGCGGCACGGCAACCGACGTGCCCGCTCTTCTGCGGCTGTCACCAGGCGACCTCACGCGTGAGTTGGCCGATCTGACCTCCGGCTACCGTCTTGTGCTCTCCACTGCCGGCCTGAGTGTGGAAGATGTGGCAGAACTGTTATGGGACAGCGGCGGTGCCATCAGCCATCTGGAAATCTTCAACATGCGTGGCTGGATGGAAGGCAAACATGCCAACCTCCAGGCTATCAGCGCATTGCAGCAGGCCCTGAACGAAGGCGTGGGGCCGCGCGTCAAACAGATGATCCGCGACATGGGACGCCGTATGCGCGATCAGGATATGGCACGCGCGGCCAAATTTCAGGAAATTCTGCTCAATGTACCCAAGATGTGGGAACACTACCGCAACGAACCTCTTGGCTCGCGCCTGGGCACGAGTTCCATGAGCCACGCCTCTTACGGCATGGGTTTTGTGCTGCGGGAAACACTGCCCGCCCGTGGCCGCAGTTTTTATTACCGTGTTCGGGGACACAATCAGCCAGCGCTGCCAATCTGTACGCCTGTGGAAGAACTTGTCCGCTTCAGCAAACCCCGCAATCCCTCCTTCTGGCAACGTGCCCTGCGCGTTCTCCAGTGCCTGCCTGGCTGCGCCCACCTTGGACTGAAAAAACACCGCGTGTGGAAAACGGCCAGTGTGGGCTTTCGCGTATGTCCCAAGGGCAATGTCTTTAATCTTGGAGGCTTGAGCCTTACCACAAACAACGGTCTCATGCCTCAGCAAGGCAAAGCCCCCCGTACAGAGGACAATCCTGGATTGGCCTATATACGCGGAGGCAACTTTCTCAAAGTTCTGCTGGGCTTTCTGCCCGCATTTCTGACCTTCATGTATACACAGGACTGGACCTTCCTGGCATGGTTCGGTTCGTTCATCTGGTTTGGCATCAATGGCGTGCGTACGGCAACCCAGATGGTCATGGCAGCACGGGGGGCGTCCACCGGAGCGCTTATTCACTGGAAAGACCAGATCAACGTAAACCGCCTGTGCAATTCGCTCATGTTTACGGGGTTTTCCGTACTCCTGTTGGAAGGCCTGGTACGCGTTGGCCTGTTGCAGCAGACCCTTGGCATTACCACGGCAACCAACCCCTGGACTGTCTTCGCTGTATTGAGCAGTTTCAATGCCGTCTATCTTTGTGGCCGCAATATCCTGTTGGGCTTCCCATGGCGAACCTCAGCAGGAGCTCTGGTGCGCAGCATGCTCGCCATTCCTATTGCTACATTTTACAACGCTCTCCTGTTTGCCATGGCTGTGGGGTTTGCCGTACCTGATCCAACGCTCTATCTTGTGCCCAGTGCTGCCATTATCTCCAAAATGGCCTCAGACACTGTGGCTTCCGTGATTGAAGGATACGCCGACAGCCAGGAAAATATGCGTATGCGCCGGTGGGACTACAAAGGCAAGCTGGCCGGCCTCTTTGACTGCTATACACATCTGGAACTGCTTTTTCCCGACGAGGATGCCCTTGTAAAGCTGGCACGGACTGGTGGACTCAATGGCCGTGGCGGAGCGCGTGGCAAGGAGCTGGAACGCGCCTTTATCGTCCACGCACTGGACCTCATGTATATGTGGTTTTACCAGCCACGCGCCCAGGATGCCTTCCGCCTGCTCGTCCGCACCATGCCGGAGGCCGATCGCAATGTATTACTGCGCTTGCAGCTGGTACTTGTGCGGGAGCGCGAAATCAGCCAGATGCTCGTAAACGGCATTCTGGGGCGCGATTTCGCCCGCCCTCTGGCGTTTTATCTGGACAAACACAAGACCTATCTGCGCCGCCTGAGCCGCGTGTGCCTGCCGAAAGCATACGACTAGAGGCTAAGAGTCATGCTCCTCACGCCGCGAATACCGCCTCTTCCAACGGGCGGCGTTTTCTTCCAGCATGGCGTCCACCTCCTGCAAATCTTCGATCTCCGGCATGGGCTGCGTGCCGGCAATGCTCTTGCGCCGCAGCAC
>CAJOMG010000052.1 GCA_905235595.1 uncultured Desulfovibrio sp. | reverse complement strand
GATGGCCCTCATGCTGCTGGAAGGCAGCCCGCCAGCCTGGGACGCCGTGCACGACGCCGGGCAAGAGACCGAAACGGCCGCCCGCGCCCTGTGCGAAAAGGCGGACGCCGCTGCACAGGCCGAGAACAGGCGCGTGGAGGACATCGTCGCCGTGCAGCGCTTCTCCTTTTGCCGCAATGTAGCGCGCAACTGCCTGCAAAGCGGCGGCAAACAGCGCGCCCGCATGAGCCTGTCGGACAAACTGGACAAAGTGCTTGCCCACAGCGTCTGGGGTGCCGCAGTCATGCTGGCCGTGCTCTACGCCATGTTCAACCTGATCATCTTTGTGGGCGCGTACCCGCAAGAATGGCTTGAAAACGGGTTCGCATGGATGAGCGGTTTCCTGCGGGAAACCCTGCCGGAGGGATTCGCCACATCCCTGGTGACGGACGGCATTATCGACGGCTTGGGTGGCGTGCTCAGCTTCGTGCCGCTCATCGTCATCCTGTTCGTGCTCATCGCCATATTGGAAGACAGCGGATACATGGCCCGCATGGCCTATATCGCGGACAGGCTGTTCCACCTTTTCGGCCTGCACGGCACATCGGTCATGCCCTACATCATCGCGGGCGGCATTGCGGGCGGCTGCGCCATCCCAGGCGTCATGGCCACGCGCACCATGCCCAGCCCCATGGAAAAACTCGCCACCATGCTCACGTTGCCATACATGACCTGCGGGGCCAAGCTGCCCGTAGTGCTGCTGCTGGCGGGCACATTCTTTCCGGGCAATACGGCCAATGTGCTCTTCTGCGTGGTGCTGGCAAGCTGGATCATGGCCTTTGTCATGGCCCTGCTGCTGCGCCTGACCGTGCTGCGCGGCGCCTCCACGCCGCTGGTGATGGAAATGCCGCCCTACCGCTGGCCCACCTTGCGTACCATCCTCATCCACGGCTGGGAGCGCACTTGGATGTACCTGCGCAAAGCCGTGGTGGTGCTGCTGCCTGTGTCTATATTGCTCTGGGCCTCCATGACCTTCCCTGCCCTGCCCGCCGAAATGGCGCTGGACTTTGAAAACCAGAAAGGAGAACTGGCTAGGCATCTGGAAATATCCGGCATATCACAGGAGCAGAAGGACGAATTGCAGGAAAGGATTAACACGTTGGACAAGGCGCAGGAGGCCGCCGCCCTCCGGCACAGTGTGGCCGGACGGTTGGGTGTGTGGATGGAGCAGTTCACCGGGCCCGTGGGCTTCAACTGGCGCACGGACGTGGCGCTTATTGGCGGCATCGCCGCCAAGGAGGCCATTGTGTCCACGCTGGGCACGGCCTATTCCCTGGGTTCCGATGTGGAGGAGGACGACGCGCCGCTCTCCGCTCTGCTCAAAATGGATCCCTCGTGGAACGCGGGCGTGGCCCTCTCCCTGCTGGTCTTCGTGCTGCTGTACTCTCCCTGCTTTGTAACGCTGGTGGTCATCCGGCAGGAATCCGGTTCGTGGAAATGGGTGGTCTTCAGCATCGTGTTCAATACGGCATTGGCGTACATGGCGGCGTTCATTGTCTACCGAAGCCATGTGTGGTGGGGAGGGCTGCTGTGAGTCCTGTCTCTTCCCCTAAGATCGCCTGCTTGCCGCTACCTATATTCTGTCTGCTTCTCCTCGTCCCCCTCGTCATCCTGCTCGTGGGAAGCGGAGGCATCATCATCCATCATGCAAGGGAAATCATGGAGGACAGTTCCCACGCCTACGGTCAGTACCGGGCCTCGCTGGAGCTTGCGGAACGCGGGGCGGACATCAGCACTCGGCTCTGGTTGCTTACCAGCGCTCCGGCCTATCGCAAAAACACGCACGCATGGGAGGACTGTCGCCGACAGCTAGAGAATATGGCGGCGGCCAGCACGCAGGTCGCGCCCTACGCGCGCGCCTTGTTGCACAAACTCACCGTCCTGCGGGCGTTGCGGGCAGAACTGGCCGATATTGATGCAGCCCTGCACATGGCGCAACCTGCAGGCTCAGCAATGGAACGCCTTCTGACCCGCCGCAACGGCATTGACAATGAAGCCGACGGCATCCTGCGCAGCCTGCCGGAACTGCTATTCCACCTCGAGCAGGCCACCAGCGCTGCCCATGACATGGGAACACAACTGCGTGCCAACGCCATTAGCGCGCAGTCACAGGAAAACCGCATGCTGCTTTGCCTCTTGCTCGTGTTGGGCTACCTGGCCTTAGCGACATGGCTGGTGCTGCGGCAGGTTGTGCGCCCGCTGGAGGGCATCCGCACCTATGTCAACCGGCTAGGCACTGGAGTTGCCGTGGACGTTCCGCCCAAAAGCCGCGTGCAGGCCGTGTCGGACATAGCGGACACTCTGGAAAACCTGGCTGTCTATTTGGGCCAGGCCACGGTGCGCAGCGAAAAAATTGAGACCGAACGCAGTCAGTTTCGCCGCATGTCCCTCTTCGACGGCCTCACAGGACTCTACAATCGCCGCGCCTTTGACGACACTCTGCAAAAACTGTGGCGCGAAGCGCGCGAAACCGGCAGTCCGCTGGGCATCGTCATGATGGATGTGGACAAATTCAAGGTCTACAACGATTCCTGCGGCCATCAGGCAGGTGACACGTGCCTGCGCGAGGTGGCCGGAGCCGTAGCTAAGGCCGTGCGCACGCACGATGTGGCCGCTCGTTACGTACGGCGGCGAGGAATTTGTGGTTATTCTGCCGGACACGGACAAGGCGCAGGCTTGTGCGGCGGCGGAGCGCATCCGCGAAGCCGTAGAAGCAGTGAAGCTGCCGCATCCCGGTTCCCCTGCCGGGCCGTATGTGACGGTGAGCCTCGGCGTCACCGCCGAGGTGGTGACGGGCAGAGACACGCCCGCAGACCTGGTGCGCCATGCGGACGAGGCGCTCTACATCTCCAAAGAAAACGGACGCAACCGGGCCACGGTCTACGATGCAGTGCCCAAGGCGGAGTGAGCGCCATGTCCCCTGACTCAGCCCGTGCCAATCCTGTTTCCTGCCGCGCAGCCCCGTCGCCAACCTTTGTTTTCTGCTGGGGCGGGCATGAGCCGTCCTTTTGCTCTCCCGGCCTCCCGAATTTGCTGGCTGGAGAGTATGGCCGGCGCATCCCGCTGGATGTCTGGCGCGAGGACAAGGTGATTCATCCCGACGATGCACCCGCCCTGACCTCCTGCCTTTCGGCGATGGAGCGCGGCATTGCCTATATGGAAGGCCGCTTCCGCCTTCGTTGCCGCCACGGAGGCTATGTGCAATGCGTCTGCACCTTCACCCTGGTGAACGCTGCCGGTAGGCATATCGGGACGCTGCGCCCGGAGGAAGGTATCGGCCACGGCAATGCCTTGGCCGATAGCGGCTGCCGTGACACACTCACCGGCGCGCTTGCTCCCCGTGTCTTCTTTGAACGGGCAGACGCATTGCTGGCTGAGGGCGGCCCGCATTGCATACTGCGCTTTTCGGCGGAGGAGCTCAAACACATCAACCAGACGCGGGGCTTGGACGCCGGGGATCATTTTCTGCGTGTTCTGGCCCGGCATGTGCGCAGTCTGCTTCACCCGGGGCATGAATTGTTGGCGCGTATGGATGGCGAAAGTTTTGCCATCTGTCTCATGGGTGGTTTGGATCAGGGGCTCCACTTCGTCCGCACACTTGCACGCCTATGGGACAACCCGCAGAAACATCGCCGGGCGGGCCTGCATTTCGGCATCTGCCAGGCCCTCAGCGCTGAAGTACCGGCGCATGTGCTATGCGATCGGGCGAGCTTCGCGCAAAGGACCGTGCGTAACAGCTCGGTGCGCAATGTGGCGATTTATGACGACCGCCTGCGCCGGCGGCAGGATAACAGCAACTACATCACTGCCCATATGGCCGGAGCGCTGGAACAGGGGCAGTTTCGTCTTTTCCTGCAACCCAAGGTGTTCATTTCCACCGGCCGGGTGGTGGGTGCGGAGGCGCTGACGCGCTGGCAGCATCCCGTGGACGGCATGATCATGCCTGACCGTTTTGTGCCTCTGTTCGAGGCCAACGGTTTTATCCTGCGGCTCGACACCTATATATGGGAGCAAACTTGCAGAGCCCTGCGCCACTGGTTGGACAAGGGATTTGACGCCGTTCCTGTGTCCGTCAACGTGTCCCGCCTGCACTTCACGCAGGCGGGCCTTCTGGAACAACTTGTCAGTCTCACTGACCGATACGGTCTGCCTCGACGTTTTCTGGAACTGGAAATTACAGAAACCGCGTTCCTCTCTCGTGAAAACGAACTGCAACGACAGATGCGGGAACTGCACGCAGTAGGTTTTTCTCTATCCATGGACGATTTCGGCATCGGCTATTCCTCCCTGAACACCTTGCGTGACTTGCCCTTCAACACGGTCAAGCTGGACAAGGTCTTCGTGCAAGGGGAGTCTGTCAACGACAGGGGGCGCGTTGTCGCACGGAGCACTATTGCTCTGGCTCAGAAATTGGGACTCCGCGTGGTGGCCGAAGGCGTGGAAACTCAGGAACAGGCCCGCTTCCTTCTGGAGAACGGCTGCGACTGCGCCCAAGGCTTTTTGTACGCCCGCCCCATGGAAGCCCACGTTTTTGAGGAGCACTATCTGACGCGTCGCGAAACATTCCCTGTATACACTTCCTAACGCTCGCCCGACTGGAAGAACGCCTCGGCCCCTTTGCGGAGGGAGCCTATCCCCCGCCGAAACCGCATACGCCGGAGCCTCTGAACCATTTCGCCTATGCCGAGGGCGGAACTCCGCGCAACATTGCCGAAGTTGGAGAAGATTAAAACTGAGGTAGGTTGCAAAAAGTAGACGCCAACCGCAGACTCATCGCAAGGAGGCGGGAATGGCGAGACGACCACGGTATTCACCAGAGTTCAAGGCTCAGGCTGTCCGCATGGTGTTGGAGGACGGCAGGAAAGTTTGCGAAGTTGCGGATAAGCTGGTGCTGTCTCCCGATACCTTGAAAAACTGGTTGCGTGCGGCCCGTGCGGGCAAAGCTTTCCCTGCGCAGCGCACTGATGAAAAAGACCTGGAACTGGAACGGCTGCGGCATGAAGTGCGCGCTTTGCGCATGGAATGCGAAATACTAAAAAAAGCCGCAGCGTATTTCGCGAAGGGAACGCTGTGAAATACGCCGTTATTACCTCAATGCGTTCCACATATCCCCTGAAGCTCTGCTGTCGACTGCTTGGAGTTTCCGCCGGTGGCTATTACAAATGGCGGGTACAGAAGCCACGAAAAGCCTCTTATGAACGTGATAAGCTTGCTGTCCTTGCCGCACATCAAAAGACGCGCTGCTGTTATGGGGCAGTGCGTCTGCATCAGGCATTGCAGGCAGAAGGTTTTGCGTTGTCACTATGGCGTGTGAAAAAAATCCGGCATGAATTGGGTCTGGTGGCCTGCAAGTCGCGCCGCCGCGTCAAAACAACGGACTCCAATCATACATTTCCAGTAGCTCCAAACATATTGCAAAGAAACTTTTCGAGCAAACAGCCTGACAGCATGTGGGTAAGTGACATCACCTATATCCCGACTGCCGAGGGCTGGTTGTACCTTGCCGGCATCAAGGATTGCTGTTCCAAGGAAATTGTTGGATTTCATATGTCAAGCCATATGGACACGACACTTGTATTGAAGGCGCTGACAAAAGCCTATGAGGCGCGTCGGCCGTCACATGGCCTGCTCCTGCACTCTGACCGTGGAAGCCAGTATTGCAGCAAGGCGTATCAGCAACAGCTTTCTGCGTACAGGATGCAATGTTCTATGAGTCGCAAAGGCAACTGCCACGATAACGCGCCTATGGAAAGCTTTTGGGGAGTGTTGAAAAACGAGCTTGTGTACAGGACACGGTTTCGCTCACGGCGTCAGGCAAAAGCAGCCGTCACGGAATATATTGAAATTTTTTACAATAGGCAAAGGATACAGGCTGGACTTGGATATCTGTCGCCAGCGGCCTTTGCCAAAAACTTCCGGCGGGGCAAGGCGGCACTTGCCGCTTGATGGCGTCTACTTTTGACAGCACACCTCAGGCATGTCGCAGGCGGAGGTGGCAGAACGGCTTGGCGTTACGCAGCCGGCCGTGGCGCGGATGGAATCGGGAAAAAATATTTCCATCAGAAGTCTCTCACGATACGCTACGGCTGTCGGCAAACCTATTCAGCTTGTCATCAACCCCGCCACGGCTGCGGCAGGAACCGATTAAATGACAATGTATTATAGCGTTCAAAGAAATTTTTTTACATCCACGATTTTGTAGGTAGATTTGCAGGTAGTTTTGAAAATTCTCAAAATAAGGTATTTAATATCAGTATGTTGTCTTTCAATTTTTATCCGCTTGGGCAATAAAAAAAGCCCCGGTTCTTTCGAGCCGGGGCGCTGTATATCATTGTTGCAATAATATCAATACCACAATCCTCAGCCACGCGCCTCCAGAGCTGCCACGGAGGGCAGTATCTTGCCTTCAAGCAGTTCCAATGAAGCTCCACCACCGGTAGAAATATAGCCCATTTTGTCGGCCAGGCCATATTTCTCCACTGCTGCCACAGAGTCACCGCCTCCCACAACTACAAAGGCTGCAGATTGCGCCAGGTACTGCGCAAGTTCCAACGTACCCTTGCCAAAGGGATCCGTCTCAAAGGCTCCTACTGGGCCATTCCAGACCACGGTGGCAGAAGTTGCCAGAAATTCTTGATATTGTGCGAGCGTATTCGGGCCAATGTCCAAAATCATCTGGTCTGCAGGCACGGCATCCACACTGCAGACTGTGACCTTCTGGCCAGATTCTAGTTTCGGCGCAATCACCACATCAGTGGGCAAGGGCATCTTCTTGCCCAATTTTGCGGACAGATCAAGAATGCGTTTTGCGTCAGGGATAAGTTCTTCCTCGCAAAGTGATATACCCACCTTATGCCCCGTGGCGGCCAAAAAGGTATTGGCAATACCGCCTCCCACGATGAGCGTATCCACCTTTTGCAGCAGATTCTCCAGAAGTCCCAGCTTGGTGGAAACTTTTGAACCGCCTATAATGGCTGCCAGCGGTCGCGCAGGATTGTCCAGCACCTTGCTGAAGGCATCAAGCTCCGCCTGCAGAAGCGGCCCCGCGCATGCCGTCTTTGCGACGCGCACAGCGCCTTCTGTGGAAGAATGGGCGCGGTGCGCCGCACCGAAGGCATCCATCACATAAATATCGCCCAAGGCAGCCAGCTGCCCCGCTAGCTCGGGATCGTTCTTCTTTTCCCCCTTGAAAAAGCGCACATTTTCGAGCAGTGTCACCGTGCCCGGCATGGCTTTGGCATCGGCCATGGTGCTGGCCAATGTCACAGGCTTGCCCAAAAGCTCCGCCAAATGCTTGGCCACAGGTTTGAGAGAAAACTGCTCTTCAAACTGTCCTTCTGTTGGGCGACCCAAGTGTGAAACAAGCACTACGCCTGCGCCTTTTTCCAGAGCAGTCCTGATAGTGGGCAAGGCTGCCCGGGCTCGTTTGTCGTTAGTTATGCGCCCTTCCTTCATGGGAAGATTGAGATCCTCGCGGATAACCACTGTTTTGCCCTGCAAATCCAAATCCTGCATTTTCTTGATGGCCATGGCATACTCCCTCACAGGCCTGCGGCTGAACGTCGCTAGAGGCCCAACTTGTTAAACATGTGCTCCGCCAGCTCCAGTACATGCGTAACTGTGAAGCCAAATTTTTCAAACACCACCTTGCCCGGTGCTGACGCACCGAAGCCCACCATGCCCAGCACCTCTCCGTCTAGTCCCACATATTTCCGCCACCAGTCAGCGGCAGAGGCCTCAATGGCCATGCGTACGCGCACGGCAGAGGGCAACACATGTTCACGCCACGCGGCATCCTGCGCGTCAAACACCGAAGTACAGGGCATGGAAACCACACGCGCCTTTCGGCCCTGTTGTGTGAGGGCCTTAGCAGCTTCCAGGGCAAGCCCCACTTCAGAGCCGGTAGCTATAAGGATAATGTCGGGCGTTCCTTCGCACGCATGCAAGATATAGCCACCACGCGCGATGTCACGTATCTGTTGCGGGTTGCGTGCGCAGAAGACTGTTTTTTGCCGGGAAAGAGAAAGAACCGTGGGCGCGGTTGCACTCTCAAGGGCACAACGCCATGCCACGGCTGTTTCCACACCATCACAGGGCCGCCAGACATGGATATCAGGCGTAAGACGCAGCATACCGAGCTGCTCTACGGGCTGATGGGTGGGGCCATCTTCTCCTACACCGATGGAATCGTGTGTCATTACCCATACGGCACGTATGTGCATGAGTGCTGCAAGTCGTAAAGCGTTTTTAGCCTGATCTGCAAAGGAGAGGAACGTCCCCGCATAGGGTATGAACCCCCCGTGTAAAGCCAGACCGTTCATAACAGCGCTCATGGCAAATTCACGCACACCATAATATACGTAATTTCCCGTATATGCGGCGACATCAAGAGGCGTGGAAGCCGAGGTACATGTGCCTACGGAACCGGTCAAATCGGCCGCGCCGCCGACCAGCTCGGGCAAATGGGACACAAGGCACTCCAGTGCCTTGCGTGAGGCTACACGCGTGGCAATATTCTCTCCCGCGCTGACAGCATCATCCAACATAACCTTGGTGATGTCAGCCCAATCCTCAGGCAGATCACCACGCATACGTCGGCTGAATTCCGCTGCCTTATCCGGATAGGCAGCCGCATAGGCATCAAAGACATTCTGCCAGGCATCCTCAGCGGCCTGCCCCTGTACGCGGGCATCCCAGGCCACTAAAATATCCTCCGGAATTGTGAAAGGAGGGTCACACCAGCCCAAAGCCTTGCGTGTTGCTGCAATATTTTCTTTGCCCAGCGGTGCGCCGTGGCAAGCAGCGCTATCCGCCTGCGGTGAGGCAAAACCAATGTGCGTACGGCAGATAATCAGACCAGGATGGATCGTATCCTTCTTGGCCTCGGCCAAAGCTGCATCCAGAGCGGCATAATCGTGCCCGTCTACAGGGCCGATGACCTGCCACCCGTAGGCGCGAAAGCGTGCTGCCACATCTTCCGTAAACCAGTTGTCAACCTTGCCGTCAATAGAAATACCATTGGCGTCATACAGGGCATTGAGCTTGCCCAACCTCCATGTGCCGGCAAGAGAGCATGCTTCATGGCAGACGCCTTCCATCAGACAACCATCACCCAGAAACACCCAGGTACGGTGGTCCACAATACTGTATTCCGACGTATTAAAGCGTGCAGCCAGCATGCGTTCTGCCAGGGCCATGCCTACGGCTGAAGCAATGCCCTGCCCCAAAGGGCCTGTCGTCATCTCAATGCCGAGATCAGGATTCCGCTCGGGGTGGCCTGGCGTCCGTGTTCCCCATTGTCGGAAGTTGCGCACTTCATCCATTGTCAAACCATAGCCCGTAAGATGCAGCAATGCGTAGAGCAGCATAGAAGCGTGCCCGTTGGAAAGCACAAAACGGTCACGGTCAAACCAGTGCGGGTTGGCAGGATTGTGCTTCAGCACATGCCGCCAAAGGGCTTCGGCCATATCGGCCATACCCAGGGGTGCTCCGGGGTGGCCGGATTGCGCTTTTTCGATGGCGTCCATGGCGAGGACACGAATGGCATTGGCACACTGACGACGGGTGGGCATGACATCTCCCTCTTTAACTACAAATGAAAGATACTATGGCTGGCAAGACAGCACTGCTGTCCGGCCTGTTCAGCACAGCAGCGTACCCCCATCAAGGGCTGTCTTGCGGCGTTGCATGGCTTCTTCTGCGGGACGTCTCTCACGACCAGCAGAAGCTGCCATAAAGGCTGCAATCCGTTGTTCATATGGTTTATGCGTAAAAAAAGCCGACCCCGAAACCAGCACCTCTGCTCCGGCATCAACAAGGTGCGGAGCATTTTCAGGGCTAACACCACCATCCACCTGAATAAGCACGTTCGCTCCACCATTTTCATCCAGCATGCTACGGGCAGCACGTATTTTTTCATAGGTTGCCGGAAGGAATGCCTGCCCGGAAAATCCCGGGTTGACACTCATAAGCACCAGCATATCTATGTCGGCAGCAAGCCAGCGCACAGCACCCACATCTGTACCGGGATTCAGAGCCAGACCGCTCTTGCAGCCCAGCGATCGAATAGCCGTAAGGGTGCGCTGCGGGTGCTTGTCTGCCTCGGCATGTATAACAAGCATATCTGCCCCGGCAGCGCGGAAGTCGCCGATATAGCGGGCCGGGTCCTCCACCATCAGGTGCACGTCAAAAAAAAGATTGCTCAAGGGACGCATGGCCTGCAGCAGTGGCGGTCCAAAGGTAATATTGGGCGCAAAGGCACCATCCATAATATCCAGATGCAGCCACGTAATCCCGGCTGCCTCCAGCGCCGCCAGTTCATCGGCCAGATGTGCAAAATCTGCAGACAGGAGAGACGGAGATAATATCATGTGAGGACTCGCAGTTGAGTTGCTGGTTTGTCAGTCGTTTTGCAGCAGCCGCCGTACAGCCAGAAGCTCGCGTCTTAGCATATGCATGAACTCGGGGTCCGGCACTGCGACCACCCGCTCCGGCAGGGTATCATCCACGACAGCACTGCCTTCAATCACGCGACGCGCCCCTTCAATGGTCATGCCCTGCTCATGCAGCAGCTGCTGGATGCGTCGCAGCAGAGCCACATGTGTACCAGTATACAGGCGCTGCCCCTTGGCCGTACGCAACGGGGCCAGTTGGGGGAATTCCGTCTCCCAGAACCGCAGCACATGGGTCTTGAGGTTCAGCATTTCTGCCACCTCACCGATTTTATAGGTCTCGGTTGTGCTGTCTGGCATGCGCGTCTCCCTCAGTTCCCACAAGCCGGTGCCATACCGACGGGAACGGACCCGGGATTTATACCGTCACTTTCAGAACCTTCTGCAGCGACTCCGCCACCTTTTCGCGCATCTTATCCACTTCTGCATCCTTTAAGGTGCGCTCCTGATGGCGGAATGTCAGACGAAATGTCAGGTTGCGCACAAAGTCCCCATCCGAGGTCTGTTGCGGTATATAACAGTCCACCAGGGTCACGTCTTCCAGCAGGGGCAAATGCAGATCACGCACATGCGTTTCTATATCCGCCACCTTTAGCCCGCCACCAGCTGCGATGGTAATGTCACGCCGCACGGGTGGATAAACCGGCAGCGGTGCAAACCGCACCACTGCCACATCATGCAGTTCGCGCAAGGTCGCCAGATTCAGCTCCGCTAACCAAACATCCTTGCGAGCTAGGTAAACGTCAGCCACGGCAGGCTTGACCCTGCCCATGACTCCCACATCGCGCCCCTGTGCTCTCACACATACGCAAGGCTGTAAGAACGTGTGTTCCTCGCAGGTTGTGTACTCTGGCGCTGCAAGGTGCAGAAAGCGCAGCAAGTGTTCCACCACGCCCTTAAGATCGGCATATTCCACATCCCCCGCAGCCTGAGGCCAAGCCGTGTCATAACGACTGCCATAGAGCAGTATCCCCAGCATGGCCGTTTCGCGGGCCGTAGTTTCGGAAACGGCGTCGGCCTCAAAGACATTGGCCAGCTCAAAAAGGCGCAGGCCCTGCACGCCCTGGGCCAGATTATTACGCAAATCGTGAAGCAGGCCTGGGGCAAGCACCGTTCGCAAAACATCCTGCTCTGCTGAAAGAGGGTTCATAATGGCAATGCGCCCCTGCTGCGGCAAACCCAGGCGATCAAGATCCTTATGTCCAACAAAACTGTAGTTGACGACCTCATTCAAGCCAAGGCCTACGCCCCAGCGCTTTATACGCGACCAAAAGGCAAAGCGCGATTCCGGTGCGCTGGCACAATCCAGCGTCTGCGCCACTGCAGGCAGCACAGGCGCAATGGTATCCAGCCCATACATACGCCCTACCTCTTCAATAAGGTCCGCCTCACGGGTGAGATCCGGACGCCACGATGGTTGCGTAACTATCCATGCGTCTTCCTTCTTTTCCACAGGGCAGCCAAGGCCTGTAAGCGTCTTCTCATCAAAATCCGGCGTGACGTGCTCACCAAGAAGAGCATCTACTCGAGAAGGACGGAACGAAATGCGCACGGGAACAAACGGATGTGGCTCACTGCAGGAAAGGCCGCGCAGTACATGACCACCACTCATGGTGGCCATCATGGCACAGGCACGATCAAGAGCCCAACGACTTGCCTGCTGATCAATACCGCGCTCAAAACGGTAGGATGCTTCGGAAGAAAGCCCCAGGCGACGCGAGGTGCGGCGGATAGTGGCAGGCCTGAATACTGCGCTCTCCAAAAACACATTGGTACTGACATCAGTAATTTCTGTATTCAAACCACCCATCACACCGGCAAGAGCCACGACCCGCCCTGCGTCGCAGATACACAGGTCATCTGCGGTCAACAGGCGTTCCTGTCCGTCCAGAGTAATAAATTTTTCCCCGGGTTTGCCATGACGCACCACAATGCGCCCGCCTTCCAGCTTGTCCAAATCAAAAGAATGCAATGGCTGCCCACATTCAAAAAGAATATAGTTTGTTACGTCCACAATGTTGGAAATAGGGCGCACACCCACGGCATGCAAACGATGACGTATCCGCATAGGCGAGGGACCTATCTTCACCCCGGAGACGACACGTCCGGCATAGAGCCAGCAGCTCTCCGGCGCCTGAATATCAATAGGTACCATTCCCTCAGGGAGGGCACTGTCCTCATGAAGCAGGCGTTCGGGAATACTGAAGGGCAATGCAAAGGCATGTGCCGTTTCGCGAGCCAACCCCAGAACAGAAAGGCAGTCAGCACGGTTCGGTGTTATAGAAATATCCAGCACTTCCCGATCCAGATCAAGCTGATCTACTAGAGATTGCCCTACAATAAATGTATCGGGCAGCACCATGATGCCACTGTGGTCTTCTGTAAGGCCAAGCTCCCGCTCAGAGCATATCATGCCCATTGAGAGAGCTCCCCGCAGTTTGGCTTTCTTGATGACCATACCGTCTGGCATGGTCGTACCAACCAGCGCCACCGGAACCTTCTGCCCCTGGGTCACATTAGGTGCGCCACAGACAATATCCAGAGGTTCATTCTGGCCGACGTCCACCTTGCACACATGCAAGTGATCAGATTGTGGGTGCGCTTCGCATGCGAGCACATGTCCCACCACTATGGAACGAATAGCTTCATAGGGATGAAGAATATCCTCCAGCTCCAGCCCAAGCATTGTCAAACGGTCGCCAAGCTGTTCGGCCGTTCCTTCATAAGGGGTAAACTCACGCAACCAAGAGAGGGAAAGCAGCATAACCGTATCCTAGTTACCGCGTTGGTGCGGGACGGGGTTATTTAAAATTCCAGGCCGGAGTTGTATCCTGCGGGTCGGGCAGGGGACGCTCGGGCTGCGTTTTGCCATACGCGGCACCATACGCGCCTGGTCTGAGACGAGGGCGCACCTTCGTCTCTTCAAGGGGACGATTGGTAATGGTGTTACCATAGGCATCAGTATACCCCATACCGCCTTCAGCCGTGCGCCCTATACTCCTGCCACCGGGCAATACTTCCGTTTTCCTGGGGCCGCCGGGAGGTTCCAGCCCAGTACGCGGCGGGGTATAGGACGAGGCCCACACATTACCTTGCCTATGCGTTGCATAGGGCTGCATCACCAACAGACCCGCAACAGCCATGCAGGCACAAGCGCGGCACACGGCACCTGCACAAGAAAAACGCCATGACACCATCATTACGGACAGACCTTACCCGGCAAACTGTCCAAGGAAACGCACATCGTTTTCAAAAAACATACGCAGGTCACCTATGCCATACTTGAGCATGGCCACGCGCTCCACCCCCATACCAAAGGCAAAGCCGCTCACGTCTGAAGGATAATCCACTGCTTCAAACACCGCCGGATCAACCATGCCACACCCCAGTATTTCCACCCAACCCGTGGTTTTGCAGACCCGACAGGGTGTGCCGTTCACATGCCCCTTGCCACCGCACATGCAGCAGGAGATATCAACTTCTGCAGAAGGTTCCGTAAAAGGGAAGAAACTGGGACGAAAACGCACACTGGTGCCCGCACCAAATACGGCCCGCACAAAAGCCGTGAGTGTACCCCGTAAATGGGCCATAGTAATACCGTCACCCACCATAAGACCCTCTATCTGATGAAACATGGGCGTGTGAGTCAGATCGCTGTCACGTCTGTAAACCTTGCCAGGCACAACCACGGCAACAGGGGGCTTGCGCGCCAGCATGGTGCGCACCTGCACGGGTGAGGTATGTGTACGCATCAGCACGGTATCTGTGATGTAGAGCGTATCCTGCATGTCACGTGCGGGATGCTCCGGCGGCATATTCAATGCCTCAAAATTATAATGGTCGATCTCCACTTCAGGGCCAGAAGCCACATCAAACCCCAACCCCTGGAAAATACGGCAGATGTCTTCCATCACCAGCGTATCAGGGTGCAGAGTGCCGCACCAAGGCGCCCTCCCGGGCACAGTGGCATCAAAAGATTGTATGGCGGCAGCTTCACGCGCTCTTTCCAGAGCATTCTTACGGGCATCAAACAGGGCGTTACACCGTTCTTTGACGCTGTTGGCCTTCTGCCCAACTGCCGGACGCTCCGATGGATCAAGGCCAGGCAAGGCGGACATAATGCCAGCGATGCGCCCCTTACGGCCCAGCATATCCACGCGCAATACTTCCAGCTCTTCCAGAGAGGAGGCTTGTGACAACCCGTTTTCCAGCTCAGGAACCAGTTCTTCCAATGCGGCTATCAAATCCATAATGTTATTCCCAGAGCCGCGTACAGCGGCAGTTGCCGGGAAGGGTGATGCTAACACAGCAGAAACTGCAAACTTCCCGGGAAATGGAAAATACCGCCGACTGTCCTCTTACGGCGGGGCATGGAGAGCAAAAAAACGCGGATGGCATGTATCACCATCCGCGTTTTTATAGCATGCTCGCTTTTCTCCCGCAAGCTGAAGGCGCGGCCAAGCAGCACGCCCTGAGCGCAGCCTGAAGGATACCCTCCGGCGCGGGGAGCCCCATACTGCTACTTCAGAGCAGCCTTGGCAAGGTCAACAATCTTTGCAAAATCGTCTTTCTGGTACACGGCGAGATCGGCCAGAACCTTCCGGTTCAGCACAATACCTGCCTGCTTAAGCCCGTACATAAAACGGCTATAGGAAAGGCCACTCAATCGGGCGCCGGCATTGATGCGCAAAATCCAGAGCGTACGGAAATCGCGCTTTCTCTGCTTGCGGCCATAAAAGGCATTCTGCATTGAGCGTTCCACGGCCTCACGGGCAGTACGGTACAGGCGGCTGCGGCCGCCACGAAATCCCTTGGCGGCTGACAAATATTTTTTGTGGCGGCGATGACTCAAGACCTCTCTTCACACGCATACGCGTACCCTCCTTCTCCCGGCCAGGCGGAGGAAAGCCCCCCGGGGAACTGTATAAAATATCTGTGCCCTCTCCACAGAGGGATGCAGATTGAACATCCGTCACGGCTCTGCACAAGCCGTCGACGCCGTGGCGTCGCTCCACCCGTGTCCTGCACACGGGAACGGTAAAAGCTCAACTAACCATTGGGCAGCATGCGCCGCACGGCTTTCTCGTTGGTTTTATCCACCAGAGTAACCTGACCGAGACGCATTTTACGTCCGGGAGCTTTTTTGGTGAGGATATGGCGCAAATTCTGACGGCGACGCCGAAACTTACCGCTGCCGGTTTGCTCGAAACGCTTGGCAGCCGAACGCCGGGTTTTAATCTTGGGCATGACAGACTCCTTACAAAATTTCCCATGTCATTCCAAAAGGCGACAAGGAGGGAATAATGCCTCAAAGTGTGCTACGGCGCAAGGAGAATTTCTCTCCTTCTGTTCCAATCACAGGCGGTATGAGGGATTGCCGAACCAGGCAGCAATCCTTTCACATCCATCCTATTTCTTGGGCACCAGTAGCATTTGCAGGGTACGCCCCTCAGCACGGGCTTCCTGATCCACTTTGGCTACGTCAGCCAAATCCTGAACTATGCGATCCAGTATGGCCAGCCCTCTGTCCTTGTGCACGATCTCGCGCCCGCGGAAAAAGACCGTGATCTTGCAACGGTCCCCGTCTTCCAGAAAACGGCGGATATGGCGGATTTTTGTTTCATAATCGTGGTCGTCCGTCTTGGGGCGCACCTTGATTTCCTTGATCTGCACAACCGCCTGACGCTTTTTGGCTTCCTGTTTCTTTTTTTGCTGTTCGTACTTAAACTTGCCATAATCCATGATGCGACAGACAGGAGGCTCGGAAGTGGACGAAACCTCCACCAGATCCAAACCTGCCTCCTTGGCCATGGCAATGGCGTCATTCCTCTGCAAAATACCAAGCTGTTCGCCGTCGGCTGCGATCACTCGCACCTCGCGGGCACGGATCATCTCGTTACGACGTACACCATCCTGCGGCACGTCACGTCGCGGTTTAATATTAGGAGAAGCTATAGCACATCCCTCCTTGTTTGAAGGGCTCCTCGGCTTCCGCCCGGATGAGCGCGGCAATTTCCGCAGCAGATTTGAGCCCCAGGTTCTCACCGTTGCGCAGGCGCACATTCGCGCCACCCGCCTGCACTTCTTTCTCACCAACCACAAGTATGTAGGGCGTCTTGGCGAGCTGCGCCTCACGCACCTTGAAACCAAGTTTCTCGTTGCGAGTATCCGCTGCCGTACGGATGCCCATAGACGTCA
Source organism: uncultured Desulfovibrio sp. (assembly GCA_905235595.1). GTDB lineage: Bacteria > Desulfobacterota > Desulfovibrionia > Desulfovibrionales > Desulfovibrionaceae > Desulfovibrio. The sequence continues at coordinate 8,273 of CAJOMG010000052.1, read as the reverse complement.
ACGTATCGCGTAAGGCCAGGGCAGCCTTGTCGCCGGCATCGGTCACCGTGAGCACGCGAGCCTGCTCAGGTGCAAGCCACGTGGGCAGGGCTCCTGCAAAATTCTCAATGAGAATGCCAATAAAGCGTTCCAACGAACCCATGATGGCACGATGCAGCATTACCGGGCGGTGGCGCTCACCGTCCTGCCCCACATAGGTCAGGTCAAAGCGTTCCGGCAGGGTAAAGTCCACCTGAATGGTGGAGCACTGCCACTCGCGACCGATGCAATCAAGCAGACGCACATCAATCTTGGGCCCGTAAAACGCCCCGTCCCCCTCATTGATCTCGTAGGGAATACCGGCATGCTCCACAGCCTTGATCAGAGCATTGGTGGCAAGCTCCCAGGCCTCGTCCGTGCCTATGCTGCTCTGCGGCCTTGTGGATATGGCAACCTTGTACTGAAAACCAAACAGCTGCATGAGATCCCGAATAATATGGATGACACCAAGGATTTCATCTTCCAGCTGTTCCGGCGCACAGAGAATATGTGCATCATCCTGGGTAAACTGGCGTACGCGCAGCAAGCCGTGCAACACGCCGCTTTTCTCATGCCGGTGCACCACCCCCAGCTCAAAATACCGCTGGGGCAAATCCCGGTAGCTGCGCAGCTCGTTACCATAGATCAGCATGTGCGCAATGCAGTTCATGGGCTTGATGCCGTAGGCGTCTTCTTCTATCTGCGTGAAATACATATTTTCGCGGTAATGGTCGTAGTGGCCGGATTTCTGCCACGTTTCCACGCGCAGAAGCTGTGGGCCCTGCACCATTTCATACCCCCGCTTCAGGTGCTCACGCCGCCAGAAATCCTCCAGAATGGTACGCACCATCATGCCCCGCGGCAGCCAGAATACCATGCCGGGCGCCACGTCTTCCTTAAATGTGAACAACGTAAGCTCACGCCCCAGCTTACGATGGTCGCGTCGCTTTGCCTCCTCCAGCTGCTTGAGGTAGGCATCCAGCGCTTTTTTATCAGCAAAGGCCGTGCCATAAATACGGGAAAGCATCTGGTTCTTTTCATCACCGTGCCAATAGGCCCCGGCCACACTCATCAGCTTTGCATTGGCAGCAAAACCCGTATGAGGCACATGCGGCCCCCGACAGAGGTCAGTAAATGTACCGCAAGTGTAGAGTGACACGGTATCGGCCTCAATACTCTCAACGAGTTCCACCTTATAGGGCTCGTCCATGTCTGTGAACAGTTTGACGGCTTCGGCTTTGGACACATCCCGACGCGTAAATGGCTGGCGGGCAGCCGCAATCTTTGCCATCTCTGCTTCAATGGCGCTGAAATCTTCACTGGAAAAGGGTTTTTCCACGTCGAAATCGTAATAAAACCCGTTATCTACAGAAGGGCCTATCGTAACCTTGGCCTTGGGAAAAAGGCGTTTTACAGCCGCAGCCATCACATGCGCGGTTGAATGGCGCAGTACTGCGAGGCCCTCTGGAGTATCCGCGTATACGGGCGTAAGTTCGGCACAGCCAACGGGCACGGGGGTTGAAAGATCAAGCAACACGTTATTGTCGGCACAGGCGGCCACCACGGTCTTGAATTTTTTGCCACTCAGGGCTTTTTGCAGGGCCTGGGCGATAGTCTCCTCTGCTTCCACCAGCTGCCCTTCCACACGGACTTCCATCATGATCTCCTTCAGCGCCGGTCAAGGCAGGAAAAGAAAAGGGGAGGTGACCCTCCCCACTGCACCAAAACCGGTTTGCCGGCCGCCGTGCGGCGACCCAAGTTATGGGCGGAGCAAAGGCATTCCGCCATAAGGGGATAACCCCGAATAAACATTGGTAGGAACGAGCAGACTTGAACTGCTGACCTCTTCCGTGTCAAGGAAGCGCTCTAGCCACCTGAGCTACGCTCCTATAGGCAAAAGTCTTATAGGGCAGCGCACACGGCGTAGTCAACATTTTTTTTGACAAAAAACACGATTTTCGTTGCAGCATGCCCGTTTTTTCCAATCTGAAGCACTGCCTAGCTCAAGCGTGTTTGCCATGCGGTAAAAGAGGCTCTGGCACGGGCCGCATACAGAGCCTTACGCTCTTTCTTGTGTGCCCTCTCTCCCAGTTCGGGCATAAGGCCAAAATGGACATTTGATGGCTGAAAATGCCTGGCAGGCGTTTGCAGATGCCCCAGAAGAGCACCCAGTGCTGTTTCCGTCGGAGGTGGAGGCAGCTCATGGCCTGCAGCCCGCCCGCACAGCAGCATGCCCAGCCACAGGCCGCTTGCTGCGGACTCCACATAGCCCTCTACCCCGGTAATCTGTCCGGCAAGAAATACCCTGGGAAGGGCTCGCAAAGATAGGTCCGGCGCAAGCACCTCAGGCGCGTTCACATACGTATTGCGGTGCATGCTGCCGTAACGTGCGAACTCAGCCTGTTCCATTCCCGGCACCAACCGGAACACGCGGGCCTGCTCGCTTTGGACAAGTTTTGTCTGACACCCCACAAGGTTGCAGGTTTCCGCATTGATGCTCTCCGCACGCAGTTGCAACACAGCCCAGGGACGATGCCCGGTACGCGGATCCACAAAACCCACCGGTTTCAGAGGCCCAAATGTCAGCGTGCGCGGGCCACGTTCAGCAAGGGCCTCCACGGGCATACACCCCTCAAAATGGCACTCTTTCTCAAAAGCCCGGGTTGATACCTTCTGTGCTTCCAGCAGGGCCTGGTAGAAAACGTCGTATTCCTCGCGGTTCATAGGACAGTTAAGGTAATCTCCCTGTACCGTCTCCTCTCCCCGTTCCTGGCCGTAACGCGAGGCTCGAAAGACCACATCCATGTTCAGGGAGTTCGTCCAAACAATAGGCGCGATGGCATCGTAAAAATAGCAGTGCTCCGAGCCGACAACTGTCTGCAACGATGTGGAAAGAGACGCAGAAGCCAGCGGTCCTGCGGCAATTACCACCGCACTGCCCTCCACCAAAAAAGGAAGCAGCGCAGGGTCATCAAGCGACTGTATCTGACGCTCAACCAGTGTAATATTGCCGTGTGCGGCTACACGCTCTGTCATGCAGCGGGCAAATACTTCACGGTCAACAGCAAGCGCCTTGCCTGCAGGGATACGGCATGCGTCGGCCACAGCCATAAAATCACTGTTCAAAGCACGCATTTCCGCCTTAAGCAAACCCACGCCGGAAGTCGTTTCGTCTGAACGCAGAGAATTGGAACAGACGAGTTCGGCCAGATTATTGCTGATATGCGCCGGGGAATGAAAACCCGGTTTCTGTTCAAACATGGTGACACGATGGCCGGCGCGGGCAAGGCGCAGGGCGCATTCACACCCCGCAAGCCCTCCACCCACGATGGCAACAGAGAGTATTTGCATGCAGGCTCCTTGTGAAACCCTTTTGAAATAATTCTTTCCTGATGGCAAGGGTATGCGGGGCTGGCTGTTTGTACAGCTTTGTGCTAACCAACTCATTCCCTACTAACGTACTGCGGAGGCAAGCATGTCAGATATCAAGGCCATGTATTCCACCATACAGAAGGATGCCTTCCCCGACACCATGACCATCACGCTCGGGGATGAAAAACTCGTGTATCAGAAACGCACCTGGACGCTGGGCAATGAGGAAAAAGGGTTGCGTTATGGCGAGAATCCTGACCAGCCAGCTGCGCTCTATGCCCTAAAAGAAGGCTCGCTAACCTGCGGTGGGCTGCGCTGGCGCGGGCCCGGCAATGGCATTGTCTCTGCGTTGACAGAAGGGCAGATGCTTCAGGCGGGAAAACATCCGGGCAAGACCAACCTGACCGATGTGGACAACGGGGCGAATATTCTGCAATATCTCACCGAGCGCCCGGCAGCTGTCATTCTGAAGCATAACAATCCCTGCGGGGCTGCCTGGAGCTCCGACAATGTGGCTGCAGCGCTTAACAAAGCCTTCTGGTGTGACCGCATCGCCGCTTTTGGCGGTGCCGTTGTGGTTAACTGCCCTTTTAGCCGCGAAGCCGCAGAAATGGTGGCTGCCAATTATTTTGAAGTGGTAGCCGCACCGGCTTTTGAAGAAGGCACCGTCGACATCCTCAAAGGTCGCAAGAATCTGCGCATTATGGAACTGCCCGGGCTTGCGCAGCTGGCAGAGCTTACCTCCTCGGCCTTCCTAGATATCAAATGCTTGGCCGACGGCGGCATTATCGTACAGAAATCTTTTGTCAACCGCATTCTTGACAACAAGGACTTTTTACCTGCCACGGCTGTAACAAAGGATGGTCTTTCTGTCACAGCGCGAGCGCCCAACAAGGATGAGCTGGCTGACTTGCGCTTCGCCTGGGCCGTTGAATCTGGAGTGACATCAAACTCCGTCATCTTTGCCCGTGACGGGGCAACGCTGGCCATTGGTACGGGCGAGCAGGATCGCGTGGGCTGTGTGGAACTGGCCATCCACAAGGCATACACCAAGTATGCAGACACCCTGGCATTCCGCGAGTTGGGGATCAGCCTGTACGAACTCAAGCAAAAGGCTGTCCAGGACAGGGACATGGCCAGCAAGCTTGACGATATTGAGGGGCGCACGCAAGAAGCGCACGGCGGCTTGACGGGCTCCCGGCTTGTTTCAGACGGATTCTTTCCTTTCCGTGACGGTATTGATGTGGCCGCAGCCCAGGGAGTTTCGGCCATTGCCCACCCCGGAGGTTCTCTGCGTGACGCCGAAGTCATCATAGCCTGTAACGAAGCACAACCCCAGATAGCCATGGTGTTTACCGGGCAGCGTTCATTCAAGCACTAATGATGTTTTGCGTATGTCTGGAGCCGGAGCCCTTTCTCTAGCCGCGTCTCATGATATGCCCCTGCCGCGAATATGTATCTCTGCCTTTTCGGGTGGCGGCGGCAAGACTCTGCTTGCTCTGGGGTTGACGCGTGCCTTTGCGGCCCAAGGTATCATTGTGCAGCCCTTCAAGAAAGGACCGGACTACATAGATGCGGCCTGGCTCTCGTTCGCCGCAGGTCGCCCGGCCCGCAACCTTGATCCCTTCGTTCTGCCACAGGAACGCTTGCGTGCTCTCTTTCTGCACGTCATGACACGACTGCAGGCACATGCTCCAAACGGGATTCTGGCATTAGTGGAAGGGAATCGGGGACTCTACGACGGCATGGATACAATGGGCACCTGCTCCACAGCCGAACTTGCGCGCACACTTGACTGCCCCGTAATTCTCAGTGTGGACTGTACCAAGATGACACGCACCACTGCCGCGCTTGTGCGTGGCGTGACCAGTTTTGAACCTGGCCTGCGTTTTGCCGGTATAGTGCTCAACCAAATTGGTTCCGGCCGTCATGAAACCAGCCTGCGCCGTGCGCTTGAAGCATATACCGATATTCCTGTGCTTGGTGCATTGCCACGCCTTGCGAAAAATCCCCTGCCGGAGCGGCACATGGGCATTGCTTCCTCCGGTTCGGAACTTTCGCCACAGGCGCAGGAAACAATGGATACCCTTGGTTCTCTTGTAGCGTTACACGTAGATCTGGAGACAGTCCTTGGCGCTGCCAGGGCAGCCCCCCCCCTTGACAAGGATGCAGAAACGGTCTTGCCTGCGCCGGTGCATACCTCGTTATGCACTGCCTCCACACCAAAACCACGCATTGGTTATGTGCGTGATGCCGCGTTGTGGTTTTATTATAAAGACAACCTGGAAGCCCTGGAAAATGCCGGAGCGCAACTTGTGCGCCTTTCTCTGGTAGGGGCGCAGCCCGCACGACCAGCAGAATCCAGCCATGAAGCGCAGCATATGGATGTGGATGCGCTGTATCTCGGCGGGGGGTTCCCTGAAGATTGGACTAAAGCCCTGAGCTCCTCGCCCTTTGTGCGTGCGCTGGCCGCATGGGCGGACGCCGGCATGCCTATCTACGCCGAATGCGGTGGCTTTATGCTGCTTACGCAGGGTATAGAACGCGATGGCAAACTCTGGCCCATGGGGAATATATTCCCTGTGATCGCGCAGTGTTGTCAACGTCCCCAGGGATTGGGATATGTATCAGGAACGGTGTGCGGAAAAAATCCCTATTTTCCCCAAGGCCTGTGCCTGAAAGGCCATGAGTTTCACTATTCCCGCTGCCTTTGGAAAAATTCCCCTCCCCCCTTTGCCCTGCGCCTGCACAAAGGACGGGGCATGGGAACACTTTCCCCGACCGATGGGGAGGGCACAGACTCAATGGACGGACTTGTGTATCGCAATGTATGGGCATCGTACACCCATATTTTTGCTCCTGCTGTTTCCTGCTGGGCGCCTAACTTTGTCGCTGCTGCACGGCAGTTTGCCGTAACACGAGGGGAAAGGGTCCATGGCTGACACAATATGTGCCAACGACAAAACGTGTGGAACTGATTCAGTTGTTTCCCATAGAGCCTTTCTTTGATTTTTTGCTCTCCTTATCTGGACGCTGTTGCGCAGCTTCCCCGCCAGGCTCCTTCCCGGATGTGTCGGGCCTGGGCTCTTCAGCATTTTTGTCCAACTCTGCACGGATGGCCAACTTGATATCCCGTCCCGCTTGCGTATCCTCAATGCCTGCTTGCAAATGCTCCAAACCTCGTGCTCTGTCATGGAGATAGTAAAGGTACAGCACCCCCAGGCTGTAGCGGACTGATGCTTCGTCTTTGAGGGAGAGCACATGCTCCAGTGCTTCCGCAGCTTCCTTATGGCGCCCCTGATTGTGCAGGATGATTCCAAGCAGGTAGAGCGGCTTGGGATTCATTGCATCCATGGCTACCGCTCGCTGGGCGAAGGTTGCAGCAGCATCCCAGCTTTGCGCGGCAGTGAGTTGCTCTACGAGCTTGACAAGCACGTCAATATTTTGTGGTTCTGCAGCGACCTGACGCATAAGAGCGCCAATTTCCATGCTCTTTTTCTCTTCTACCGAAGGCATGGGCGCCAGCTGCCGTTCCCGTTGGACTGTCAGGTCTGGATGGAGAAAACGCTCTGCCAACGCCAGGCAGAGCATTGTGGCCAGTGCCAATGCCAGGAAAACAATAAGAATGCGTGCAGAGGTATTTGGCCTTACTGCATCAGTCATGGTGCAGCAGCTCCATGCGCGCGATGCGCACGCCCAAAGAACACTGACGGGCCGCCAAAAAAGCCACGTATGCACCTATGCCTAGCCAAACTGCGGCATTGGCGAGCATAACCCACGTCAACGCATCCATGCCTCCTCCTTATATTCACCAAGTATAAATGCCGCCCCACTGAAGTGACGCCCCTGTAGCCCTGTCTGTACGCCTTTACCTTACGGGGCAGGCACATTGAAGATGGATAGTATTGGCCTCTGTTATTTCCAGAGGCTGCCGTATTTGGCAGCTATGCCATCCGTTCGCTCTACAAATTTGTCAACCAGCCCGTCTATGTCTTCGTTGTTTACCGTACCCAGCTCACGGGCCAGCAGATAGCCGAGATATCCTTTACCCTGCTTAAAGACCCAGCAGAGGGAATATACCGAACCTACTGCCGGACGGCTTGAAAATTCAGGTTTTGTCTCAAGCATAAGGTACAACTTGGGAACATCCTTTTCCTCATCGTCATTGAGTGTAAACAGGCTGCTCTGATTAAAACGCTCTTTTAACCTTGTACCGAGCCGCGCACCGATACTGTCCGTCCCCTCCAGGGAAACACTCACAACGGTAACACGGTCGTGTGACTTCTCCGGCTTATCCTGAACAGGTTGGCCTGCCTGAGGAGTGGCGGCATTGACCGCGCCTGGTACAAGCAGGATACACAATAGCGCACATATGGGTAGAATACTTCGCATGCCTTCCTCGCTCGCTGATATGTTGCTACAGCTAAAATTCGCCAGGCACAGAAGTTACGGGTTATTTAGAAAAAATGAAAGACCTTTCTAACCAGTGGAACAGACTATACTACCCCGTATATGCTGCTTGGCCTATATTCGGGAACGGATTGAGGAACTTGCAAAGGGCTGGTTCAAGGCCGCGCCGAGGGCTGGAAAGACGGTAAAGCAGATGAGCGTCGTGAAATAGCCCATAATCTTCTTCATCTAGGGCTGCCTATTGCCCAGATTTCAGAGGCGACGGGCCTTTCCCCCGCAGAAATTGAGGCGTTGCGCAAGGTACAGTAGGGTGCAGTAGGGCAGGGACAACAGCACGCATCATGTCTGTGCCACAGGCACTTGCCCTGAACCCGTAAAATGCCTATTCTTCGGGCATGAACCAGGAACGCAAACCCATCAACCGTTTCAATGACGTACTCATGAAGTACGTCTTCGCCCGTGAAGAACAGAAG
>CAJOMG010000051.1 GCA_905235595.1 uncultured Desulfovibrio sp. | reverse complement strand
CTGGCGGCCCTGGCCGCGCCCTGGCGCATGGAAGGCTATGGCAAACGCGGGCCGGGCGCACAGCCGCACCTGCTCAAATCAGTCTATCTCGCGGAAGGTGCGCTCGCAGAGCGTAACCGGCTGCTTGCCCAAAAATATGCTGCCATGCAGGCCGAATGTGCCTGGGAATGCGTGGATGTGGAAGATGCCACCGTGGTGGTGGTAGCCTTCGGCTCAGTGGCGCGCATTGCCCGCAGCACCATACGCAAATTACGCACTGAGGGAAAGCGGATTGGCCTCTTCAGGCCAATCACGCTCTACCCCTTCCCTGCAGAGGCCCTGCGGACTCTCTTGCCGGGTCGCTGCTTTCTGGTCATTGAGCAAAACCTCGGCCAGATGGTGGAAGACGTGCGCCTGGCCCTGTTTGGGCAGCCAGGTGTCACTCCAGATACCGTGCAATGGCACGGCATCATGCCGGGGCTGTTCGTCAATGCCGAAGACCTGCGCGAACCCATGCTGCAAGCCCTCAAGGAGGCCCACTGATGCCCACACAACATCTGGAGGAGCAGCTACGCCCCGCTGCAGGGGAGAAGCTGGTTTTCGACACAAATCCCGTACTCAGCGAGCGTCTGACCCACTACTGCCCCGGTTGTCATCACGGCATTGCCCACCGCCTGGTCAGTGAAACCCTGCACGAACTGGGCGTGGCAGACCGTACCATCCTGGTAGCATCCGTGGGCTGCGCCACCTTCACCTATGACTACTTTAACGTGGACGGCCTGGAGGCTCCCCATGGCCGTGCCTGCGCTGTGGCCACGGGAGTGCGTCGGGCTCGGCCCGAGGCCGTGGTATTCACCTACCAGGGTGATGGCGACATGGCTGCCATTGGCATGGCTGAATCCCTGCACGCCGCCAACCGCGGTGAAAAAATCACCTCCATCTTTATCAACAATACTGTCTACGGCATGACTGGCGGCCAGATGGCCCCGACAACCCTGCTGGGCCAGAAAACTACCACAACGCGCGATGGCCGCTGCATGGAACGCGAAGGCGGCCCCATACATCTTGCCGAAATCATGGCTGGCCTGGACGGCGTGGCCTTTGCCGCCCGCTGTGCCCTGGACTCTGTGAAGCATGTACGCGAAGCCAGGAAGGCCATGCGCGCAGCCTTTGAGGTACAGATCGAAGGTCTGGGCTACGGATTCCTGGAACTTCTCTCGGGTTGTCCCACCAACTGGCACATGGATCCCGTAGCGGCCAGCAAGCGTATTGCCGAGGCCATGATCCCCGTGTTCCCCCTGGGCGTGTTCAAAAACAAACGCACAGAACAGTCCGTACAGTCAGGGGAGGTGCCCCATGCCTGAACAATATCAGGATGTCATTATCGCAGGGTTCGGTGGGCAGGGTGTTATGCTCATTGGCAATCTGCTGGCCCAGGCAGGCATGGAGTATGGCCTGGAGGTAAGTTTCATACCTGTCTACGGGGCAGAGATGCGCGGCGGCACGGCCAATTGTACCGTAGTCCTGGACAAACACCCCATCGGTGCGCCACTGGTGCGTGAACCCCTGTCCACCATCGTTCTCAACGAACCCTCGTTGGCAAAATTCCAACCGCGTCTGAGCCCCCACGGCGTTCACCTCACTGGTAGAGGCAGAGCTGGTGGATGCAGCGCGGCACAGCGTGTGCATCCCTGCCAATGATATGGCGCACGATCTGGGCAATGTGAAACTAGCCAATATGGTTGCCCTGGGTGCCTGGCTCAAGGCCACCGCGGCCCTGCCCCTTGTAGTTGTGCAGGAGGCCCTCAAGCGTGTGGTCAACGCCCACTATGCCAACCTTATCCCTGTCAATGCCAGGGCCTTGGAGGCGGGCTACAACTTCGCCTAACCCCGTTCAATACACAATGCCCCCGATTTTCCCAAAAACAATGGAAAACCGGGGGCGTTTGCTGTCCATGGGGCGACATCTCAAGGTGCTGCCTACAGCCCCTTCTCACCCATAAGGCAGATCAAATCGCATACGCGGTTGGAATAGCCCCATTCGTTGTCGTACCAGGCCACCACCTTGACGAGGTTGCCCTCCTGTACGGTGGTGTACGGCGCCTCCAAAATGGAGGAATGCGGATCACCCTTGAAGTCCATGGAAACGAGAGGCTTGTCATTGTAGGCGAGAATGCCCTTGAGGTATGTTTCAGAAGCCTCCTTGATTGTGGCCAGCAAGGTTTCGGTGTCAGTGGATTTTTCAAGAATGCCAGAAAAGTCCACCACAGAAACGGTAGGTGTGGGAACACGCAGAGAATAGCCCGTGAACTTGCCCTTAAGTTCGGGAATAACCTTGGCCACGGCCTGTGCGGCGCCCGTGGATGTGGGAATGATGTTGCACGCGGCGGCACGGGCACGGCGGGCATCCTTGTGGGCCATGTCGAGAATGCGCTGGTCATTGGTATAAGAGTGGATAGTGGTCATGTTGCCCAGCTTGATGCCAAAACTGCGCTGTAACACCAGGGCCACCGGCGCCAGGCAGTTTGTGGTGCAGGAAGCGTTGGAAACAATGTGGTGCTTGGCGGGATCGTACTGGTCATGGTTGACGCCCATGACAATGGTGATGTCTTCGTCCTTGGCAGGAGCGGTGATAATGACTTTCTTGGCACCGTTTTCCATATGCACGGTAGCCTGGCTGGCTTTACGGAAGATGCCCGTGCTTTCCACAACTACATCCACATTGTACGCAGACCACGTCAGCTGTTGCGGGTCGCGCTCGGAAAAGCAGTGGACGTTCCAATCACCAATGGTCACATCCTGCCCATTGATGGTGACGTCAAAATGCGCTCTTCCGTATACGGAATCATATTCCAGAAGGTGGAAGTTGGTTTCTGCGTCAAAAAGGTCGTTGAGGGCAACCACTTCGACGCGGTCGCTGTAGGTCTGGCGCAACGCGCGAAATACCTGCCTGCCGATGCGGCCGAAGCCGTTAATGCCAACTTTTATCTTTTTCATATACAGTTCCTTGCAACGGGAGAGTATTCCCGGCCACTGTTACACACGGCTGCAATAGGTGCAGCCGCGCGGGATTGATGGCATGTTAGTCCTCGTAAACGGAGTAGGCGTGCTTGCTCATCAGTTCATAGTTATTGCGCAGGGCTTCGTGCAGCCGGGAATTTTCTATGGCAAGAGCTGAAATGGCTGCAACGGCTTCCATGAAGGTACTTTCATCGTCCGTAAATTCGCGTTCCACATCGGAATAGACACGAATGAGGCCAATGGCCTTGCCGTCAGCCATGAGCGGGGCAGAGAGCACGGAAACAAGGCCTTCGGCCTTGGCTGATTCGGGGTACTGAAAACGCCCGTCAGCAGTGGCGTCTTTGAGGTGTATGGTCTTGCCGGAGAGCACTTCGCCATCCAGACCGCTGCGTTTAACCTCTACAGGGCCCTTGCGCATGTAGCTGGCAGAAAGGCCATAGGCCGCACTGGGCAAAAGAAACCGACCTGTGCTGTCCAGCAGGCGGATGGTGCAGGCCTTGCAACCCATGGTTGCGGCAGTCTGTTCTGTAATTTTATGCAGCACGTCACGTGGCTCAAGGCTGGAATTGATAACCAACGCGACGTCTCTCAACGCGCGAAAATAATCCTGTGCCATGGAAAGCCTCCTGAAGAAAGCGTTGTGGCGATACAATACTGGTCAAGGAGCTAAAAAAGCCCTTAACATTTTTCTATAAAAGTATGCACTATTTTCTTGCAACACGCAATGCACACAAGAAAAGAGCCCTCGTACCGACAGATCGGTCGCACCGCATGGTGTCAGTCTTTTTTTGCCTTGTGCGCATCGGGATTTTTCATGGTAATCTGCCCTTCAATAATGCCTCCCTCCTCGGTCAGCAGGCTGGGAGTGGTGATATGCCCTTCCAGCACGCCTGAAGCATACACGACCACACGCCGGCAAGCGGTCATTTCACCGGAAAAATGGCCGGAAAGAAGCAGCTCACCCACATTGACTGTGCCGTCCACATGAGCATCCTTGCCCACATTGAGTGTGCCATCACTGACAATTTCACCTGTAAAACGGCCTTCAATGCGTACCGACCCCTTAAAGCGCAGCTTGCCCTCGTACACGGTATCGGAACCGAGATACGCTATTTCATCCTTGCCCACAGTCTGTTTCCTTTTCTAGGGTTAGCCCTTAAACATAAATCGCCGCATAGATACATTGAGCACAATGCCCAGCAGTGTGAAGTTGACCACAGTGGCGCTGCCGCCATAACTGATAAAGGGCAGGGGAATGCCCACCACAGGCATCAATCCGATGACCATGCCCATATTAATGAATATCTGCCAAAAAAAGTAAAAAAAGACACCTACCACCAAGGTACTACCAAAACGGTCCTTGGCTTGCACGGCCGTGGAAAAAATGGAGAGCAGAAAGAGGCAGAACAGCGTGACCAGTGCCACACAGCCTACAAACCCCCATTCCTCGCCAAAGACGGCAACCGCAAAATCAGAGTGACGTTCCGGCAAAAAACGCAACTGGCTTTGCGTACCTTCACCAAAGCCTTTGCCCCACAGCTCACCAGAACCAATGGCAATGCGTGACTGGATGATGTGGTAGCCCGTGCCGCGCGGATCGTTGCCGGGATCGAGAAAAGTCAGGATACGTTGGCGCTGGTAATCGTGCATGCCCACAAACCACATGAGGGCTCCGAGGCAGGGCACGGCTAAAAGGCAGGTTTTGAGCACATAGCCCTTAAGCCCGTGAAACAAGATCATTCCTCCCAGAATGAGCAGAATGAGCAGGGTTGTACCCAGGTCAGGCTGTATGATGATAAGGGCACAAGGCACAAGCCCTATGCTCAGTACACAGCAAAAGTCTTTCCAGCCAAGGGCGCGGCTGTCGCGCGCAAGCAGACGGGCTCCAAGAACGAGTACGGCGAGTTTGGCCATTTCAGAGGGCTGCACACTCATAAAGCCCAGAGATATCCAGCGCTTTGCCCCATAGACAGATTTGCCCGCAATGGGTACCAACAGCAGCATAAAAAGTGTCACTAAAAAAAATGGCCAGGCCAGATTGCGCAACTGCCGGTAGTCGAAAGTCATGGCCAGCAACATGCAGACAACGCCGCACAGCCCCCAGATGAACTGGCGCTGATAGAAGCTGCTGACGGTAATTCCCGTTTCCAGGCGTGTGCCACTGGCAGAATACAGGTTGACCACTCCCACAAGGTAGAGCAAAAGCATGCAGGCCAGCAAACCCCAGTTGATATAGCTGAAAAGGCGTTTATCCATGCTGCGTTTTCCGTAGTAGTACCGGCCTGCGCCACATTCAGTCGGTCCGGCCTGGTGCTGGTCGCAGTCCACTTGCTGCTGGTTGGCTGAAGGCAACCTTTGTGCCAGCAGCCGGGCCAAAAAGGTGTTCATATACCTTGCGTGCCACAGGTCCTGCCACGCTGGAGCCACCACCCCCATGCTCAACCATGACCACAACTACATAGGATTTGCCGTCCTTGATGCCCCAGGTGGCTATCCAGGCGTGGTCACGCTGTGCGTACTCCATTTCTGACGAGCGCAAACGACGCTCACCTGCGGCCATTTTGAGCTTGACCACCTGTGCTGTGCCGGTTTTGCCGCCCATATCAGCATCCTTACGCCCCACGACCTTGGCCGTTCCACCGTTGGCAGTGCGACGCATGGCCTCAACCACAAATTTGAGGGTTTCTGGCCTGGCAGGCACGCGACCACGCACTTCGCGCGGCGCATCATCCAGCAGCTGAGGCTTGAGCAGATCACCACCGTTGAGCAGTGCGGAAACAAAAACGGCCACCTGCACCGGAGTTACAAGCGTATATCCCTGCCCTATGGAAACATTATAGGTCTCACCACGGGCCCAGGGGCGGCCGAAGCGACGCCGCTTCCATTGCTTGGAAGGTACCAGCCCGGATTTTTCATGCGGCAGGTCAATGCCTGTCGGCTTGCCGAAACCGCAAGCCTTGGCAAATTCCTCTATCTTGTCAACCCCCATGCGTTCTCCCATGAGATAATAGTATACGTCACAGGAATTGATGAGTGAATGCAGAAGGTCCTGCGAGCCATGCCCGCCTCGTCGCCAGCAACGGAAAATCTGGTTACCCAGTTTGACCTGCCCGGGGCAGAAGACACTTTCACGCGGCAGAATGCCATGTTCCAGCAGCATGGTTGCCATAACAAGCTTCCAGACAGAACCGGGGGGATAGACACTTTGAATAACACGATTTTGCAGGGGGAAGCGGCTGTTGGTACGCAATGCGTCCCAGTCCCGCTGGGAGATGCCGGCTGCAAAAAGATTGTTGTCATAGGCAGGAGAAGTGACCAGGGCGCGCAGTTTGCCGCTGTCGGGCTCCATAACGACAATGCAGCCCGCTTCGCCATTAAGAGCCTCCCAGGCTGCCCGTTGCAGGTCAATATCTAATGAGAGTCGCAACTCGTGGCCACCACGTGGTTCCTCGCGCAGGGTTTTACCCAATACGCGGGAGTGCGCGTCCACCTCTACATCATAGAGCCCCTTGCGGCCGCGCAGCTTTTGTTCCAACTTCAGTTCCAGTCCCTGCTTGCCCACCAGGTCTCCCATGGCCAATGCGCTGTCTGCAGCCATCTCCCGCTCATTGGCTTCGGCCACATAGCCCAGCACATGGGCAAAGAGGTCCTGTTCCGGATAGCTGCGTTTTGTGCGAACAACTATCTCAAGGCCTGGCCATGCATATATTTCGGATTCGATGCGGGTCACCAGATCAAAATCTATGTCGGTAATCAGCAACAGCGGTTCAAAGGGTTTAACCTTGAAGCGGTCCTGACGGAATTTTTCCCATATTTGCGATAGGGGAATACCGGACCACTCGCTGATCTGCGCTAACGTAGCAGGAATATCGAGGCAATCTTCACGTACAATGGAAAGGCCGTAGGCCGTACGATTGTCAGACAGGACCTTGCCCTTGCTATCCAAAATACGGCCGCGCGGAGCAAAAATACGCTCAATGCGCAGGCGGTTTTCCTGTGCCTGGCGGGTAAACTCCGCACCACGATGCACCTGCAGGTACCAGAAGCGCGTCACCAGCACAAAAAACAGCAGTCCCACCAGCACCTGCAACAGGATAACGCCGCTACGGGGCGGCTGGTAGCCTTCGCTCTCGACCTGAATTTTCAGCCAGGAGCGAATACCCTTGCTAGCCTGCGCAGACTGTTCCACAGTTTCAGTTTTCCTGCTCATGTTTTTTCCAGCGGCGCGTTAGCATCAGAATCCACCAAGTAAAAGGTAAAAAAATGGCCTGCATCAGACTTGCGTTTATGGCTTCCTCGGTGTTGCATGCAACATCCTGTAATGGGTTCAGAAACCATGTTACGCCGAAATAGGCCGCCCCCAGACAGAAGGAAAGCATAAAGACAAACACAAAATTTTCTACTTCAAAGAGCCAGCGTCCTATCTTAAACAGTATGATTACCACAGCATACCAAACGATAGCTGCCCCAAAGGTTCGCGTGCCCATGCCCTCCTGCATGAGAATAAAAATGGGCAAGAGCCAGGCCAGGTTTCTGTAGTCGCGCTCCTGCAGCAGAATGATCAGCCCCACGGTCATAATATCCACACCGGGCACTGCCGCCTGCGCCACAGTTGCGCAGACAATAAAGATCAGCCACCAGAGAACGTCACACACCTTTTTCATGGCATTACGGCCCGGGGAGCGGGTGGCCCAACAAATTCCTTGGGTGCTTCGCCTGGCTCCACGGGACGAGGAATGCCTGTGGGTTCCAGAAGCAGCACTTCTTCAATATGCAACAGGTCTACCAGCGGTTCGGCCGTTATGGCCATGAACTGTGTGTAGTCCGAAGGAGCCACGGTAAGCACGCGCGCCACGGGGATGCCCTTGGGATATTTGCCGTCAAGGCCGGAAGTGACAAGAATTTCGCCTGGGGACACTTTGGCAGCACGCTGCACAAAATTGAGTTCCAGCTTGCGGGTTATGCCCTGGCCGACGAGAATGCCAGGGGCACGGCTTTCCTGCGTGAATACTGCGATGCGGCTGCTGGGGTCGGTGAGCAGCAAGGCTATGGAACTGTGGGCACTGGCCTTAAGCACCCGGCCAACAAGGCCCAGGTGTGTAACAAGAGGTGTACCGGGGCGCCCCCCCGTGCTGTACCCCCGGTTGATTGTTATGCTGTCCAGAACGGCATTGGGCCCCATGCGCCCGGCCAGAACGCGCGCGCCGAGCGGACGCCAGCTTGCATCCACAGGCAGCTGCACGAGCTCGCGCAGGCGCTTGAGCTCTGCCATATCTTCTCCCTGTGCCAGCAAACGCGCCTCCAGATCTTCCACCTGACGACGCAAACGAGCATTTTCTTCCCGCACATTCACCAGATCAAAATAGCGGTTCCAGAGGTCTTTGCCCTTCTGCTCAAGAGAATTAAGGGAATCAAGAACGCCACCTGTAAGCTCAAGCCCAAGGTTTGCCGTCAGTTCATCCAATACATGCGTCCGCTGATTCCAGGAATACATACCCAGAAAAAGGATGAGCACAACGCCCGCCAAGAGAAGAAAGGGCCGCAACGTCACAGGAAGGGGTAGCTCCTGAAAGCCGTGGATGGAAGCAGGGGCATATCATGCTGTTGTGCCGCCCCTGGCATCACAGGCGCGGCACAACCGGATCAATGTTGCTAATCTATGCACACTTCCTTGAGAATATGCAGATTATCCAGTGCCCTGCCCGTACCTACAACGACGGTGGAGAGAGGATCATCCACAACGGTGATGGGGAGGGAAGTCTCCTCACGCAACAGTTGGTCAAGCCCCTTCAGCAAGGCGCCACCGCCAGTGAGCACAATGCCACGATCCACAATATCCGCAGCCAGTTCCGGCGGTGTTTGCTCCAGAGCAATGCGCACAGCCTGCACAATACTGTCCACCTGCTCAGAAATGGCCTTGCGTACTTCTTCAGAGGTGATGATGATATTCTGGGGAATGCCCGTCACAAGGTCACGACCCTTGACTTCAATCTGCTGTTCCGGGTCCAGTGGGTAGGCTGAGGCAATCTTTATTTTGATTTCCTCGGCCGATGATTCACCGATAAGCATATTGTACTTGCGCTTGACGTGGGTCATGATGGCTTCGTCCATCTTGTCACCACCCACACGCACTGAACGCGAGTAGACAATGCCGGAAAGCGAGATGACCGCCACTTCCGTTGTGCCGCCGCCGATATCCACAACCATGTTCGAGGTTGGTTCCTGAATAGGCAGATCCGCCCCTATGGCTGCTGCCATAGGCTCCTCAATAAGGTAAACTTCGCGTGCACCCGCAGACTGGGCTGATTCCTTAACTGCCCTCTTTTCCACCTGTGTGATGCCCGTGGGCACGCAGATCATAATGCGCGGACGCACCAGACGCCGTGAATTATGCACCTTGGCGATAAAATGCCGCAGCATGGCCTCGGTTACTTCAAAGTCTGCGATGACACCGTCCTTCATGGGACGGATGGCCCATATATTGCCCGGTGTGCGGCCCAGCATGCGTTTTGCGTCCTGCCCTACTGCCAGAACGACATTATTGCCGCGCGAATCTTTTTTTACAGCCACAACCGATGGCTCCCGCAGTACAATACCGTGCCCCTTTACATAGACACAGGTATTGGCCGTGCCAAGGTCAATAGCCAAGTCGTTGGAGAATAGCCCCAGTGTAATATCCAGAATCTTGGACACGTGTTTGCCTCACTGTACTTGATACCCTGCCTTGACCACAGCCAAAGGGACGACCTTTGGCCATCGCTCGGAATATGGAGATACACTTTACGTCAAACAGGGATTCACTCTGTTCCGCTAAAATGAACAGTAAGTCAAGATGCAGAGGGGCCAGTTCAAAAACTTTGTCCTTTTTTCCTTCTGCATGTCTTGAATAATGCGGTGCAATCCCGCTAACTACGCCACAATTCTGTATTTATGCTTAGCATGCCTGCAAGCATGGGTTAAAAATTTCCACCCTGCTCATCCGCTCCTTTGCTTCTTAGGGTTGCCGCCAGCAAGTAGTGCGTTCATATGCTCACTTGGCAGATGTGCGCATCACATCCAGCATGAGAGCATCGGGTTGTTTGCTGCAGGCATCCAAATACGCGGCAATGGTCTCGTCGTCATTGAGAACGGAGGCAGGCTTGCCACTTTTAGCTCGATTATAGCCATCCAGCCAGATAACAAAGCCACTGCCATTCTCGGTATCATTGGTGTAGTCCCTGCATGTGGTCTTATCTGCCCGCCAATCGCCTTCCGTAGCTGCAGGAATGGTTTTCCGGTTTTCCTGCCAGATGGATAGCACGGTTTCCGTGGGTTTGGCCTGACAGATTGTGTAGACCTGCTCCAGCACGGACGCCAGGGTTTGCGGATCTGCCACGGGATTTCCTGTCTTGGCGCTTGCATAGCCATCAATCTGCAGGGCTGTAAATATAGGAGGATTCCCGCCTTCTGTGATCGGTTGTGTTATCAGCTCAGCACAAATGTAGGTGGCCGGATCTATCTTGTCATTGGCCGCCAGAACTGTCAGGGGCATGCCCAACAGCAAACAGCAGCACATACACAGTTTTTTCATAAAAAAACCTCGTTACAGCTCCGGCGGCAGCTCCTGCAGCTGCTTCCAGGTAAACACAGGACCATCCACGCAGACATAGCGCCCACCTATGTTGCAACGTCCACAAATGCCGATGCCACATTTCATACGCTTTTCCAGCGTGGTGACAATATTTTCTGCTGCAAAACCAAGTTTTTCCAGGGCCTGCACGGTAAATTTAATCATAATGGGCGGACCGCAGAGAACGGCGACAGTGTTGTGGGGACTGGGTGCAAGTTCCAGCAGTACATTGGGTATAAGACCAACCTTGTGCTGCCAGCCTTCAAAGGGTTGATCTATGCACAAGGTGCAGTTCAGGGCAGGATTGTCCAGCCAGTCTTGCAGTTCATACTGGTAGGCCATGTCTTTGGGGGAACGTGCGCCATAGAGCAGGCTGATGCTGCCATAATCCGCTGCATGTTCCAGAAGATGGAGCATAACTGTACGTATGGGGGCCATACCTATGCCCCCTCCCACAAAAAAGATGTTTTTTCCCTTCCAGCTCTGCCAGGGGAAGCTGTTGCCCAATGGTGCACGCACCCCCACCTTGTCGCCGGGTGAAAGCTTGTGGATGGCCGCTGTCACTTCACCTGCACGCATGACAGAAAATTGCAGGTATTCCTTTTGTGATGGGGGGGAATTGATGACAAATGTGGATTCTCCCACGCCAAAAACAGAGAGTTGCCCTACCTGCCCCGGTTCATAGGTAAACGCCTGCATGGCCTCGTTATCGTCCAGAACTACGCGCAATGTCTTGATATTGCTGGTTTCCTGGATGATATCCATCACCGTAGCGGGCATGGGTTTGTAGGGATTGCCTGCCATCATGGGCCGTGGGCTGCACTCGTGCTGCATGCGACTACCGGCTGCAGGTATGGGCGCCTGTCGTACTGTCGCTGTACCTGCAGAAGAACCTTCTGCCGCTGCCGGAACAGAGGGAAGGGCTGCATCACGCATGGCCGGGGCCTGTGCATCGGGTCTTTGGGCAGGAACAGGAGCTGCGGGCCTTGCCACAGGCAAGCCTGCTTCTGTTTTTGCCGCTGGAACGGCAGCCTCCCGCTGTGCCGGCATAGTAGATTGGGCAACCGCCACAGTTTTTTGCTGATCCTGCACAGGAGCGTCAGCAGGGGAATTGTACCCGGCTGCCTTGTTTCTGAAAGCCTTGCCGGAAGGATTTTTGCTCGCCATGACTACTGCTCCTGCTTGTCTTGCATGCTTTCTGCACCGCGATGTACGGCGGCAAGCACTATTTCGCGGATGTCCAGCCCTACCGGGCAATTTCCGACGCAACGACCACAGCCGCTGCAAGAAAAAACACCCCAGTTTTCGGGATAGGTGGCGTACTTGTGTGAAACGCGATTGCGCATACGCTGTGCCTTGGCCATGCGGGGATTGTGACCGCTGGCCTCACGCGTAAACAGCGGAGACATGCACGTATCCCAGCTGCGTAAACGTCGCCCTCCAGAGGAACTCATGCCCTCCCCCTCATCGGTGATGGTAAAGCAATAACATGTGGGGCAAAAAAAGGTACAGGCACCACAAGACAGGCAACGCTCCGTCCAGTGCTGCCAGAAATCCATGTCTGTAAAACATGCCGCAACGCTGGCAGGAGCCGTCTTCAGGTTCGGTGCCGGTGCAAGTGAGGCCCAGGCCTTCTTGCGTGCGGTTTCTGCAGCGGGGAAACGCTCAGCCCCGTCAGCCAGCCCCGAAGCAACCAGCAGCTCCTCCCCCTTGGAGGTAATGCTTTGCAGCACATAGCCGTCGTCGATTTCCGTCATCAGGATGTCTGAGCCTTCTGGCGAGGAGGGGCCGCCTCCTGTCCAGTGGCAAAAACAGGTGTCACAGCCGCGCGCGCAGCTGAGCGTAATTACAGTCAACAACTCCCGCCGTGCCCTGTAGTAGGGATCAACGTAGGAACCCTGCAAAAAAGGTCGATCCAGTACTGCATAGCCCCGCGCATCACAAGGACGGCAGGCAAAGACAACTGTCGGCATGGCCTCCGGGGTATCGTCCAGAGTCAAGGTGATTGCAGCAGGGTCATCCGCGTTCTTTGTTTTCTTGTAGCATAACAGGGTTTCGCACTGCGGCAGCACAGCAGCCTTGGCCGGTACTGTGGCTTTTTCCAGGGTGAAAGGTCTGCCCGCGCTCCAGGGTTCAAACACCACGGAACGCTTGACGGCAGATTTCTCCACGGGCACTAAAACGCGGCGGCCATTCTGTGCGAGGAAGTCCAGAAACGCAAACAAGCCGTCCGGGGTGACAAAGCGGATTGTACTCATTTCCAGTCCCTCTCATGAATATTCTGTTCCACCACTTCATAGCCCAGCAGGGGAGGCACATTTTCCGGATGCAGACCGGCTTTGTACCCGTCAAACAGCTGGGCAACGGCACGGGCAATCTGCTGTCGCAACGCCAGGATGGGAATGCCCACGGGGCAGGCCCGCTGGCATTCTCCGCAGCCGGTGCAACGGCCTGCCAGGTGCAGGGCATGGATAGTCTGAAAAAAGAGTTTTTCCTTGGCCGAGGCTTCCTGGGTCATCCAGTGCGGGGCACGGCTGTCAGAAATGCAGTAATCTCGGCAGACACACATGGGGCAGGCATTGCGGCATGCGTAGCAGCGCAGACAGCGTTGCATCTGCCCGTGCCAGAAGGAAAGCCGTTCCTCCAGCGTCATGGCATCAAGCAGAGCAAGCTCCGGCGGGGTAACATCGCCTGGAGTAACCTCCACGGACGTGCCAAGACGTTCATCCGCCAAGACAGCCGAAGGCGTTGCACAGCCGTAACATTTGCCCTGAGCACAGTCTGCCATGCAAAAACTGTGAGCAGCGCCATCCGCGGTAATAATCGCATGTGCGTCATCGTAGGCAACATTTTCAATGGTTGTGTAGCGGCCAAGCTCCTGATCCACCCGCGCCATATCCAGCGTGCCTTCGCAGGGAAGAGAAAAGATGGTCACATCTTCACGCGCGATCAGATTTTCCTGCAGGAGTTCCACCACGGAGCGCGAATCGCAGCCCTTGACCACGATGCCCACCTTCTTTCCCTTGAAGGAAGGCAAATAGACAGCAGGATTGCATACGTTGAACGGCCCCCAGACGAGCTTGTCCACATCTTCCGGCGTGCGCATGAAAAGCGGCACGGTATGCGCGGCGTCGCGGCCTTGCTGCCAGCCGATGACACATTCCAGTTCCGGCAGTTTGGCCCGGATGGCTACCTTGAGGGCATCCAGTGCCGCATGCTGCCCTGTGCCCAGGGGACGCAGGGCCGTAAGGGCCATGTCTGCCACCTTGAGCAAAGGTTCAGCATCTTCCAACCGCGGTGCCGGCCCAAGGTCGTGAATTTGTTTTGTGAACTGGGTGACCACATGTTGCCAGCGCTGGCCTTCAGATGCCGACACCCAGGTGTAGGCAAAACGGCGGTCGTCAATGCCCAGGACTGGAAGGAACTGCTTGAGCACTTCCAGACGGCGGCGGGCGTAGAAGTTACCGGCGGAATAATGGCAGTCCCGCGGATGACAGCCTGATACCAGCACGCCGTCCGCGCCATTGAACAAGGCCTTAATGATAAACAACGGGTCTACCCGACCCGAACAGGGAACGCGAATGATACGCAGATCTGTAGGCTGTGTGGCGCGGGCCACACCTGCGGTGTCGGCCCCGCCATAGGAACACCAGTTGCAGAGAAAGCCCACAATCCGCAGTTCTTTACCCTCTAGCACTGACATAGGGCATTCACCTCCGCAAGAATCTGGTTGTCGGTAGCATGCGAAAGCTGTATGGCGCCCTGCGGACAGGTGGATGTGCACAAGCCGCAACCCTGACATACGGTTTCCACCACCTGCGCCTTGGCTTCACCCCTGAATTCCGTTTCCTTGATGGCACCAAAGGGGCAACAGCGAATACACTTGCCACAGGCCACACAGCGGCGTATGTCCACCTGTGCGATCTGCGGGTCACTTTCGAGTTTATCCTTGGCAAAAAGGGCCAACACCTTGGCTGCGGCGGCAGAGCCCTGCGCCACTGAAGCCGGAATGTCCTTGGCC
>CAJOMG010000050.1 GCA_905235595.1 uncultured Desulfovibrio sp. | reverse complement strand
TATTGATGAATAAGGAGTACATGATGGCAAAAGCAAAATTACATACACGGCAGCAAGTAAACGCTGCTCTGGCCTTACTTGCCAAACTTCCTTCCAAAGTCGGACCTCTAACCCGCAAAGAAACGGCTGTCGTTCTATTGGATGCGGTACGCAAGGCGCTTCAGCTCGGTTATACCCTTCAGGAACTTCGGGACATACTGCGGGAACGTGTGGATGTGCATATTTCTCTGAAGCAGATGCAAAATCTGCTGGATACTTCTTTGGAACAGGATGCAGAAATTGCAAGCTCGCCAGGCATAACAACCAGACAGGAAAACAGTTTGCTTCCCCAGCCATCAGCAACGTCACAAGACAGGCTAAAGAGAACGACGCCTTCATCCACTGCTGGGATGGAATCTGGCACGACTAAGTCCTCGTCCACTACTGCGGTTCTTAACGGGAATGTTCAGAAGAACAGCTTGTCCGATGAGGAAAGTGCAAAGAAATCTACGGAACGTTCTCCTGAAAAAAATCACGCCGACAGTCAGGAGGATCGGCATGATTTCCCTACACGGGCAGCAACGGATCGGTAAATGCTGTGGCGCCGGACGACGGTTTCCGGCTGCTTACCTCTGCCACCGTTGCCGCACAACTTGCGCCATTGCAAAAGGCGCAAGCGACCCAACTTGGATTTACCCCTGACGAGTATGCCTATCTCAAAGATGAACCGGCGGCTTCATTCGTCGCTGTGTTGGACTTCCGTGTATGGGCAAAGAACGGGGGGCTGAATTGCTGTTTCCGGGAGATACGAACAGGCAGGAAGTTTTTTGTCACGGCCTTCGACAACCAGCATGGTAACGTCTTCACACCGCGTGACGGCAAGCTGGATTTCTCCACGTCAGGACTGGAAAACGGCATCTACCATCTGCGGGTAGATCGCAGCACTACTAACAAACCGGTATGGTCGTCAGCGCATCTTGTGTTGCCGCCAAAACCACAAGAGGCTGTGCTGGCCAAAATTCGGGAACTGAGAGGTCAGTAGTAACTCATAGGGCTATCGAAAATTGAATACGACGGCATAGTTTTGTAAAACAGAAGTGCGTAACGCTTTGGAGCGGTATCCGAGAATGGGCCAGACGAAAGCTCGTCGGAGGATACCGCTCTTGAATTGTTCTGTTATGCTATATGGTAATTTGCAGGCAGGATCAGTATGGAGCGTATAGACACGGGAAACGGCGGCTATCAAGGATATCATATTTGTATGCAAATTCCTCGATACCCGCCGCAGAGGTATGTCATTGTATGCTGTGTTCTCCCCATGGGGCGTACGGGTTGCGCCTATCTATAGCTGACTATTGCAATGCAGCAGGGGCGTTGAGGCTTTCCAGATACGCCTTGATATCCGATACGCGCCAAGCTGTAGTTCGTGGTGAGGGATGGACAGGTTTGGGAAAACGTCCGCTCTTACAACCGGCAAGCCATGTGCTACGACCAACGGCAACGATTTTAAGCACGTCCTTAAGACGGATCAGGCTGTCATTAGAAAGTTCTTCCATGGAAATATTCTCCGTTAATATTGTAAAAATGTTGTAAAATGATAGTATCCCATTGTTGCACTTACATAGAGGATGTTCGCTGATTGTAGCATATTCATATCCATCGCTATTAATGCATGCTATCACCTCCTTACGACAGTGCTAAAATGTAATAATAACCTATTTCATAATTCAATGGGCATGCTAACATATCTTTAAAGATATTGTCATCCATCAAGATTTGATGGTGTTCCGTCAAATATTGATGGTTATAGAAATATCATAAATAATTTCATATTGTTATGATCATTCACTAAGAACATTCTCATTGCGATACCCTAGAAAATGATGATTATAATTGGCGTTAGGAATTGCAGAATTGAAAAAAACAAAGAAAAGTGGCGCAATTCAATGTGTAGCATGCATACGCTACCATCAGATTGCGCCGTCCTAAAGGAGGAATAATATAGTCCAAATCAGGAATACCAGGCTTCTACCATGTCCACGCCATCAAAGCCGTTGGCGCGCATTGTTGACTTGTCGTGCTCACTCCACCCTGTATCCTTGACGTTGACCTGGGCTTCGGCGGGAATCTTACCGATGCCGACGTAGTCAGAGGGTTCCATCATACCGATGTTTTCTTTACTGCTGCTCATTGTGTTTATCCTTATGGATGGTTACGTCATGCATTGTGCCGTCACGTAGTTTGTCCAGATAATCGGCCCATTCTTGCATCATACGGCGTCGTTCTGGCATGTACTCAGCTCGGTTGTATATACCACGGATTTTTTCTCGTGGGTTATGCGCAAGCTGCTTCTCAATAACATCGGCGGAATAGCCCTGCTCATTCAACAAGGTGGAGGCCATCGCCCGAAATCCATGGGCACACATTTCTTCTTTTGGGTAACCCATGCGTCTCAGAGCGGCGATAAAAGCTGCATCGCTGATGGCCTTTTGTGGAGAACGTAAACCAGGAAACATCAATCGACCATCCCCACTTACCTCATACAACCGAGTTAAAATTTCTACGGATTGAGATGATAAGGGAACCACATGGTCAAGCCGCATTTTCATTCGCTTGGCCGGAATGCGCCAGAGGTTTTCCTTGAAGTCAATTTCCGGCCATTCCCCCAGACGGACTTCACTTGGGCGGAGGAATGTCAGTGCAAGGAGTTGCAAACCGGCCTTGACCGTGTATGTGCCTGTGAAATCGTCAATAGCGCGTAGTAGTCCGCCGATAGCCTTCGGATCCGTGATAGCTGCACGTGGAATCACTAAGCGCTGTTTAAGTGCACCACGCAAATCTGCGGCTGTGTCACGTTCAGCACGGCCAGTGGCTATAGCATAACGAAAAATCAGGGAACAGATGCCTCGCACCCGATGAGCCTGATCAATCGCACCGCGTGCCTCAATTTTCCGAAGGACTGACAAAAGTTCAGGCGGAGTTATCTCTCCAATGGGTCGCGTGCCAAGGTAGGGAAAAACGTTTTTTTGAATGCGCTCCATGACGTCTTCAGCATAGGCAGTCGTCCAACCGGGCTTCTGATTATTATGCCACTCTCTCGCCACGGCTTCAAAAGAAGTTAAAGCAATTTTGTTTTTAAGCTTTTTTTCGGCTGAGGGGTCTACACCGCCGCTCAAAGACTTTTTCGCGACGATACACGCTTCTCTGGCCTCTTTAAGGGAGGTTTGTGGGTACGTACCCAAAGTCAACAATTTTTCGCGGCCTTGAAAGCGGTACTTAAGACGCCAACTTTTGGTGCCACTTGGTGTAATAAACAAGAAAAGACCATTACCATCAAAGAGTTTTTGAGGCTTCGATGTAGGTTTTGCACCGCGGATAGCAGTATCGGTAAGAGACATGGGGGTACTCTCCTGGCAAGGGATTTAATACCCCTCCAGATACCCCCAAAAATGAGACATGTCTATGGATTTTTCTAGCTGTATTCGGACAGACTATTTCGCCTAATTCCTTGCCAGGAAAGACATTTCGAACATGTCTGAATCCAGCGGGATTAAAATCTGGCGGAGAGGGTGAGATTCGAACTCACGGATGGCTGTTAACCATCACACGATTTCCAATCGTGCTCCTTCGACCAGCTCGGACACCTCTCCATCCACCCAACCTGAAGCCACAAACCTAATATAGCAAACCTGTGGTCAGCGCAAGCAAAATCTTCACAGCATCGTATTGCCCTCAGTAATACCAACAGAAGGCTACTCTGCTCCATGATCCTTGTCATCACGCCGGCTTTTAGTACTTTGAGCAGAACGATAAAACACCCAGAGGCCAAAAACAGCCATAATTAAAATGCCAACGCCGTTGAGCAATACTAAATTATCCACAGGAGATCCCTTGCACACTAACGACTAAACATAACGAGAAAGCACACCGCAGGCTCTTGTCTGCAAGAGGCTGCAACAGATTATTGCCACTTCCATCTACGCCATAACGCCCACCTGGCTAAACCCGCTGTCTGCGTAAATCACCTGCCCAGTAACGGCATGGGCGAGATCAGAAGCGAGGAATGCGGCCACACCGCCTACATCCGCCGTGGTTACGTTGCGGCGCAGAGGGGCGTTGCGTTCCACGATATTCGTAATATCTTTCATGCTGGCAACGGCAGAAGCCGCCAACGTCTTGATGGGCCCGGCGCTGATGGCGTTAACGCGTATCCCCTGCGGGCCAAGATCATAGGCCAGAAAACGCACGGAGCACTCCAGTGCGGCCTTGGCCACTCCCATAATATTATATCCAGGCACTACCTTGGTAGAGCCATAATAAGTCATGGTCAAAATCGAAGATCCTTCGTGCAGCAACGGCTCAAATGCGCGACAAACACCAGTGAGGGAATAGGCCGAAATATCCAGTGCCAGCCGAAAGCCTTCGCGTGATGTATCTACAAACCTGCCACCCAGATCTTCCCTGTTGGCAAAGGCAATGGAATGCACCAGAATGTCAAGGCTGCCCCACTTTTCCTTGACAAGATCAGCAGCCTGCTGGATCTGACTGTCATCGCTCACATCACACTGGAAGGTAAACTCCCCCCCCAGTTCTTCGCTCAACGGCTCCACCCGCTTTTTAATGGCATCGCCCACGTAGTTGAAGGCAAGGCGTGCGCCCTGCTCTTTGAAGGCATTGGCAATACCAAAGGCAATACTTCTATTATTGGCAAGGCCCAAAATAAGGGCTTTTTTGTTCTGCAGCAGCATAATAACTCCTTTAACGGTGAGTACATTGAATGCATACTAACTAGCTATTCTTACTGAATAATTCCACATTGTTGTCTCTTCTTGTACCATCCTGTACAAGGTTGTTTTAAAAAATTTGGTGACACTTTTGATCACATTGTGGCATAGTGTAACCACCACAAACAGAGATGGTGAAGCATGGCCACGGGACTTACTGAAACAGCAATTAAGGCAGCAAGACCAAAACGAAAATACCATACCATGTTTAATACCGGCGGTCTATATATAGAGATAGCACCTGCCGGAGGTAAATGGTGGCGTTTGTAGGCATCGTTGGCATACACATAATATAATAGTATTCTTCCTCTATTCTGTGGACTGATTTGTCCGATACAATAATAAGGCCACATCTACACGAGCCATTTCTCGGATAGGTCTCTTCTGTTCAAGGCTCTGGATCTCAACCAAAGAGAATGAACATGTCACTCACCAACAAAATCACATTTTTTTCTTTTCTTTCAGCCATCATTGCTACACTTCTTTCAACGGGGTTGGCGTATTTCTTCTGTAATGCCTCTTTTCTCGCTATTGTTGGTATCGCCCTTGTTTCCGCCCTCATCACCGCCGTTTGCGGTAGTTTCTTTGTAGGACGAAACCTTGCGAATCCTTTGTTCAAAGCGTGTGTATTCATTGAACAGGCATCCCAAGGAAGGGCTGCAAAATCCACGTCTCCCACTGACGGTGCTCTGCCTGAGGTTGATAAAGCAATTCTGGCGATCACCTCTGTTCTGAAAAAAGAACGTGGACTTGCCAGAGGCATTTTGAAGGGCTTGCCTATGCCCTATCTGCTAGTTGACACCAAGGAGCGTACTGTCAGCACCAATGAAGCATGTCTCAAAATGCTGGAAATCGATAAAGACATACAGTCTTGTCTGGGCAAGACCCTTGCTGAACTTTTCTACAACGATCCTACGCGTGAAACGGCTGTTGGCAAGAGTATGGCCAATGGTTCCTTTTTTGCTAATCTTGACGTTACCATCACCGGCCACAAAGGGAGCATTACTCATGTGCTTGCCAATGTGTTTCCTATCTATGACGAAGATAAGACCTGTGTGGGCGGGCTCTGCCTCTACGTGGACATGACGCGCCTCAAGCATGCCGAAAAACAGATAGCGGCCAAAAATGAAAAGATGGTCTTGGCTGCGAAAAAACTTAAAGATAGTGCGCGTTACATAGCCGAATACTCACTTTCGCTTGGCGAGGCCATCCAAAAGTCCAATGTAAGTACAGGACAAGCGGCCACCAAACTGTCTAATACAACGCAAGCAATGAACCAGATGAATTCCTCCGTCCAGGATGTTGCCAAAAGTGCCGTCATAGCTTCACAAGCATCTACTGAAACCAAGGACAAAGCTCAAAACGGTGCAAATATTGTAGAACAGTCGCTGCGAAGCATTGAAGGAGTTAGACAGATTTCGATGAAACTCAAGGAGGACATGCATCTGCTCAACGAGCATGCTCAGAACATCACCCAGATCATGACAGTCATCTCCGACATTGCCGATCAGACAAACCTTCTGGCCTTGAACGCCGCCATCGAAGCAGCTCGTGCCGGTGAGGCAGGTCGAGGCTTTGCCGTTGTTGCAGACGAGGTCAGAAAGCTCGCTGAAAAGACCATGGTCTCTACCACGGATGTGTACAATGCAATTAAAGCCATTCAGGAGAGTACAAAAAAAGGCGTGACCAGTATGGATTCGGCAATGGAGCAGGTTGTTCGGGCTACAGACCTCGCCTGTCAGTCGGGTACGGCCCTGACAGAAATTGTCGCCACGGTGGACACCACAGCCAATCAAGTCAAAGTCATTGCTCTTGCCAGCGAGGCACAATCACAAACGAGCAAAGAGTTGGCTACCGACATTGTCCATGTGGACGCTATGGTCAAGCAGTCTGCCGAAGCCATGGAAGAGGCAAATCGCGCCATTCAATATCTAGCGGAACAAGCCCAAAATCTTGAGGAACTCGTACAGGAACTTGAACACGTATGAAGTGGCGTTGTCCTGCCCGGCAATCGTACCAAGGAAACTGGCAGTATCCTCTACACGAAGGTCCGCGCTAAGGAGTTTACACAAGACTCGGGTTGAGCAAGACCAAGTTTTTCAACTGTGATGAAAAGTATGCCCCACGCCCAGGCTTCTCACCGGCATCTATTTCGTAAGAATGCTATACGCCTCCTGATAACGCGCAGCCGTGGCTTCAATAATATCCTTGGGCAGCGTGGGCGGGGGTGGCTGCTTATTCCAGGGCTGTTTTTCCAGCCAATCCCGAAGATACTGCTTGTCAAAACTAGGCTGCCCCTGTCCGGGTTTGTAGAGATCTGCCGGCCAGAATCGGGAGGAATCGGGCGTCAGCACCTCGTCAATTAGATGCAATGTGCCGTCAATGAAACCAAATTCAAATTTTGTATCCGCCACAATAATGCCACGACCGGCGGCATAGGAGCGTGCAGCTTCATAGATGGATAAGGCAGTGCACTCCACCTGTGTGGCAATATCGTCCCCCAACAGTTCTGCGGCCCGGGCCCTGCTGATATTTTCATCATGTTGCCCAAGTTCCGCCTTGGTGGATGGCGTGAAGAGCGCCGGTTCCAGCTTGTCCGCTTCCCTGAGGCCATCAGGCAGAGTATACCCGCAGACAGTGCCGTTGGCCTTGTAGTCCTTCCAGCCAGAGCCCGTGATATAGCCGCGCACAATGCATTCCACCGGCAAGGGTTTGCCCTTGCGTACCAGAACAGCGCGACCTTCCAGTGCTTCCTTCCAGGGGTCCAGAACTGCGGGGAAACGATTGACGTCGCTCTCAACCAGATGGTTGGGAATGATGTCACGAAAACGCTGCATCCAGAACAGGGTGAGCTGGTTCAGAATGACACCCTTGTAGGGAATGGGCTCGCTCATAATCACATCAAAGGCCGACATGCGGTCTGTAGTGACAATGAGGAGCGTTTTTTCGTCTACATCGTAGATATCCCGCACTTTTCCTCTGGCAATCAGAGGAAAGGCAGTAATATCAGTTTTGACCACAACCTTCATGATGGCTCCTAAATAGTGAACTTTGGATTCCGGCTATCTTGAGGCACGCGCTTCCACTGAGCGGGCATGCGCCTCAAGGCCTTCAAGCCGGGCAAGGGCCGCAATGGACTGCATATTCTGCTGCAGGAACGCCTTGGACGCAGCAATCACGCTCGTTTTCTTGCAGAAGGTCTGCACCGAAAGCGCCGAGGAAAAACGGGCAGTTCCCAATGTGGGTAGTACATGGTTTGGCCCGGCACAATAGTCGCCCACGGGTTCCGGACTGTATCGTCCCAAAAAGACGGCACCTGCATGACGGATGGCAGGCAATACGCTCCAAGGGTCGCGGGTGCAGATTTCAAGATGTTCCGGGGCGGTCATATTGGCCACGGCTATAGCAGTGTTGAAGTCGGGCGTCACCACTATGGCTCCCCAGTCGTCCAGCGAACGGGAGGCAATAGCCACTCTGGGCAAAGTGGCGCATTGTTTTTCCAGTTCCTGCTGCAGTGTTTCTGCCAATCGGCGAGAATCGGTAACACAGATGGCAGAAGCCAGGGGATCGTGCTCTGCCTGCGAAAGAAGGTCCGCCGCCAACCAGACGGGATCAGCCGAAGCATCCGCCAGGGTCAGCACTTCGCTGGGTCCGGCAATCATGTCTATGCCCACCACCCCCTGCACAAGACGTTTAGCTGTGGTTACATACATATTGCCCGGCCCTGCAATGACGTCCACCGGCGCCACACTCTGCGTACCGTAGGCCATGGCCGCCACGGACCAGGCACCGCCCACGCGGTATACCTCATCTATGTCAAGCAAATGTGCAGCGGCAAGAATATGCGGATTGACACTGCCATCCTTTCGGGGCGGCGTGCAGACAACAATGCGTTGCACACCAGCCGCCTGCGCAGGTATGGCAGTCATAAGCAAACTTGATACGAGCGGTGTATTGCCCCCCTGACCGCCGGGCACATACAGGCCCGCAGCATCAACCGGGGTGACCTGCTGCCCGAGAATACTGCCATCAGGGCGCGTTAGGAACCACGATTTTTCCCGTTGTGCCTCATGAAAAGCACGGATGTTAGCCGCAGCCGCGCTGATGATACCCCGGTTTTCAATGCTGACAGCGGCAGCCGCACGGGCGATTTCCTGCGGGCTCACACGTAGGGGCAGGGCAAAGTCCGGGCAGTCAAACTTACGCGTATAGGCTACCAGGGCATCGTCCTGCTCATTGCGTACCGCAGCGAGTATTTCCTTAACCGCGTCCTCCACTCCGTTGCCAGGGTTGTGCCTCCCCCGCAGCCAGCGGGAAAGCTCCGGCCATTCCTGCTCATGCTGCAATGTCAAAATTCGGCAAGTCATAGGCATTCCTCGTTGTAACGCAATGAATATACAGGAGCGAGAAAGGAATGTCGAGGTTCACAGGCAGGTGCGCAATCACCGACGCATCAATCAATAGCCTTTGCATCACCCAAAATATCTTACAAAGCTATATGTTCCCCCAGTTCCGGCCAGACCAGTGACCGACCTTCATCCATCAGGACCCAGTTATTCCTTTTGCGATACCCACGAGCACGTGCTCTGGCAGCCTGGAACAAGCTGTTCAGGCCCTCAAGTCGTGCATTCGTCAGCATGGATTCCCATCAGGCAATGATGGCTTCTCAGTGTCGTTCAGTTGTGCTTAACATTGCCGTCCTGTTTCCATTTTATTGGTAGACGGCAGAATCTGCCCTTGGCACGGAATCTGATGTATTTCCGTCATTATGACTGTCACCCTGCAATATCTGCCGTCCCGTTCCACTGTTGTACACAGTGCAAAGATGTTTCATACCGCTATTGCCATTGGAACCGAGTTTTCGGACGTTATGACAGGATGTTACGCCACCGCAGCAGGGAATCAACAAACCGCTACTGCTATCCCTCCCAACATGTCCGTCGCGCATAATCCGGCAATTATGCCCCCGCAACAGTTCTACAATGCGGCAGTGCTCAATGCGAAAGCTCGACCATTCACGCCGACTAATCGACCTGTACCGAAGAAGACAAGGCAGCGGGAAAAGGATCGCAGCAAATTTTGGACCTGTGCCTCCAACGACTAGAACTGGTGTTTTGTTCGTTACAAAATATCTTTGCGGACAAGGGCTACACAAGCAGAGCCAATCGTGAAGTTGTCCGGAAAAACGGATTCAAGGATAGTATCATGGACAAGGCCGTACGCGGCAAGGCGCTTACGTGCTTGCAAAAGGCATGCAACAAGTGCATTTCATCCATACGCAGCGGCATAGAGCGTGTTTTGGTAACTAATCAGGAAGCTATCAGGCCACTGACATAGTTGCTCGGTACCGTAACGGTTACCGTGGCACTGTTGTCAAACGCGGCAATGCTGTAGCTGGCTACCGTGTCCAGCGTTACCTCAAAGTATGCAATGGTGCCGTTATTCAAGGCGCTGCTGGCCATGCACACAAAGGTGGCACTCTGCTCCGCCACAATGTTGGTGGAGCCGGTAATGGTGGTTTCGCTCACAACCGTACTGCTGCCGGTGCCGGCAAGCTCCTCAACAGTGGCTTCGGCAGCCAGCATGGCACTTGTGGCGTTGATAACGGCGTTACGGGCCTGGGTAAGGCTAACGGCCTGCACTGCGCTTTTGGCAGCGAGCGCATTGGTTTTTGCCGTGCTTGCCGCCTGCCTGTTGTTGCTCTGCACATAGGCCGTGGTAGCGGCAGCGTCTGCAGAGGTGCTGTGTCGGTAATGGCAACAGCGCCAGAAAAGGTTTTGACGCCGTGCACGGTCTTATCCTGCGACTTGGTAACGACTGCGCCCGTTACGGAGCTAGTTTGCAGGGCAGCCTGCTGGGCTTGCTGCAGCTCGGTGGCTACGTTGGCAAGGGAGGCAAGAGTTTGGTCCAAACTGGATGTATTTTGCGTGGGCATTGTATTTTACTACCTTTTTTTAAAAGCTTCTCAGGTAGTAAAATATTGTGGGTGTGTGGTGGAAAGATTTAGTGAGTAGTGAATTTGGCTAAGGCAAATAGCAAGCCCGCATACGCATCCCTTGAAAAAACGTACGCGGGCTTAGCTAATTAGGAAACAACCGTCACTTACTTGGAGAGTATATGCTGTAATGCATGATAGCGACAAAAATTTACCCCGTGAGCTGCTCTCTATAGCGTCCGGGTTAAGAAAACAGCCCACGGACTTGGAGGGTTTTGTTACCTAGTAAAAAGGTATGTTATTGCTGGGTGGATGTCAAGAGAAAAGCCACCAGGCTTGATATCAAGGTGGTGGCTTTTTTTTGTTGTGTTTTTGGAGATTGTGGTTTTATTAAAACTCCAGCACGGGTAAGACCGTGTTATTACCATACTTATAGCCGCTCTTACACTGCCCATTGTAACTCATACGCCGCGCACTATTGACGTCAAACTCCGTGCAGGAGTACGCGTACCAATTGCCGTCAAAGTAGAAACGCCCCCTAGAATTGTAATTCTTGCCAAGTGCTCACGTGCTGTTGGCCGCAGCGGAATCGTCAAGGCTATCAATGTACTCGGCATTTAAGTACATCATAATGAGTGTTTCCATGTTTGGCAGGTCGCAAGCAACACCGTCAATGGACACGCCACGAGCCGCAGTAGCGGCTGGTGAACCAAATTTACGTGATGATCGACCAGTTTTATGCCTGTGTTCGAGTTTTTGAAAAATGTGTCTGGGAATAAGGGATAGTGTTTGGGAGAAAAGCGTGTTATGAAAACTCATGTCCAAAATCTCCTTGTGTAACAAGTAGTTAAGATGAATTCTTGTAACACATTTTAGTGAGTTTTTGGACATTTTTTTAGTTCGTTAGCCGGACAGTCATGATTTAACATGAAAAAGTTTTTCTATATTCCCATGGGCGATTTTTTCTTTATCAGATTCAGATATGTCAAAATTTTCTAGGAAACTTCGAATATTATCCAGTTTGCGATATGGATAATCTTCTCCCCATGTGATATGATCAGAACCAAATGTTATAAGACAGTACTTAAATTGTTCTTCATATAACATTCCTGATGGGTTCACATATATATTTTTTTTAAAGTAGTCGCTGATATTCCTTTTTAATCCTGTCACATTTTGAGGCATTTCATCCATACGGTGCATATAAAATGATACTAGCTCACCCCAGTGGCCAATCATAATTTTCAGATTTGGTAATCTGTCAAAAATCCCAGCAAGCATCATTCGTACTACTTGCACCCCAACATCGTAATGCCATCCTACGCCAAAGCCGGCAAATAACTCAGTTGTCTGTTGAGACCATTTTCCTTTGTAGTATTCCTCCGTAATTTTCGGGTTAACCCGAGTAGGATGAAGATAAATGGGAACATCCAGATCTTGAGCCTTTGCAAATAAAGGAAAATAATGCTCATCATCATAGGGAAGATTGTGATAATGTCCCATTATCATTGCTCCCACAAACCCGAAACACTTTACACATCGCTCCAGTTCTTTGGCGGCCTCATTTCCGTCCCCAAAGGGAAGATGAGCAAAAACATAAAATCGACCGGGATAGGCTATGGCTTTTTGGGCCATTTCGTTATTGGCTGTTTGGCAAAGTTCTATCGATATATCTAGTTCAAGTGTCGCTGGAATTGTGCTTACATAGCTAATAACCTGTGCATCAATCCCGTGAGAATTCATGTAAGCAATCCTTTGTTCTCCTAATTCATCAACACCGGGAGCATTATTTGCATATACAAGATGTAATGGAGTATCACAATCATTGATTTTTTTTATTATATTATCAATTTTTACTGAATTATAATGTTCTTCTACAGTAATTAAACGTTGCATTTTGTACCCCTCCTTTTTAAAAATTCTATATCATTGAATTCTGAAGTATAACATTGTAAATTAGTAATAATTGCAGTAATTAGTCGAGCCTTAAAAAGCATATTTACACAGATTAATTCGGAATTTTTCGCTAGACAGCTGCAATCTGATTGAGCACCTCTTGCAGAGTATCGACATCATATTCGTTCCGAAAGCTCTTTGCAACGACAATAATGTAGTCGGTCATGGTCATAGCAATGCCGGCTTTGCTACCGAACTCATGTCTGATGGGATAGACCCGGCACCCAAGGAGCTATAAGCTCACCGGTATCAACAAGTACCACAGGTGATCATTGAGATACACCAAAAATAAGGTTCATCCGGATGTTGCGTACTCGTGGGATGAGGAAGATGACAAAAATGTGGACATGGGTTCCAATCGAGGAAAGCAAATTACCCTCGAAAAGGCGGA
>CAJOMG010000049.1 GCA_905235595.1 uncultured Desulfovibrio sp. | reverse complement strand
GGTGCGCAACAATCCGCAGCTGTTCCCCCTGCTTTCCAAGTATTATTATTAGCACTGCAGGACAAACTCAAAGGAGATATGTATGCAGTTTGGCGATGTTATGCTGGAATCGGCGGCACGTCACACGGATAATTGCCCGCTCTCTGAAATGGCGGAAGTCGTGTCGTCTGCAGCTTACGTCGCCAGTTTGGCCTTCCAGGTGATGACCGCTGCCAAAAAGGTGTTGATGGCCTGTTCCAACGCGGACACATCCTCAAAGGCATCGTCATGCCGCTTCCAGAGGATGACCTTGCCCAGGGCGCGCGACACGGCAAAAGCTGCGCCGTCTGTCTGCGCGCCCAGCAGGGATGCCTCCAGCAGCATTTCTGCCCAGTCGCCCCGCACGTCGGTGACGTCACAGATTTCGGCATACATGAGCACGGACCGGTCGTTGTCGTCGCACTGGAATGTCACGTCATGCTGCCCGTCAAACAGCAGGGATATCGAATCGCCCTGCTCTATGCTTCCAAGGCCGCATTTACGGGCCAGTGCGTCAATAACAGTGGAAAAGTGCATAAGAACGCTCCTGCTATGGTAAATGGCAAGGTGCAGTACAGCACCATCCTGCTCAGTTCTTCCTGTAGTATTTGGACAACACGGGGAAGAGATCGGGACTTTTCAGCACAATGTCTTCCACCTGCTGCACATAGGCATCGGAATCCAGGGTCCAGTCGTCCTTGTATTCCTGCACGATGTCTTTCTCCAGCTGTTGCCACTGCTCCCGCGCTACGATATTCTGCTGTGCGTTGCCCTCGTAAAGCTGGCCCATGAGCCTGATGGAGGCGTTGCGCCAACGGCTTCTGGGGTCGGTAAGCGCCTGGAGTATCTTGGCCTCCTCCATGAGCTGCCGGCGCAACTCCGTAGCCCTGCTGGAAGAAACCGTGTACTTGTCCGGCTCTCTGGGTTCCCTGTTGGGGTCTTTGTCGCCCAGGAAGGGGAAATACTTTTCCTCAAAGTCCACGGTACGCCCGATGTCGAGGGAATCCGCGCTCTTGAGCAGCATGGCCTCCATGGTTTCCGTCATGCCGCGCTGGATGCAGTTGCCCACCGACGTCTCATACTGCGCGCCCATGGCATCCTGGCCAAAGGCATCGCGCATGGCCTGAGTGGTCATGCGGGCGCTCTCCTCTTCCCACTCATCCGCGCCCCCGCCCTCGCGGCCCAAATCGTGACCGGTGATGCCGCAAAGCACGGCATTGCGGTCCACCTCCACACCCTCCTCCTCAAGGATGTTGCACATGGCATTGGCATAGATATAGGCCCGGGTGATGTGCCCGCGGCCGTGGGTAAATTCCCCGATCTTCTTTTCCCTGTCCTCATAGGCGTCCAGCGTCTTGACCAGAAAGGCGCGGCGCTGCGGTTCCGTGGACGGCAGGGCGTCGGGTTTGGCCGGCGTGGGGAAGGGTGCGTACGCCGGGCAGATCTCGTCCATCTTCGCTGCGGCCTCGGGCGCAAGCTCCCTCACGGTCTCACGCAGGGCTGTTGGCATCATGGAGATGTTCTGCAGGGTGGCCGGTGCATAGGGCTGGTTGAGGTACGCGGCCAGCTGGCCGGCCGCCCCCGTAAGGGCTGCGGCCACATCAGACAGGCGCACGCTGTCGCCTGCCTTGGCGATTTCGGGGTTGTCGGCCACCTGCTTGAGCTGCACGCCCATCTCGCGCAATTCCTTGCTGTTAAGCAGATCAAAGACCTGCTGCAGGCCCACGGCGTCCAGGGGCGGTTCGCCACTCTGCAGCATTAAACGCGTGACATAGGCAGCGTTCTGCAGAATGTCGGCCTCATTGACATGAGCAAGAACATTATCCGATGCGTTGGCCCTGGTGATAGCCTCACGGGTTTTGCCGGTGATGGCGGCCAGACGCCGGCACACTTCCTGCGGGGCGGGTTGGCAGCGGCCATCTCCTTGAACAGTTTTGCCTGCGCCGTGGCCTGCCTGTAGACCATGCGCATGGCATCATGGTTGGACAGCGAGGTGGAACTGCATATCCATGCAGCAAAGGCGGCCTTCTGCGCTTCGCTCTCAAAGGGCAGATGATCTTTTTCCATGCGCGCCAGGCATCGTGCCTTGATGGACAGGTCCCCCCCTTTTTCCAGCGCCTTTCCAAGTGCACTTGTGAAGATCTTCTCCAGTTCTGTGGTGCCGCGTAAGGCGAGGTTCTCGGGCAGATACTCCTTAAAGCGTTCCTTGGTCTGTTTCAGGGCTTCACCCGTGATACGCAGCATGCCGGGAGGCAGAACCGGCAGATCCTTTTGATTCGCGAGGTATTCCTCGACGCGCGCCTCAAAAGACAGCCGGTAGTCCTGCATGAGGCTCTCCAGCTTTTCCTTGTCCACATGCTTCTCGTTGTAGACTTTTTGCTGCTGTGCCAAAGACTTCAGCTCCTTCTGGTTGTTGACCGACTTATAGTCCAGCACGGTTATCTTGATGCCGTATCTCTTGCCAAATGCTTCCAGATTCCGCCGGGCTGCAGCCTTGGCAGCGTCGTTGCCCGGAAGGCTCGCATAGTTGACGCGAATTTCGGCGATGTCCCGGCTGGGCACCACAGGCCCGTGGATCTGCGCCTCAATATACTGGATGCCGGATAGAATCACGGGTCCATCCTTGCCCTGCCTATTTCTGCGGGCAGCATTGGCCAGGCCATTGCCGTTGATATCCCCCATGTTCACCACAAGGGACTCAAGGTTATCATAGGTGGCCATGTTGGTACGGGTAGCCTCTTTGTCGATGAAACAGCGGGAAAGGAGCGCACTAACATACCCAAAGTGTTCAACACTCTTAAGGTGTTGATCAACGGAGTCGGGTAGTACGCTGAGATCGTGGATGGTGGCACCGGGCTTTGCGCTCTTGTCCAGCCAGACATCCATATCCCTGCGCTCCGGGGAGTTTTTGTCACGCAGGGCAGTGACGAGGCTTTGGGGGAGGTTTGCCCCGTCCAGCAGCTTGTAAAAATTCTCCTTGCGGTCTTCGTTGATGCAGATGCGCGGGGAATAGAAGGTGTCATCCGCTATGAAGGTGGAGCGCTTGGCCACTTCCGGCTTGAAGACGATGGCGGCATCCCCGTAGGCCAAATTGGCAGCGCCGATAGGGTCTTTGCTCACATTGAGCGCACCGTAGATGGGCCGCTCGCTGCCCCTGACCGTATGCCCGGCCAGTTCGGGAAAGAGTTGCTTTTCCACCACATCACGGTCGACCAGATAGGCATCGCCCTTTGGTTTGATGCCCTTTTCCGCCAGATGGAAGATATTGCTGATGGGTTCGTTGGGATTCGTTATAATGTGCTGGAGCAGCGTGGACGAGTTCAGATTGTACGTCAGCTCGGACCGACGCATGACGTCGGCCATCTCCTTTACGGAAACACTCCTGATGTTCCGGCGTTCCAGGCGCTGCGCCTGCTCGAGGGCCGACTTCTCGCGTATGGTGGCACTCTGCGCCGAAACTTCCACCAGGGTCAGCAGGTTGGCATCGCTCATGTCGTGCTGGTGCATGGGGTTGGCGACAGCATTGGGAAGGGGATCCTTGTCATTGATGATGTTGTGCCACAACTGCTCGTCCATCCCCACGTTGAGCGGTTCATCCGCCCCCTTCACCCTGCCCTCCGCATTGCCCCATACAGCGGAAAGGCTTTGGGGCAGTCGAAGGTCCTGCAAGGTTGCGTCATCGGGGTTGCTGGCCTTGAGGTCTTCGAGCATGCCCACGGTGGCACGGTTGCTCACCTCCTTGAGCACCAGCGCCTGCAAATCAAACAGGCGCGAGGCCGCCATGCGCGCGTCCCTGGCGTCGGGATTGATTTCCCCCTCGCGCTGGAGCGCCGTCTGCAGCAGATCCATCTTGGCCGAGGTAAAGCTCTGATACACGGATGCCAGTTTGGCGTTGGAAAGGTTTTCCACCGACTTTGTGAACATCCACATGGTGTCGTCTTTCTGTGACTGCGTGAGCTGGCCCAGCCTGTCGAGGCGTTTGAGCTGTTCCTGCCCCGCCATGAGCGCCGACAAAATGCCCTCGGCATCCAGTTCATCATCCTTTTCGTCCAGCGCGTCCAAAAGATCGTCGGCTGCTTTCTTCACGCCGCTCTTGCCTCTGGCGATTTGCTTTGCTCTGCCAAAGCCGGCAAAGGGCAACGAGGGCACTTTGATTTTGTCCAGGCTGATGGGCAGGCCCTTGCCAATCTGCACCTTGTGCTCGCCGTAGACGCCCGTCTTGGCATCAATGCCGCGGCTGGAAAGTTCCCCCTGCACAACAGCATCCGCATGTATCGCATGTGTGGCATTTACCATGGTGTTCTCCTCCAGTCCGTTGTCTGCACTGCGACGCCTGCACACCATGGCACGATATCACTCACGGCAGGTCCGCATATGTATCTTCAAACGTAGCTTTTATATGCCTCGCCAGAATGCATAATCATCCTCTGCGTCATTGTACCATGTATGCTTCATATACAAGTTTCATATACACTATCAATATGTTTTTTGACGGTTATACTGCAACGATTGCAAAATGTTCTTATTTTACCTATGGTAGAACCACAGAAAATGCCAAGAGAAATGCGTCGCCGTCGTCATTCGCAAGAAGCGCTGCTGCAACGGCCAACGCAAGGACGCGGTGTTACGGTGCGTGGGATGCATCGTTTTACGGGAGAATGAGAGATGATGTACGCTTCCGGCATCACGCAGGAAATGATCGACAAGGCGGTGGCTTTTCACGGTCACAGGTGTGGCGGCCTGGCAACGGGCGTGCGCGTGGCGGCCTGGGCCATGGAGAATTTTGGCGTGGCTGCGGATGAGGAGATCGTAGCTGTGGCCGAATGCGACATGTGCGCTATCGACGCCATTCAGGTACTTGTGGGCTGTACCATGGGCAAGGGGAATCTGTTGTTGCGGGACTGCGGCAAGGTGGCCTTTGCCTTTTACCGCAGGCGTGACAGCAAGGCCTTGCGCGTGGCGGAGCGCTTCGACCCCGATGATCCCGTCAATGCGCGCATGCTGCAGATTCGGCGCGAACTCATGTCCCAGAACATATCGGAATGGATACGCACGCGTTTTGAGGTGGAACTGACCGGCTTGCGCAAGAAAAAGATGGAGCATATCTTCTGCGCGGATTTTGACGAGCTCTTCCGCGTTACGGAG
This sequence comes from uncultured Desulfovibrio sp., assembly GCA_905235595.1. Taxonomy (GTDB): domain Bacteria; phylum Desulfobacterota; class Desulfovibrionia; order Desulfovibrionales; family Desulfovibrionaceae; genus Desulfovibrio. Next base: position 9,856 of record CAJOMG010000049.1, on the reverse strand, counting down.
CCGGTTGTGACCATGCCGCCCCTTGCCAGGCGGCTTCCCTCCATCCCCTGCGACGAGTGCGGCGAGGGAGTCATGTCCTCAAAGATACAGCAGCTCGGCGGAAGAAAACTGTGTATGGACTGCGCCGCACGCGCCAGTGCGCAGCCAGCGTCGTAACGACAGGATGTTGGCGACGCAGCGCGTTCGCGCAACATCCCCTTGATTCTGGCGACAATGGCAGTCCCCATTGACACGCTTCCGCTGCCGTCTGGAGAAAAGCATGTGGAAATCCGTCCTTTCTGTCAGCCTGGGAGCATCCGCTGGAGCTGTGATCCGCTGGCTTGCAGGCAGGGCCCTGAATTCTATCTGGCCTGTCATTCCTCTCGGCACGCTTGCCGTGAATGTGATCGGCGGCTTTTGCATGGGAATCGCGCTTCGTCTTTTTTCTTTGCATCCCGGAATGTCTTCGGAATGGCGTCTCTTTGTCATGACGGGATTTTTAGGCGGGCTGACCACTTTTTCAACGTTTACTGCCGAAATAGGCATGCTCTTGCAGGAACAGCGCTTCCTCGCAGCATTGTCTTCTATTACATTGCATGTTTGCGGATCATTGCTGGCATTCTTCCTTGGGATCGCGCTTACACAATTTTTTGTTCGTCAAGCTGCCGGATAATAACGCAAAACATGCGGCATTTCAGATACTCCCGCTTGCAGCAGGCCTATCGGAAACAAGGCCGGTGATGCTCCATATTCCGAAGCCGCCATGACGCCCCTTGACGCGCACGCTGTCCAGATACACGCCCTCCACCTGGCCCGCACAGGCCTGCATGACGGCGTCGCTGGCCACAATGGTGACATTGTATTGCCGGCAAAGCCCCTCCAGGCGTGACGCGATATTTACGGTGTCGCCCACGGCGGTATAGCTGGTCAGGTTTTGGCTGCCTATATTGCCCACTGCGGCCGGGCCCACATGAATGCCCACGCCCATATGCAGTGACACGCCAAATTCTTTGCGCAGCTCGGCATTCATGTTTTCAAGGGTAGCCTGCATTTGCAGCGCTGTCTTCACGGCCAGCAGCGTATGGTGATCCGTATCCAGCGGGGCATTCCAGAAGGCCATGAGCGCGTCGCCAATATACTTGTCCAGCGTGCCGCCGGAGCTGCGCACAAGGTCCGTCATGGGCGTGAAATAGCGGTTCAGCAGGGCCACGACCTGGTGCGGGGTCAGCATTTCCGAAATGGTGGTAAAGCCGCGCAAATCCGTAAACAGCACAGTGAGCTCGCGTTGTTCGCCATCAATGCCTTCGGCACCGTGGTCAATAATGCGCGTAACGACATCCGGCGAAACGTAGCGGCCGAACATGCGCTTTATGCGCAGCCGGTCGTGCTCGGAGAAGGCCGTGCGCAGGATAATGGGAAGCAGCGCGCTCACCACGGCGGAAAGCGAAGCCCACAGGGGCGAAAACCACAGCCCGTGGGCATAGCAGATCTGCGCGCCCACATGGCAGGCAACCATGAGAACCAGGGGAAGGACGGGGGCCATCCAGGGGCGCAGGCGCAGCACACCAACGCCGGAAACAAGGCCCACGCCCAGAATGAGCAGATACTGTAAGGGATGCCGGTTGCCCACGAGAGTACGGATTTCCCCCGAAAGGATGCCGTCCACCAGCGAGGCATGCGCTTCCATGCGCGGCGTACGGTCGCCCAGCGGTGTGGAAAGCTGGCCCATGCCCCTGTCTGCCGAGGAGCCGATAAAGACGATTTTGTCCCTGAACACATGGGGATCGTAGGTGCCGTCCAGGACTTTTCCGGCAGAGAGGGTGCGCTTGCCGTCCAGGTGCTTATGGAAGGGAATGGGGATGGTTCCGTCTTCGGCCACAAAGAAAAAATGCCCGCCGATGCACGCGCGCAAGCCGAAAAATGTGCGCCGCATGGTGATGATATTGGCATTGAGCGAGCGCATCAGCGTGCGCAGGGTCAGGCCAGGATAGATGATGCCCCCCGACTCCGCCAGAGCGAAGTTACGCCGGGTGCGGCCATCCACATCACGACGACCGTTCAAAAACCCTTCCGCAACCCTTCCCTGCAAGACCGGCAGGGGACGGAGCATGGACGGATAGGAGGGAAATTGCGGACGGTTTTTTTTGATGGCCTCGCCAAACAGCCGCAGGCGCACGCCCTTGGGAGGGTCCTTGACCGGAGGAAAATTGCCGAGCTGCATGCCTATGACAACCGGGCTGTTCTGGGCCGCCCTGGCCAGCAGGGCATCATGGTCCATAAGCGCCTCGGGCACGCCGTCCAGCACGGCCTCGGGGCAGCCACCCTTCCTGAGCTCCTGCAGGATGTTTTTGGGGGATGTTCTGTCTTCTTCAAAAAGGGAGAAATCCAGCGCCACGGCCAGGCCGCCGTTATCGGTGATTGTGCGCAGAATAGTCGCGATATGCCGCCGCGACCAGGGCCACTGACCGTATTTTTTCAGGGAAGGCTCGTCGATGTCCACCACCAGCACAGAACTGCGGTCTGTATCCGTGGCGTGGCGGAGCATGAACCAGTCGTATTCGGCCAGATCCAGCTTTTTCAGCAGGACCGGCTGCCAGAAACACAGCAGGCCCACAAGAAAGGTTCCGGTTAGAATGCATAACGCCTGGAGCAGCGTGCGCGATTGCATGGCAGATCCTCCTTGTGCGCTGGCTCCGGGTGTTGCGCCGGTGGGCGCCGGTGACGCATCGTGGTTTGCGGCAATAGCGATAACGTCTGTTTTTTGTCAGATATGCCGGGCGCGGTCAAGAAGGTGCCTGCTGCGTCCAGACGCCACATGTACAGGCCATTGCCACAGCAATAAAAATGGCATAATTGAACACATTGAACGTGCACATGCCAGCCTGACCGCAGCCCTCTGACAGCTTCTTCATTGGGCAAGATGCCTTCCAGATGTATGCCGTAGCAGCACAACAACAGTACAGGTACATGCCAGTGAAACTGCACATTTACAGCCGCATAACAAAATATCTCCTGATAGTTGGCTTCTCCGTTCTTGCCATAGCCATTGCGCTTGGCATCGTTCTCATACAGCAATCGCGTTCTGCACTTTTGTCCAGCATACAAGGCCGTATGCTTGATATTGCCAAATCTGCCGCTTCCATGCTCGACGGTGATGTGCTGGAAAAAATCACATCAGGCAATTCTGAAACAAAAGAATACAAGGAAACCTATTCCATCCTTAAACGGTTTCATGACAAGATTGATCTTGAATATATCTATTGTGTAAAGGACATGGGCAACAAGAAGTTTGTCTTTTTGCTGGACCCTTCTGAAGAAGACCCCGGAGAATATGGCTCTCCTGTAGTCACGACTGAGGAACTGTTCAAGGCCAGCCAGGGAGAAGACGCTGTAAACAAAGAGCCCTATGAAGACAATTGGGGAAGCTTTTACAGCGCATACAGCCCGGTGTTTACTACATCGGGCAAGGTGGCTGCCATTGTGGCAGTGGACTTCAGTTCAGAATGGTATGAACAGCGGATTGCAGAGCACATAAGAACCCTCATGCTTACAGCTCTCTTTGCCCTGGTTGTTATTTTTGCCTTGGCTTTCATAATTACCAAAATCAGCAGAAGCCGTTACCGCACCATCCTTCATTCCCTGCATCAGATAAAGGACGAAATTAACAGGCTTTTGGAAATCATTGGACACCTGACGTTTTTCCAATCCAAAAAAAACGATATTTCCAACTTACAAGACACTATTATTACTACGGTTTATGATGTAAAAGGCTTGCGAGATCTGATAGCGTCAATACAAGATGCTGTACATCATAAGGTTGATGCTGTTATGGCCAGTGCCTATGTTGATGACTTGACATTTCTCAACAATCATGCGGCATATATTAAAGCCATACACGAAGCAAATAAAAAAATTAAAGACGGTGCATCGTTTATTATTGCGGTATTTGATATTTGTGGTCTTAAGAAAATCAACGATAGCTGTGGCTATGAAACAGGCAATATGGCAATTTTAGATGCAGCGAATTTATTGAAGTCCGTATTCGGACAGGAAAATATCTACAGGTATGATAACGCTGCATTTGTTGGCATTTTCTACAACATTTCAGAAGATGCCGTACAATCACAATTTGCTGCATTTGAAGAAAAAATAAATATCTTAAACCGGACTCCCAATCTTTATAAAGCCCCTCTTGCCATAGCAAAAGGATATGCTCCATACACCGCAGGCACAGATGCGGATTGCAATGCCACATGCAAACGCGCAGAGCAAGCCATGCATAACGACAAGGCCAAGTATCATGCGCAATCTGTGGTCATACCCGACTGCGGAGCATAACTTGTTGCCGTATGCGGCTGTTCAACGCCATTTTGTGCGTCGAACAGCCGAAAACGGTGATGGTGCGCCATCATGCGCAGCCGCATTACGCAAGCACGGTGTCGTCGTAGACAAGTCCCTCGTTGCCGTTGATGCCGTCGGTGCCATAAAGGTACTGCAGGGCCATGATGTCAATGGGCGAATAGTAGAATGTACCATCCTTGCACCATGCGGCCACATTTTCCCCGCTCACGGGGTCCTCGGTCTTGTCTGCCGGGGAATAGGACATGATGCTGAAGGCCGAGTCCTCGATGGATTGCGGCATTACGGGATGCGTTTCTGCCGTGTTCTCAGCAAAGAAGGGATGGTCCAGGCCCATGGCATGCCCGATTTCGTGGGCTACGGTTGCAAAGGCTTCCTCGCCAAAGCGGGGGTCGGCATTTTCAGGGTGGTTAGTTGGAGTGTCCAGCAGTACGGCGAGGACACCAGGGCCCAATATTTCTTCATCGGGGAGAGTCACGCCCACTGTGCCAGCGCTGGACATGTCGGCACACGAGAAGAGCATGTCGGCCTCTGCCAAAATGCCCGCCTGTTCAAACTGAACGCCGGTTATGGCCGTCACCGCTTGCAATGTCTGCACGTAGGCCTCCTGCTGGATCTGGCTCAGCGGGGACAAGGCGTACTGGAATCCATCGTACGCCGTGATATCAGTAGTATCAAGGAAGCGGTAGTAGATGGTGTTCCGGTCGTCTTCCGCACAGATGGCGTTCAGGTTGGGCCAGGCATCCTCCCTGATGAGCAGCGTGTCGATGAGCGCGTTGCCGGACTGGGGGGGTAAGGCATCCTGGGTATGCACCGCGTTCAGGCTCGTGGTGCGGGGGAAGACCTGTTCCAGATAGCCGTAGAGGGAATAATGGCTGATGGGGTCAAAGTTGCAGTCCTGGAAGGCCTGAACAACCTGATCTGCGGACAATCCCGTCTGCGTTGCCTTGTCCGCATAATAGCGGGAAACATCAAAGTACTGGCTGGGGTCGATGCCCGTATCGCCATTGGCGTCTTTCTCAAAGGCGCCGTAGGTGACGAAGTGCTGCCAGGGCGTCATGCCCGCGTCGGCAATGACCTGGGCCACGGTTGATGCGCTCCAGCCGCTTTCACCGTTGGCATTGAGCGAAGCCGCCTTGTTGGCGAGGTATTCATCGGTGTTGAAATAGACTTCCTTGTTCAGGTCCAGCCTGGTGTCAAAGGTTAAACGGCTCCCCTCAAGCACCGGGGTGACCATGACGGAGGTATCTTTATAGCCGATTTCCGCATAGTGGCTGATGGGGTCCATCCCATCAGTCTTATCCGCACCACCGATTTTGTCGTAGTAGCTGCTGACATCAAAATACCTGCTGGGGTTGATGCCCGTATACCCCTGGGCATCCTTCTCATAGGCGCCGTAGGTGACGAAGTGCTGCCAGGGCGTCATGCCCGCGTCGGCAATGGCCTGGGCCACAGAGGATGCGTTCCAGCCGCCTGCACCGCTGGCGTTGAGTGAATCCGCTTTCTGCTCCAGATAGTAGTTTTCATCAAAGAAAAGGGCTTGTAACAGATTGCTTGCACTGGATGACATACATCTACCTCACTGAGTAACGTGATTGAACTGCAGTAATCCGCACACAACAATGGAAAGTGTGGAATAAATATCTTCTCGCAGCGGCGAGGTCAATGGGCCTGCAAAGCAGAATACCTTTTTAGCACAGATATACAAAGCAAGGCCTCCTTGCATTACGGCAGGAGACCTTGCTATGGGCTGTTCAGACAACGATTGGCAATGGGTTCACAGCGTTTATGCGTAGCCCTCCGCAACCAGCGCCACAGAAGCTGCGTCTTCATCATCTGGAGCAAAATCGAGATTTTCGTGCACGCCGTACAGCATGTAATGCTGCACAGGATTGAGCCCCGCCTGCTGAAAAGCCGCAATCATGCTCTCCATGGTCCAGTTTCCCGCAGGGTCGTCCCTCTGCAGCGCTTCCAGTTTGGCCTTGAAATATGCGCTGGTGGAAAAGCTGTCGCGGGGGTCCACACCTTCACGCATGCCGTACTGCCCGTAGTGATCCCATGTGGACAGATTCGCATTCTCAAAGGCCTGCTGGACGGATTCCAGCGTCCAGCTTTCATTGGGCAGATCTCTCTGCAGCTGAGCCAGTTTGCTCTCAAAATAGTCATCGCTGTCGAAATACTTGTTGGGGCTGACATTTTCCCGGTTTCCAAAGTCCAGAAAATGCCGGTAGCAGCCTTCATCGCCACTGTATCCGGCCTCGTCGAAGGCCTTACGCATGCTTTGCGCATCCCAGCCGTCACCGAGCTGCTCCAGCTTGTTCTCCATATACAGGTCGGCGTCGAACCAGGCGGGAACCGCGTCAGCGTCCGCATCGCCGTCCGCGCCTGAACCGTCGCTCGCGGTGGTTCCGTCCAAAGCGACATCATCAACGTACAGCGTATAGCCGTTTGTGATCACATTGGCCGCCGTGCCACTGAAGGACGCTATATGCGTATCCCCGTCAAGATACCATTTGCTCGTATCGTCAAGCGTAACATTGACCGTGCCGATCTCTGTGGAAACCGTTGTGCCCTGCGCATTGGTGATCTCTCCGCTGATATTTCCCCTGAATGTCGAGGCATCGGCAATGTTGAGTGTCAGGGTAGCGTCGTCGCCCACCAGGATGGTTCCGTCAAGATCCTGTCCGCTCAGGTTCAGCGTTGCCTTGTTGTTCGCGCCACTCCAGCCATCGTCGCATACCGAAAGCACAACGCCGTCCCCGCTGTCCTCAATGGTGACGCCGTCCAGATTGATAACCGCGTTGGTATTGGTAACGTGAAACACATGGCCGGACTTATTGATGAGCGTGCCGCCCGTCATGGAAAAGGAGGCCGTACCCTCTGACGAGTCGCCCGACATGGATTGGTACAGGATGACAGCGTCAAGAAACTGCGCGTTGCCGTTGGTTTGCGTGTTGTTGGCGGTCAGGGTGCAGTTGGTCAGGCTGACGGAGTTCTGCCCTTCAATGCAGATACCTTCAGACAGATTGGAGACCAGTGTGGCGTTATTGACAGCGATTTCCGCCGTGGAATAGATGGCGGGAGAGCCGAGCCCGTTTGACGTGTACGTGCCGCCGTTTACGGAAACCGTGCCGCCGCCTCTGTCTGTCCGTATGGGGGCGGATGACTGCCCGTCCGTTTCCACGGTCAGATTGTTGGCGACCATGGAACCGCCCCCCGTGGTCATTATGCCGCCAGAGCCGCTGGCATAGGTTCTGATTACCGTATCAGTAAGCGTAACGGTTGTGCCGTCGCCAGCAGCGCCGTTGGTGCCACCGTTGCCGCCGTAGGAAAACACGGCGTTGGCGCCTACGCCCGTTGTGGTTATGGTACCGCCGCTTATGGCAACCGTTGCTCCGTCTTTGGCCAGGATACCCGAATTTATGCCGTAAAAGTTGTATTCGTCGCCGGCATTGCTTGGCCCGCCGCTTTTGCTGACCGTAGGGGTGGTCAGCGTGACATTGCCCGCTGCGGTAATGAGCAGGGCGCACTGGGCGTCCGTTGTGGATGTGTATGTGCCGTTTGCATAGGAGCCCGCCGTGGTGATGGTTGTCGCGCCGGTCCATGTCTGCTGTTGCTGCTGTTGCTGTGGATTTTCAGGATTCATAGAAAAAGCGACTCCTTTTCATGCGAAAAATTACCGTTGGAAAAGCAAGGAGAACCCCTGATTTTGCCCCAAAAAAAACGCCCAAACATTATAACTATATATAAAAACAGCAGAAAAGTCCATCATACAGAAAAACCGGTTGGGCGAGGGCGTGACCCTTGGGAATCGAAGCCCTGCACATCCTTGCAGCACAATATGGACAAGCGCATATTTTTCTGTTCGGCGTTATTACGGTTGTTGCGACCTTTTTTTCTTGCATTAGACTTCTGCCCATGTCAGAACATGAAGCGCGAACGGAATCAATCAGCCGGGGTATTGCTCATGTTACGCCATTCATACGTGTTTTTTGCACTGTTTCTTCTGGCAGGCACTTTTTTGCCGACGCATGCCGCAGGTGCAGACTACCATCAGTATGCCTTTGACAATGTTACCATAACTGCCATGAACGATCGCATGAATTCCTTTGCAGCGAAACTTTTTCCCACGCTCGACCACTATCCGGACAGTAAAGAATTCCTGCGCAATGGCGGATTTCCAGGCGTTGTGCGCACCTTCCTGTTGCAGATGGGCAAAAAGCTCATTCTGGTAGACGGAGGCTGGGGTGCAGGCCCTCAGGCCGGCAGGACGGAAAGCATCCTTCGCTCCCTTGGCTACGCGCCCGAACAGATAACGGATATTCTTGTGACGCATCTGGACATTGATCATGTTTCGGGGCTTATCACCAATGGCAAACCCGCCTACCCCAAGGCTACCCTCTGGATTACCCACAGTCAGTACAATGCCTGGACACAGGGGGAACCCAGAAACAAAGCATCCGTTGACATGGCGCGCAGTGTCATGATCGTATATAAAAATGCCGGCAAGATGTGTCTGTACCACTGGGGTGACGAGGTTCTGCCAAAGATCAGCGCCATTCAGGCGGACGGGCATACCCCGGGTCATACGGTCTTCTGCGTGCAGGCAGGGCAAAAGAAATGCTATCTGTTAGGCGACCTGTTGCACGCCGGGGATTTGCAACTGGCGCACCCGGAATGCAATTCACAATATGATCTGCTGCCTGTCAGGGCTGCTGCCATCCGCCGCGAGATATTGCAACGCTGTGCCCAGGAGGGCAGCATTGTGGCAGGAGCGCATTTTCTGCCCATTGGCGTGGTACGGGCAGCAGGGACAGGATTTGTCATTGATACAAAGGCAGTGCCCGCTGTGCGCTAACAGGCCCAATACATCCCAGTGCCCAGTGTGGAGCTGACCGAAGTCGAGCCACCATATCTCTACGGGCCTTTTCCACGCCCTACTGCACCTGGCGCAACGCCTCAATTTCTGCCGGGGAAAGGCCCGTCGCCGCGGCAATCTGGGCAATGGGCAGCCCAAGGTGCAGGAGATTTTGGGCAACCTCACGAGTTCTCGCAGCTTCGCCTTCGGCTCTGCCTTTTGCCTCGCCTTCGGCCCTGCCTTGAGCAAACCAGACATCCTTGTTTTCTTCCACATATTCAAGCATATCCATTGCCAGGGTCATATAGAGCCTCCCTGTGCTCATGGTTGGCCTTCACCTTGGCCACTTCTGCGGCTATGGCCGCTGCAAAGCCGTCTGTAGCAACATTGGTATTCACATACTCCATAAATGCCTGAACTTCCGCCGATTCGGCACCTAGCGTTCCCCTGGTGTTGAGAAATGTCTTCGTGGTGCGGTCTGCCAGTACCAGGTCGTGCCGCTGGTCACAGCGATGCCGAAAGGTATACCGCCGCAGGCCAAGCATAAACGGATCAAACGGACATACAAAGATAATGTGCGTTTCGCGAAGTTTGCTGTATGGAAATCCCTTTTCAGGGAAGTATCATTGCATGGACTTGGCCTTGACGGCAAGTGTTTGC
>CAJOMG010000048.1 GCA_905235595.1 uncultured Desulfovibrio sp. | reverse complement strand
CGGGCGTAGATCCCCGCCGGCGCATAACAGCCCGTCTTTTCGAGCATTTTCAAGAGGTGGAAACTGCTCGGCCATGAGAGCAATTGTTGCAAACATAGTGTATGTCAGTGAGCCGAATTCTGGCTCATGGATCTGTCCGGAAGGACAATGTAATTTTATGCGCGGCGCGGATAATAATCCGGGCCGCGCTCGTGTAAAAGAATTCGAGAGTTATTCCTTAAAGGGCGATATCATCCTTAGCGTATTGATGACTTCCGGGAAATGTTGCACGGTAAAATCCACTTCTTCTTGTGTTGTATAACGAGAAAGGGAAAGACGTATGGAGCCGTGGGCATAATTGAAAGGCACCCCCATGGCCCGCAATACATGTGAAGGTTCCAAGCTGCCTGAAGAGCATGCTGAGCCGGAACTGGCACAGATGCCCAGACGATCAAGCATAAGCAGAATGGCCTCTCCTTCCACATTCTTAAAGGAGATGTTGGTGGTGTTGGGCAAGCGATTATCCACATCGCCGTTAATAATGCTGTCAGGAATATTTTTGACAATTCCTTGTTCCAAGGCATTGCGCAAACTGGACACGTTAAAACGTTCTTCTTCAAAATGAGCAGCTGCCAATTGCGCGGCCACTCCAAGGCCTACGATATAGGGAACATTTTCCGTACCTGCACGACGTCCGCGTTCCTGATGGCCTCCACGAATCAATGGACGGAAACGCACGCCCTTGCGAACATACAGGGCTCCGATGCCTTTGGGAGTATGCAGTTTATGACCAGAAAGGGAAAGCATGTCTACCGGTATTTTTTTAAGATCAATGGAGGCCTTGCCAACAGCCTGGACTGCGTCAGTATGAAACAACACTCCCTTTTCTTTTGCCATTTCTGCCATGCGCTGGATGGGATGGATGTTGCCCGTTTCGTTGTTGGCAAACATGATGCTTACAAGGGCAGTGTCTGGAGTGAGGGCCTGAGCATATTCATCCAGATTTAGGCGCCCCTTGTTGTCCACGCCCAGATACGTTACATGATATCCCTGACGCTCCCAGTGCTGCATAACATTAAGAATGGCGGGATGCTCCACTCTTGTGGTTACAAGATGGCGTTTTTCTGGCTGCGTCTGCAGCGCAGACCACACAGCTGTATTGTCGCTTTCTGAGCCACAGGCCGTAAAGATAATCTCGTCAGGATCCGCCCCAAGTAAACTGGCCATTTGCTCATGCGCATTATCAACAGCTTCGGCAAGTTGTCCGCCGAATGAGTGCATGCTGGAAGGGTTGCCGTACAAATCCCCGAGATAGGGAAGCATAGCCTCCCGCACTTCCGGGGCAATGGCAGTTGTGGCGTTGTTGTCTAAATAGATTGTTTTCATGTCTACGCTTCCTCCACCACAATACCGGGTTCCACATGTTCACACAGTGCGCGTTCCACGAGATCATGGATAGTTACGTCGCTCACGCGGCACTGTGCACAACGCCCCTTGAGGGCAACAACGACGCGCTTTCCATCCACATCCACCAGTTCAATGTCCCCCCCATCGGCGGACAGCCGTGGACGAATGTCTTCATCAATGGTTTTAAGCACCAGCTGCATGCGCTGGATGTTTGTCATACGCGGCAGAGGTTTCAATTCCTTGAGTGGCTTTTGTTTCACTTCAGCAGCCAGAATTTCGGAAATTTCATCAAGACAGCTGCCACAGGCTCCACCAGCTTTGGTATAATTGGTGATTTCCTCAACGGTCTTGAGATTGTTTTCCCTTATAGCGCGGATAATCTGGGCATCGGTAATGCCAAAACATTTACAGACGAGTTTACCTTCCTCGTGAGCGTGTGGAACGGGCGGTTCGCCCTTCCATTGCCGGATTGCTGCTTCCAGCGCTTCCTGCCCCATAACAGAACAATGCATTTTTTGCTTTGGCAGTCCCCCCAAGGCGTTGGCAATATCCTTGTTTGTCAACTTGAGGGCGTCTTCTACTGTCATTCCCTTAACCATGTCCGTCAGTACAGAACTGGATGCAATAGCACTTGCACAGCCAAAGGTCTCGAAGCCCGCGTCCTCAATAATATTTTTATCATTGATTTTGAGATAGAGCTTGAGTGCGTCTCCGCAAGTAAGACTTCCAACTTCACCAACGGCGTTAGCATCTTTTAGCGGACCAACGTTGTGTGGATGCAAAAAATGATCATGAACAGCTTTCGTGTAATTCCACATAATTTCCTCCCAGAGTGGAGTAATGATTATCAGATTCAAGGACATCCTGCAGGGTGTGCTTCTTCAGGAATGATCTGATATGGTTGTCAAATTTTATCCAAAATGCTCTCGAGGAGCATACAACTGCACGTGGACAGCGTTTGTCACTCAAGCATCGTACCGGAGTTATATCCCCTTCAAGATGTTGAAACACTTCTTCCAGACAGATTTCCGAAGGTGCCCTTGTCAGAACATAACCTCCACCTGAGCCACGAACCGCATGCAATATACCCATTGGGCGTAACGCACGGACAATTTGTTCAAGGTAGCCTGAAGAAATATTTTCTTCCTTGGCCACCTGCCCCAGTTGCAGTAGTCTGTCTTGTGGTTGGGCCGCCAGACGTAGCAGAAAGCGCAGGCCATAGCGGGTTCTTGTAGAAAAACGCATAGGGACCTCATTCGCTCTGTCGGGAGTAACGCTCCCGTCCCTCTTCGGAAATGGCACTCAAACTGTAGGGAGTTTCCTGATATACATAATAATTGAGCCAGTTACTATAAAATAAATGGGCATGCGCACGCCAGTACATGTGTGGTACATTGTTCGGATTGTCATTTGGATAGTAATGCTGCGGTATCTGCGGAGAAAGACCTTTTGCCTTGTCCCGACGGAATTCGGTATCCAATGTGTCCCTGTCATACTCCAAATGACCAGTCATGAATACTTGAGAATGATCACGTCGTTCAATAAGTGCCAGACCAGCTTCTTTAGAACGGGCAAGCAATCGCAGCTCCGGTACAGAGGTTACGTCATCGGCTTGTATTTCCGTATGACGGGAATGGGGAGAGAGAAAGGTATCGTCAAAGCCACGGAAAAGACGGCATTCGGGTTGCAGAATGCCATGTTCAAATATCCCGGAAATTTTGGCAGGTAACGTATGTTTGGGAATTCCGTAAAAATGGTATAAAGCAGCTTGCGCTGCCCAGCAGATATACAGGGTAGAGTAGACATGGCGTTGCGCAAAAGCCATAATTTCCAGCAGCTCATCCCAATAATCCACCTCTTCAAAACGGAGATGCTCAACGGGGGCACCCGTTATAATCATTCCGTCAAAGCTGCTTTCCTGTATTTCAGTCAACGTTTTATAAAAACGCTCTAAATGTTGTGCAGATGTATGCTGCGATTGATGCTCCGCTGTGCGTAGCAAGGTGATGTTGACTTGTATTGGTGTATTCCCCAAGAGACGGAGCAGCTGTGTTTCAGTGGCAATCTTTGTCGGCATAAGGTTGACAAGAGCAATCTCCAAGGGGCGGATATCTTGTCTAAGAGCACGATCCTCCGTCATTACGAAGATATTTTCGCTTTCCAGCGCTGCACATGCAGGCAGATCTGCAGGAATTTTAATTGGCATGACAAGTCCTTAACTGACATCTATGGGTAAAAAATGAAAATCGAGTTGAAAACGCCAGATACTATAAGCATATATGGGAACCAGGTGTACCTTGTTGCAAATACAGGCTTATACCGCATTTTTTTGCGATAACAATAAGAGATAACTAGAAAAATAGTTTCTTACTATGTTTTGTCAAGACCACCAAAACTATAATTCACTTCTTGTTGCGAAAGCTTACTATAGTTGTACAACATGGTAGCTGGCAACGAGATTGCTTTTGGCAGTGGCGATAGCCTGTTTTATAAGGCTATCCATAGAGCAGCACGGCACACCCATGCTGAGGATATCTAATGCTGCAATGTTCCCTAGTCGCAAAACGTCGGTCAGTTTCTCCATAAGAACGCTTTTATCTTCCAGTTTAGGACAGGTAATGATTGGGACACGGCCGATGAGCCAATCCTCATGCAGATTGGGTAGGGCAAACCCGGCGCAATGTGCTGCCAGCAACACTCTGGCATTTTTTAAAAACGGCGCGGATGGCGGAACAAGACGTAGCTGCAGGGGCCATGTAGAAAGAACTGCCTGAAGATCAGTCGTTCTTTTTTGAATACTGCTTGTTAAGGGAGTGAGAATTTTTTCAGTACTGCCAGGGCACCCAATAGCATACCCAGGCTCAGCAGTTCCTCTTTTTTTCAGACGCTTGGCAGCCAAAGCTGCTTCTTCATTAAATTGCTGTGCCTTCCGTTCCACGATGTGCAGTGCGCCTTGTGGACAGTTGAGGCAGGCCCCCAGTCCGTCACAGAAGACCTCGTTTACCAGTTTGGCTTTGCCGTTGACAATAGCTAATGCACCTTCTGTACAATTAAGGATACACTGGCCACAGCCATTGCATTTGCTTTCGTCAATCTCAATGATGGGGCGTAGCATCTATTTCTCCACAACAGTTATCAGTTCTGCAGGTGCGGCAATAATATGGTCAGCATTGGCAGCGCGCAATTCCTCAATACCGCGAAATCCCCATGCGACGCCTATGGACGTAATACCGGCGTTGCGGGCGGTAAGGATGTCCACATCGCTGTCTCCGATATAAAAAGCCTGATTGGCCGTTCCTCCCATAGCATGCAGCATCTCACGCGGAACTGTTGGATCAGGCTTTAGAGGCGCTCCCTCCTTGGCACCCAGCACCATGGTAAAAGGAATATGTGGAAAAAAATGTTCAACTAACGCAACTGTCAGTTCATGAGGTTTATTTGAAAGAACAGATAACATGTGACCAGCGTCTGATAGTATGCCAAGTGCATCAATAATTCCAGCATAGGGTTGCGTGGCACGGCACATGTTATTTTTATACCATGTTCTTGCTTCAGTGACGAGGCCTGACAGAGTATTTTCTGTTATGGTGTTAGCTATTTGGGGGGGTAATGCTTTACTTATGAGACGATAAAAACCATTGCCTACCAATTGTCGGTATTCAGTCAGGGAGTGGTTTGGGTAACCGTGGGCCGTAAGAACAGCATTTGCTGCGAAAGCAATATCTTCAAGGCTGTTCAATAGTGTGCCATCAAGATCAAAAAGGAGTGTTTTCATGCGAATTTCAGAGTCAGAAAAATGTTTGTAATTTATAAGTTTAAGATAATGGTACACATTTAGCAAGATTTTCTGTTTGTACAGGCTAGAGCAGGAAGTAACACCATACTGGACATGAAAAGAACAACTTGCTAGAAATTTATAAAAAAATGCATAAGATAGATGCATGCGTGTTCGATAATGGAGGATGTATGGCAAGGCATATTTTAACAATCCGCGAACTCGGTGAAGATGCGTCTTGGCTGATTGTTCAGCAGGCATTGGGCATGCCCGATGCAAAAATACAGACTGATTTTATGACAGAACGTGTTGCATTGCTCATTTTTGCACAACCATCACTGCCAGAGCGGTTATGTGTTTCTGCTGCTGTGCGGCAGATGAGCGGTTCTGTGATCTATGAAGGCAGCCTCGGACTGTGGCATTCAGAGGTGGCTGATTTCCAGGATCAACTTATCCCCATTTTCAGCTCATTTATTGATTGCATGTATACCTATGGTCTGCTTATTTCTGATAGCGATTGTAAAAAGGCTGAGAATTTGCGTTTCCCTGTCATCAATGCAGGAAATCGTGATGCGCATCCCGCTCATGCTCTGGCTGACATTGCCTGTATGCTGCGCAACTCACGTTATCTTCAAAATGTTACCTGCGCGTGTGTAGGCTGTATCAATGGTACCATGCTTTCGCTTATGGAAGCCACGGCGTGGTTTCCCTTTGCTCTTCGTATAGCACTTCCTCCCAGTGTCGATTCCTCTCCTGTAAAAAATGTGATGACGCGCTTAGGAACCAATATCAAATTATTTGATTCACCTGAGGATGCTGTGGCTGGTGCTCACTATGTTATGGCCGGTTGTCGGGGCAACCTTACTGACGACGAACTGGTACACTGGCAGCTGACACCTGCTCTTATGGAAAAAGCAGAAAGCAATGCCCGCGTAATGTTGAGTGCTTCGCCTGTACGAGCCATCCATGTGGATAAGGAAATAATGATCAGCAGGGTCTCCCTTTTGCAACAACAGGCAGAACATCGCTTACGCGTGCACAAGCGCATGTTGCATTGGGTTTTTGAGGATATTGAATAGAAGATGTGATGGACATCTTACATCCATAGGCAAACAGCAGTAAAAAATTTTTCTCTATTCTTAGAGAAAGCCTTATTCGTGCCAACCTAAAAACATTTTATATGCCTCGTTTTCAGACTCTTCAACATGCTGGTAGCCCATGGCATCTACACGTTGGAGAAAATCTTCAAAGGCATCGCGTTTTTCCTCCGGGGCTTCAAAACCAACGAGTACGCGTCCAAAATCAGCGCCGTGGTAACGATACTGAAAAAGCGTAATACTAAAATCAACACGCATGGCGTCCATGAAATTCAATAGTGCACCAGGGCGTTCAGGAAAAGTAAAACGCAGCACGCGCTCGTGGAGAACCCTTGGAGCGTTTCCGCCTACAAGGTGCCTAAGGTGTACTTTGGCAAACTCATTATCAGTCAGATCAATAGCTTCAAAGCCCTTTCTGCTGAGTTCATTGAGCATCTGCGCGACATCGTCGCGATCGTTAATTTTGATGCCGACAAGTACACGACTTTTTTCAGGATCAGAAAAGCGTGTGCATAGTTCTGTGATATTACGATTTCCAAAACATGTGCATAACTGTCGGAAGCTGCCAACTGTTTCAGGAATTACCACGGCAAGCAATGCCTCGCGTTGTGCACCAATTTCAGCGCGGTCTACAACATGGCTCAATCGGTCGAAATTCATGTTTGCACCACTGACAACAGCTATCAGCGTAGCATCACGCAAACCTCCAGCTTTCGCATAGGATTTGAGTCCGGCTAAAGACAATGCTCCAGCAGGTTCGGCAACAACGCGTGTATCTTCAAAAATATCCTTGATGGCACCACATATGGCATCCGTATCAACCGTGATAATATCATCAAGAAGATCGCGGCAGAGCGTAAAAGTATTATCACCTACCAGCTTTACAGCAACACCATCAGCAAACAGCCCTACATCATTCATTTCTATGCGATGGCCGGCCATAATAGAACGACGCATGTCGTCAGAATCCACTGGCTCTACACCAATAACACGGATTTCTGGACGCAAGTTTTTGATGTAGGCAGCAATTCCTGCAGCCATGCCACCGCCGCCTATGGGTACAAACAGGGCTCGGATATCGTCCGGGTGTTGTCGCAAAATCTCCATAGCAATGGTTCCCTGGCCTGCAATCACATCGGGATCATCGAAGGGGGGTATGTATGTACAACCAGTTTCTTGGATCAATTCTTCTGTATGGCGCCAGGCATCGCTGAAGGACTCGCCAGAAAGCACGACCTGTCCCCCAAGACGGCGTACCGCTTCAATTTTAATGGCTGGAGTGGTCACTGGCATGACGATTGTGGCTTCACACCCAAGACGTCGCGCACCTAATGCAACTCCTTGTGCATGGTTGCCTGCAGAGGCAGTAATAACACCCCGGCGCAGTTCATCCTTGCTTAAGTGGGCCATCTTATTATACGCACCACGAATTTTGAATGAAAAAACAGGTTGAAGATCTTCACGTTTCAATAAAATTCTATTGCCTGTACGTCGGGAAAGACTTTTAGCTTCATCGAGTGGAGTTTCAACGGCCACATCATAAACGCGGCTCAATAAAATACGGTTTAGATAATCGGCATGCTTGTTCATAGATGGCCTCCGTGTGCTGTTCGGGCATCTTATACCAGCAAACGACGCTACTCAAGCAATGTGCATATACAGGTTCGAGTTTTCCAGAGCAGATAAAGCATGTTAGCATCCTATGGCTGTACAGTTCGATGGTGATGGCTTATACTATCCATGTGAAAGATTATGAAAAGCATACTGCTCAGCCAGAAAGTCTCGGTCTGACAACATATACACCCCATATTACCGTACGCGCTGCAGATCGCCTATGGCGATTGGATAGGGCTGCTGATCTCGAACAACTCTGGGAGGCCATGACAGCTAATCCTAGTGATTATGATGACGAACGCTTGCCGTATTGGACGGAGTTATGGCCAGCCAGTGTGGCGTTGGCCAATTGGTTAACTATCAAAAAAAATGACATTTGTGGCAACCGCTGCTTAGATATGGGATGTGGCCTGGGTTTGACAGCCATGGTTGCGCAGAGCCTGGGCGCATATATGCTGGCCATGGATTATGAATTTGAGGCTGTATCTTTTACCAAGCAAAATGCCATCACTAATGAACTCTCCCCACCGCTGTGCATTTGTATGGACTGGCGGAAGCCTGCTGTACAGCGGGGGAGTTTATACCGTATTTGGGGGGGAGACATTATGTATGAGAAGCGGTTTGTGCTGCCGGTACTGCGTTTTTTAGAGCATGCTCTTACAATAGATGGTTTGGCTTGGCTGGCAGAACCAGGCCGTACTGTTTATGATTCTTTTTTATCTGCCCTGCAACACTGTGGTTGGCAAGGACGTCCTGTATACCAGGAGATTATGAAGCCCTTGTATGCCCAACCCGTGCCAGTAACCGTTAAGGTCTGGGAATTGTGTCGCAGATGAGGGACAGATGGCTTCTGCAAAAGAAATTGATAGTCCCCAAAAAACAGGAGAGTGAAAGTTAAGATCATGGGCAATCTGACGCGTTTTGGTATATCTCTGGATAAAGATCTTCTTGAGCATTTTGACGCATTGTGTTCATTGAAAGGCTATACAAATCGCTCTGAAGCAATTCGAGATCTTATCCGCATGGCCCTGGTTGAACAACGATGGAACAGTGAACCATGTGGGGCAGGAACTCTGACATTGGTCTATGATCATCATAAAAATGATCTTGCACGCCGTCTCATGGACATACAACACGACGCTCATGAGTGCATTGTGACAACTATGCATGTGCATCTTGATCATAACAACTGTCTTGAAGTGCTTGTTCTGAAAGGCGAACCGCAACGTGTGCGTTTGCTGGCAGACAGGCTCGTTTCATGCAAGGGAGTAAAACACGGTGTATTTACTGCTACAACAACTGGCCGGGATTTAGACTAATGGAAGATGTGCAAAGTCATACTCCTCAGGTTGCACTCAATATTGATCGTGTGGGCGTACGTGAATTGAAGTTACCTCTGCTCGTGCGTGATCGCAGCCATGAAACACAGCAAACCGTTGCGTCCGTAGATTTAGGCGTTGATTTACCTTCTGCATTTAAAGGCACCCACATGAGCCGTTTTGTGGAGGCATTGGAGCAGTGGAACGATGAGCTCAGTTATCAATCAGTAAAGCGGCTTTTGCTCACAATCAAAAAGAAACTTGGTGCTCGTCGAGCCTATGCCCATCTTTGCTTTCCATACTTTATTACTAAGCGCGCTCCTTCTTCCGGCAGCTCGGCCACGGTTTCTTATGAATGCCGACTGACGGGTGAACTGGATGACAGTGGACAGTCATTTATTCTTGAAATTGATGTACCTGTTATGACCGTGTGCCCGTGTTCCAAGGCCATCAGTCGCGAAGGAGCACACAGCCAGCGCACTATGGTGCGTATGCGTATGCGTATGAAGACTTTTTCCTGGTTGGAAGAGTTTATTGATATCGCTGAAGCATCAGGTTCTTCGGCAGTATTCACACTGCTCAAACGTGAGGATGAGAAATTTATTACTGAACACGCCTTTGCTCACCCCACCTTTGTGGAGGATGTTGTGCGCAATGTTGCGCAACGGCTTCTGGAGCATGGACAGATGGAGTGGTTTAGCGTTGAGGTAGAAAGTATGGAATCTATTCATAATCATAATGCCTTTGCTCGTATTGAAAGGCAACTTACGGACAATGTGTGCCCATAAGCCGTGGTGTTCCGAAGCATCTCTACACACTGCTGAGAATGTTTTGCATTTGTCGCTCTCTTGTGTTATTATAAAATGAAAGAGTACTAAAAGAGTACACGATGAACGGCATCAATAGCATACATTACGCAGCTTCAGCCATGAATGCCCTTACTTTGGGGATGGCTGTTAGTGCGCACAATGTGGCCAACATAAATACGGCCGCATTCGTGCCGCAACGTGCTGTTTACGCCAATGGCGCAAATGGTCAGGGTATGCAATTAGATGCCGTGCTGCGTGATGCAGGGACATTGTCCCGATGGTCTGCTTCCAATGCAGTATATGATGTTACACCCAATGAGTTCGTCAAGCATTCATCGCCCAGTGGTACGGATCTTTCTACTGAAATATCCAGAATAATTTCAACCCAGCATGCCTATGAAGCCAATGCACAAATAGTCAGAACGAGCGATGCAATGTTAGGCACACTTTTGGATATCAAAACCTAACAGCATTTCTAATGTGAGCTTTTGCTGTTTTTAGGAGTGCGAGAACCGCCGTTCATTTAGAAACGGAGTGTATGCATGGAGTATGGATGCGTACCTACCTAAAAATATGTGCCATGCTGCTGATCAGCCTCATGCTTGCCGGTTGTGCAGCTAAACATAAACATCGTAACATTGATGACAGTTTGTGGGCAGAAGACTCCGCACCTGTACCGTATTCTGAAAGTGAAGCCGAACAGCGCTTCCGTAGATCATTTGAAATGGTCATGGATGAAGCTGATGAGGAGGGCGATTTTACTACAGCTGGAAGCGGACAAGGTTTTGCGCCTCTTCGTGCCAATTCTCCCGGATTGAATAATCGTTTATTACGTCGGGCACGTTCAGCAATCGGTACTCCTTATGTCCCTGGTGGCATGACCCCAGGGGGCTTTGACTGCTCCGGTCTCGTCTGTTGGACTTACAAGAGTGTTGGCGTTACCTTGCCGCGCACTGCAAGAGAACAGTCTGTTGTGGGCAGACGTATTACCAATATTGCTGAAATGCAGGCAGGTGATATCGTTACCTTCCGCCATCCACGCAGGGGCTATCATACCGGTATTTATGTAGGGGGTGGCAAATTCATTCACAGTCCACGAAAGCGTACGCGTGTACGTATCAATTCTCTTGATGATCCCTATTTCAAAAATACTTTTTTGGGTGCACGCCGCGTTAGCCTTGATGGATCAGAAAATTTTGCTGCTCAGGCTGAAAAGCGTTTGAATGATTTTGCTGAAGAAAAGGCCGTTCGGGAACTTTCCCGTAAGCATAGCTCATCACGAAAATCTGACAAGTTTGACAAGAAGCGAGATAAACGCGAGAAGGTTAGTAGAGAGAAGTCTAAAAAACGCGGGCGTGCTGTTGCCAGTCATGACCGGCCCACCTCCTCCCGCAAAGATGTACGCAATACACAGGTAAAACGAAAGCATGATGTTAGGCAAAACGTAGCCTCCCGTGACAAGAAGAAGGGTACCTCCACAAAAGAGCATGTTTCAAAATCAGACAAGAAAAAGCGAAATGTAGCTTCCAATAATGGCAACAAGGGCAAATCAAGTGCTTCTGCATCAAAAAGACGAAAGACAAAATCATAATGAGCATTTTCAGGAATGTTCGTAATTCGTTTGGGAATGTCTAATTACCGTCTTTTATGTATTTAACTAGCCTGACAAAATCATGAAAACAGTTCGGGGTAGGCTGGCCCCCAGCCCTACGGGGTATTTGCATTTAGGTAATGCGTGGACTTTTATGCTGGCTT
Source organism: uncultured Desulfovibrio sp. (assembly GCA_905235595.1). Taxonomy (GTDB): domain Bacteria; phylum Desulfobacterota; class Desulfovibrionia; order Desulfovibrionales; family Desulfovibrionaceae; genus Desulfovibrio. The sequence goes on along the minus strand of CAJOMG010000048.1, from coordinate 1,520 downwards.
GGTTGGCTGCACGAGCTGAAGGCGGTGAAGTTTTACTTCGCATAGAAGACATTGATCCCCAAAGATCTCGTCCAGAATACATAAGTGCTCTAATGGATGACATTCGTTGGCTGGGGTTAGACTGGGACTATGGTCCAGGAGTTAACAAACGGCAGTGTGATGCCGATAATCAATCGGGTCTTGATTATTATCTCCAAAGTAACCGCACATCACTGTATGATCGTGCGCTAGCCTTCCTTTCACAGTCTGGGCTAACGTATCCCTGTTTCTGTTCCCGCCGAGAATTGCGTTATCTTGCGGCGGCACCGCATATGGATGATATTGGAGCTCCCTACCCTGGTACATGTCGTAACTTGTCGAGGGATCAACTCAAATCTTTTTTGGCTCAAGGGCGCAAGCCAAGCCTCCGGCTTCGATGTCCCGAAGAACTCATATGTTTTTCAGACGTTGTTCAAGGCTATCAATGTCTGACTTTGGCTGACTGCGGCGGCGATTTCGTGCTGCAGCGCTCCGATGGCGTAATTGCTTACCAGCTGGCAGTTGCAGTGGATGATGCTCTTATGGGTATAACACAAGTCGTACGGGGCAGGGATATATTGCCTTCTACACCACGTCAGATATTATTATTGCATCTTTTAGAGGGCAGGGTTCCTCAGTATGCACATGTGCCTTTATTGCTAGATGCTTCAGGGCAGAGGCTGGCCAAGAGACATGCATCCCTTGCTTTGCGCAACTTGCGCACGGCTGGAGCAAGTTCCAGCGATATTATTGGGTTATTTGCGCATTTAGCGGGCATTAGTGTTCAGGGTTTAGCTACGCCTTCTAAACTTTTACGCTCCTTTGCGTTGTCGCGATTACCTCAAGGTGATATCCGTCTCACGGATGATCTGCTTCGCGCACATGGACTTGCTGCGTAATATGTTTTGTTGTGTAATGTTTTTTGGAGAGGTGACATGAGTTCTCATAAACTCGATCAGGCGTTCCTCAAAGAGATATTTCCGCCGGAACGCACGGATGCATTTTTTGATGCTCTTTTTGGTGGTGCTGAAGAAGGCGCATATGATATTTCACTCGTCGTGCGTGATGTGCAATCTCAAAAAGCACATCTAGCCTTTGAATTACAACAAAGGCCAGGCAAGTGTCTTGTTTGCAATCTGACGTATGGACTCCCCGATGTCTTCCAACGCCATCCTGTTCTTGATGTTGCTGGAGTGGTTCGAGCCATATCAGAACGATTAGGCTGGCCGTTTGATGTTGTTTCATGGAAACTTCTTCCTACAGAAACAATCACAAACGAACTGCATGCAATTCCACTGGTAGTTGAGCGTGGATGAATGATTGGTTCAGAACATCTTGACATTATTACCAACTTTGGACAAAATTAGTGTAATGCCAGCCTAGCTCATTCGGTAGAGCAGCTGATTCGTAATCAGCAGGTGAAGAGTTCGATTCTCTTGGCTGGCTCCAATAAAATCAAGCCCTTACAGTGATTGACTGTAGGGGCTTTTCTATTGAGGTAA
>CAJOMG010000047.1 GCA_905235595.1 uncultured Desulfovibrio sp. | reverse complement strand
GCGTCATTGCGCGTCAAGGCTGGGCCGGTTAGCATGTGGCCTGGTTCAAAACGGGGGGATGCACTGCCACCGCCATCCATGAGCAGCCGTGTGTGCCCCGGCAGGTGCAGGATGAGTGCTTGGCTTTGGCCTACATCCAATATACTAAGACGTATTTCGTTGCAGACACGGTCTGCCGTACGCTGCAATGGCCCTATACAGAGCAGTATAATGCCTGCCAGCAGCAGGCGGCGCATCGCTGCCGGTGGGTTGCTGCGACCGACCTGTGCTGCCAGTGCAGTAAGCAATGCCGCAAATGCAGGTAGTGCCGTCCAGTGAGGACGCAATAAAGCCGGACTTTGCAACCACCCCAAGCTGGCCATCCGGTCAAGTCCGTCAACAAGCAGCTGGCAGGGCAGCGCTGCCACCTCCAAGGCAAGCCAGGCTGGTGCCTCCAGACCAAGCGTAGAGCACAGCAAGCCCAATGCGGCGGTTGGTAGTACCAGGCCGTCTGCAATGGGCAACCAGAGCAGATTGAAAGCAAACCAATGCCCCATGTTGCCGAAAAGCAGCAGGTTGAGAGGCAAAAGCGCTGTTTGCAGAATCAGGGAAATGAGCAGAATGTGCCACAGTGCTCGCCATACGCGGCGTGGAAAACTGTACACCTGAGGTGAAGATATTTCTGTGGCTTGGGCAAAGGGATCATGGCAGCGTAGCCAGGGCAGGGCGAGGCCGATAGCTGTTACACAGAGTGCAGAGAGCTGCAGACCTGTATCCAACACGGCTAAAGGGGCTACAATACTTATGCCCAGAAGGGCGATACATAGTACATCCAGTGTGGTGTGGGGCCTGCCCCAAAGTGCAAACAATGTCAGCACTGCCAGCATGCCAGTTGCTCGTAGCAGAGAGGCAGGTGCATTGCCGAGCCAGAGGTAAAGAAATGCCAGAGGCAGGCTTGCCAGAAGCGTCCAGATGAGGCGGGGACGTTGCAGATAGAATTGGGGGCTCAGACGTGCAATGGTCAAACAAAATGCAGAGGAGCCCTGCTAATCCGGCAACGGCAAGATGTTGACCAGAAAGTGCAAGGCTATGTGCTAAGGTGGCAGCTGCAAAATTGTCCAAGGTTTTTTGCTCTACATAGCGACGGTCGCCGAAGAGAAGTGCCAGAAGAATGGCCTTGCCTTGGGGAAGGTCTGTAGCGGATGTCATAATGGGCATGCTATCTGCAGGTATATTTTTATTTTGTGCCTTGGTTGGCAGAAGGGTACGCAACAATCCTTGTCGCAGGGCTTCACGCCATCTGGCCAGGTGTGTGCCCTCGCCATGCACACGGGGCTGGCCACTATCGCCTTTGCTCCAGACGCGCCACCGCACTCCTTGTGCAGCTTGACTGATGCCCCAGTCGGGCAGTTTCTGGTTGGCAAAGCCTTGAGCTGGTATTATGCGTCTGGAAAGACAGACCGTCTGTCCAGGCAAGGGGGATTCGTATGCGGGTGATTCCCATGTCCACTGGACGAGACCCGAAAGAGGTGGGTTGTCTGAAGTGCTAGTATCGTCTTGTCTGGTGGCCTGGTGCATATTTTCGAGCAGGATGCGCAGACGGTTGCCTGGCAGACCTCTTGTGTTTCGCACTATTCCGCAATAGCGTCGAATGCCTATCCATTCTTGCTCGTCAATAGGAGCAGGAGTTGTGCGCAGGGGAGCACCATAGAGCTGCCATTGGGCCGTCATCAGCCCCCCCAGCAAACAGAGCACGGCAAGAACAAGACGTGAGTAGCGCCAGAGACGATCATCAACCCACAGGAGCAACAGGGCGCAGGTAGTGGCCGGAAAGGGCCAGGGTGCGGCCAGAATGCCCGCTATCCAAAAGGCGAGATATGTCTGCCAGAGCAGAGGGGCCTGGAGGGGGAGATGGCGCATGGATGCCTCTGAACCATATGGATAGTCTGCATTTTTGCCTGTTGCGGCAAATACCGTCAAGGGGTATGCTAAAGATAAATCAGCTACTGTTTATGGCATGTGCCGTGAACCTATTATTTAAAGGTGATTATATATGTATACATATTGGCTTGTAGGTGTCGTTGCCGTAGCTGGAATGCTGTCTTGCTGGCCCATGTGTTCGGAGCCTGCCGCAGCGCCGGTGCAGAATGTGCAGACTGCGGCATCCTCTGCGGAACAAACATTGGATGCGGCTTGGCGTGCGTATAATATTGGTCAATATGCCAAAGTTGTGCAGATGGTGACGCCTCTGGCATCTGATGGTAACCCGCGTGCACAGGTAATATTGGCCCGCTGCTACGAAAATGGTTTGGGAGTTCCGCAGGATATGGAAATGGCAGCCAAGTGGCTGCGCCTTGCTGCCGATCAGAATTACAGTGAAGCTCAAGTTAAGTTGGCTTATTTGTATGAACTGGGTGTTGGAGTGTCCGGCAGGGACGAAAAGGCTGTGTCTGATTTGATGGCCCGTGCTGCTGAAGCGGGAAACGCCGAAGCACAATTTACTCTGAGCCTCTACTATAGCCAGGGGCGTTATGGATATCCAAAAGATCAGTCGCAAAGTTTTGCCTGGGCGTTGCGTTCTGCAGAGCAGGGATACGCTCAAGCCGAACGCTATGCGGGGGCCTGTTATGAATACGGCGTTGGGGTGGAGCAGAATAAGGAGCAAGCAGACCTTTGGTACAGCAGGGCTGCACGCCAGGGCCTGCATAAAGAAGGCAATATCTTTCCCAATTCGCATCACTATACATTGCCGTAGGCTCTGTTATGTATCTTGTGCATATGCAGCCGAAACGTTTTTTCAGAGGATGACATGAAGAAGGAATCTCTGTGTTTACATGCAGGCTACAGGCCCAGCAACGGAGCCCCACGCGTGTTGCCCATAGTGCAAAGCACTACCTTCAAGTATGCCACCACCGCCGAAGTAGCCAGGCTTTTTGATCTTGCTGAAGCCGGTTTTTTTTATACACGTCTGGGCAATCCTACGGTGGATGCTGTGGAAAAAAAGATTGCTGCTCTGGAAGGCGGTGTAGGTGCGTTATGCACATCGTCCGGCCAGGCAGCGAGTATGCTTGCTGTTCTCAACGTGGCAGGATGTGGAGATCATATTGTCAGCGCGGCCAGTATTTATGGTGGTACCTTCAACCTTTTTGCCGTTACTTTGAAGAAACTGGGCATTGATGTGACGTTTGTGGACCAGCAGGCACCGGATGTCGAACTGGAAAAGGTCTTTCGCCCTAATACACGCGCGGTGTTTGGCGAAACTCTTTCCAATCCTTCCATGGATGTGCTGGATATTGAACGGTTTGCCGCGCTAGCGCACAGGCGTAATGTTCCATTGATTGTTGACAACACTTTTGCCACCCCGTTTCTCTGCCGTCCCTTTGCTTTTGGGGCGGATATTGTAGTGCACTCCACCACAAAGTATATGGATGGTCACGCCTTGCAGATGGGCGGTGTGATCGTGGACAGTGGCAATTTTGACTGGAGTGCGGGGAATTACCCAGAACTCACAGAACCCGATGCCTCGTACCATGGGCTGGTTTATACACAGGCCTTTGGCAAGGCTGCCTACATTGCGAAGGCCAGGGCGCAACTCATGCGCGATATGGGTTGTTGCCAGAGTCCGCAAGGAGCCTTCTATATTAATCAGGGGCTGGAAACTTTGGCCGTGCGCATGGAACGTCATTGCCGCAATGCCGAAGCAGTGGCAGCCTGGCTGATGCAGCACCCTGCCGTGGAATCGGTCAATTATCCGCGACTACCGAACCATCCGCAAAAGACCTTGGTTGACAAGTACTTACCAAATGGCACAAGCGGAGTTATTTCATTTTCCCTGAAAGGCGGGCGTGAGGCTGGAGCACGGTTTATCGACGCCTTGAAGATGATTTCTCTGCAGGTGCATGTGGCTGATATCCGCACTTGTGTACTGCACCCGGCAAGCTCAACCCACAGGCAACTTACGGACGCCCAGCTGCAGGAAGCCGGCATTACGCCAGGCATGGTTCGTCTATCTGTGGGCTTGGAACATGTGGATGACATTCTTGCAGATCTGGAGCAGGCACTGACATAGGCAACATCTCTTATTGCGTCACCCGGGCGGCCTTCTTTCTGGGGGGCTTTGGCTCCTGCTTTTGTAGAGAATGAGCGGTGACTTTTGCCCGTGAGGATGCCTGTTGCCTTGCCGTTTGCGCTGTATGGCGATGGGAGGGCCTTGCGGGCTTGGATTTGAGGTGTGGTGGCTTGCTCTTGGGAGGGAGCTTGTTCTTTACGTGTGCAGTAGGTTTTTGTGCACTTATGGTAGATATCCTTGGGTGACCCTGCGGTATGCGGTAACCCAGGGCAGCGTAGATTTGTCGTATATTAGTGCCGTGACGGAACCCTGCCTCAAGGATTCTGGCTGCGGCAGCGTCTCTGCTCTTGCGGCTTTTTCCACCCATGACCACGGCTAGAAGGCGTGTTTTGCCACGTACTGCTGTTACTATAATGTTGTAGCCGGACGCTATCGTCCAGCCTGTCTTAAGCCCTGTAACACCAGGTACCACGCCAAGCAGCGTGTTTGTATTGGGCAGAAAGCGTTTTCGGTGTGTTAGCGCATATGTTGCGTGGTAGCGCAAAGCTTCGGGGTGAACTTTTAGATAGGTGCGGGCTAGCAGGGCCATATCGCGAGGGCTTGAGCGTTGGCCAGCGGCGGGAAGGCCGGAAGGATTCTTGAAGTAAGAGTGCCGCATGCCCAGTTTGCGAGCCTTGTTGTTCATAGCCTGAACAAAACGCCGTTGACTGCCGCTTACACGCAAGGCCAGGGCAGTGATGGCGTCATTGCCTGAGGCAACAGCCGCGCCGGTGAGCAAGTCGCGCACAGGAACACGTTCGCCAACGCGTAGATGCATGGAAGACCCTCCCACTGTGGCCGCTGCAGATGGAATACGTATTCGTTCCGTTACTGTGAGTTTTTTGGCCTTCACCGCATCCAGTGTGAGAAAAAGAGACATGATCTTGGTCAGTGATGCCGGGGGAATAGGCATATCTGCTTTGTGTTCAAACAGTATCCTGCCTGTATCCAGATTTATCAGAATGGCCGCACGCATTCCCTTGATGGCCAGAACCTGACAGGGAAGCAAAAGAACAACGAGCACAACAAACAAGGGGAATAGGGGGCACAGTCGTCTGTATGTCTTGCGTGCTGGGCTAGTAACGACGTAATCAGCTGCCATGGCGGTAATAGCGGTGACCTTCTTCCACCGCCTGTAAGGCAAAGGCCAGGAGCACGGGACCGAGAATAAGTCCTTCAGGACCAAAATTAGCAACGCCGCAGAGAATGGCGATAATCAGCACAAAAAAGGGGGCCTGAATGCCCTGCCGCAAGAACAGGGGGCGTAGCACACTATCAACCCCGGCTACTACAATGGCGCACCATAGCGCAAGCCCCACAGCGGTAACACTCTTTCCTGTAAACCACAGCGAGAGGCATAACGGCCCCCATACGAGGGCTGTGCCTACTGTGGGGATGGGGGCCACCAGTGTAGCCAGCAACCCCCAAAAGGCCGGCTGGTGAATGCCCGCAAAAGCAAAGGCAATGCCACAGAGTACACCTTGTACCAGGGCTACGAGTACTATGCCCAGCAATATGCCGCGCAGGGCACGGTGAATGGCGAGAGTAAACCGGCCTAGCATGTCCTGTGGCAGATGGAGCATCCTCCCTGTGATTTTACGAATCTGTCTGGCATATACAGTGAATAGTGCAGTTAGGGTAATAAAGAGAAAACTTGTCCAAAGCACAGTCATGGTGCCACCGAGAAATTCTACCCCCCTTGTGAAGATCAGGTTCATGGCATCGTCAAAAAGGGTGCCCAGATTTTGCAAAAAATCATTGAGCATTTTTTCTATGCGCGGGTAGTCAGCTAGGCTTTGTCGCCACTGTTGTACATTGGCTATCCATTCGGGAGGAAGTTGAAAATTATTGTTTTGCAATTCCCTCAGTCGGGCAAAACCAGCAGCGGCCTGCGGGGAAACCAGAAGTGCCAATGCGGCGACAGGAACCAGCATGCAGGTCAGCAGTATGGTGATATAACATGTCAACGGCATATGGTGTGAGAGTGTCCGGCATAAAGCGCCAAAGCGTATGGGGGGGGACTGCTGCTCAAGGAGTTTGCGCCAGGCCAGTGCGCGTCGCTGGAATCTTCGATACAATGGCAGGGAAAGGCACGACAGACAGGCGGCCATAAGAATGGTCATGGGATTGCGCCACAGCAGTAAAAACCAAGCAAGAACACCCAGCAGGTAGAGAAGACGGGGCAACATCAGTGGCATACACAACTCTTGTGTTCATACATACAATGCACATCTGAAGACATGCCAACACTCAAAAGGATAACAGAGGAAGCAATTACTGCCAAGTACTGTAAAGGAGAAGTGTGTGGATTACAGGTGAGGGATCTTAGCCTCTTTGCCGTTGTTGACGGCATCCAGATAGAGAGCCCATGCTTCACCAACGGCAAAAAGTCGTTCGCGTGGAATACGTTCACTGTCGTAGGTGATGAGCACTGAGCCACTTGTACTGTTGCCTTCTACAGACTGTACGCCAGAAATAGCTTGAATTTCTTGCAGGGCAGTATGCAGTACATCTTCACGGCGCAAAGCAGGATGGCGTATGCGTACACGTCCGTCTACAAAACTTCGGACATATTTAAGCAGACGTAGCGAATTCAAGTTCATGAGTTTTTACTCCTAAGACACGGGATGTCCTTCGGGAGATGCGGCTGGCAGATGAGGTCGCATAGCATTGAGTGCCACTGCCAAGGTGGTCATATTGTGCAGCAGGGCTGATGGCGCAGGGCCCAGTAGCATGAACAGTCCGCCAAGCAGGAAGAGGCTGTTGAGGATCATAGTGGTCACAAAATTGTTGTGGATGCGGTTAAGAGCGCGTTGTCCCAGCTCGCGTGCATGAACAAGCCCCTCTAGACTTGGCTGCATCAACAGAACATTTGCGACCTCGCGCGCCAGATCCGTACCGTCACTCATGGCTACTCCCACATGTGAGGCGGACAGGGCCGGTGCATCATTGATACCGTCGCCCACCATGAGTACCTTGCTTCCTTCGTTGGTAAGCTCCTGAACAATCCGAGCTTTGTCGGCAGGCAGAATTTGTGAGCGATATTCCGTGATGCCTACTTTGGCGGCCACAGCCTTGGCCGTGCGTTCATCGTCGCCAGTGAGCATGAGCACGCGTTTGATGCCAAGTTTACGCATTCTGCTGATCACGTGGGCGGCTTCTTGCCGTAGTGGGTCTTCTATGGCGACCATACCGGCAGCTTTTCCCTCTTCGCACATAAATAGCAGGGAACGACCCATGGCGGCTTGATGATTGATCTCCGCATCCAGAACGGAAAGGTCAACTCCTTCATCATGTTCAATATAATGACGGCTGCCTACACAGAGTTTTTTGTCATGCAGTGATGATGACACACCGTGCGCCACTACATATTTCACATGGGCATGCTCTTCGGCATGATGCAATTTTTCTTCTTCTGCCTTGTGCACCACAGCCCTGGCTACCGGATGAGGGAAGTGTTCCTCAAGGCAGGCCATGATGCGCAGCACTTCATCTCGGTTGAAGCCAGGGACAGGGATGATTTCTGCTACCTTGGGGTTGGCCTGGGTAAGGGTGCCTGTTTTGTCAAAAACAAGCGTGTCCACTTCGTTGAGCGCTTCCAGATAACGACCACCTTTGATGGCTATGCCATGGTGTGCTCCTTCCCGCATGGCAGTGAGTACGGCAAGTGGCGTGGCCAGTTTGAGAGCACATGAATAATCCACCAGCAGCACAGAGGATGCCCGGCGGAAATTTTTCGTCAACATCCAAACCAGGCCTGCCAGACCAAAGGTAAAAGGAACGGCCATGTCGGCCATGCGTTCAAATTCCCCTTGTATGTCGGCCTTGAGTGATTCTGATTCCTCAATGAATTTCACTACTTGTTGTAGACGAGTGCCATCGCCCACATGACGGGCACGAATTACAAGACGGCCTTCTTCCACTGCAGTGCCGGCATACACAGAAGCACCCACGCTGCGGAGTACCCCAAGTGGTTCACCAGTCATGGTGGACTGGTTGACAAGCCCTTCACCGTCCACAATTTCGCCGTCAACGGGAATGCAACCGCCTGCCCGTACGATGACTAAGTCTCCAACATGTACCTGTGCCAAGGGAACGGAAATTTCTTCGTTATCCACCAGCAGCCATACGCTCTCCACATTAAGAGCTAGGCTTTCCGTCAGAGTGGCCATGGAACGACGGCGTGTCCATTTTTCCAGTGTCTCGCCAAGCCCCAGCAAAAGAGTGAGCATGCTCACTGTTCGAAAATCTCGCATGAGAAGTGAAGTGCCGATGGCGGCCGCGTCAAGAACCTCAACACTAAGGCGTCCGTGTAACAGAGACGTGAGCCCTTTGAGCAGGAAGGGAATTGCTCCCAGTATGCTTGTTGCCGTGCGAGCGATCAAAGGCAGGAATGGACGTACAAAAAAATAGCGTAAGAGCGGCATGAAGCCGCGTACAGGCGAAACCTCTGACGTATTATATTGACGTGTTGGCACGTCAAACTGGCCGTCTGTGTCGGCGGCTCCCAGTAACAGTGTCAGTGCCTGGGTGCGGCTTGCATCCGAATCATAAAAAAAGAGTATACTACCAAGAAGGGGATTTGCCCGTACACTGTGTATGCCGTCCAGAGAAGAGAGTGCACCTGCTAGAGCCCCTGACTGGATAGCATTCAAAGACCGATCTGCGCGAACTCGCAATCTGCCGGAATTGGGTCCGGTAACGTCGTGCAACTCATGGACGATGAAAAAACGCATGCACGCTCCTAAACATAAGGACAAAAACATCCGTGCAGTTCGAGCGGCGCTTTGGTGTGGCTTGCCGCGCCGCACTGCACGGAGTATCAAAACACATATTGCAGCCTAAATAATCATGGCGCTTGCAGCGTCCACGATAGTACAGAAAATGTGGCAAAGTTTATCTATGCTTTGGTCGCAGCCTTGGATGTCTTGCGTTTCTCAGCAGTCTGCCGTGCTTCGGCGGTAAGGTCTTCCACGTCTTCTTTAAGAGCCTCCACCTTGCTGAGCAGGGCGTCCTTGACGTCAATGCCTCGACTGATCAGATCAGTGGCGAGAGGTTTGAAGTCAAGTTTGCCGCGGCTAACTGCCACGGCGCCCAGCGCGCCAAGGGCGATGCCACCAAGAAACCACATGCCATACTTCAATCCATTATTCATGGTATATCTCCTCAACACAAAGGTGAAAATTCGGTAAACGTAGGGAAATCCAATAATAATTTAGATGCTCAAAAACGATCACTTGACATAAAAAACGAAGCTTTTTTAGTGCGCTGCGCCGGAAAGGTCAACGTTAATATGGTCGGCTTCGTTGTTACGCAATGAGATGGTGACACCGGAAAGCCGCACCGCAACGGGATCACGCAGTGGCGCACGACCAACAACGGCGATGGGCGTTCCGGGAATGATCCCCATGTCGCGAATGCGTCGGTTCATTTCACCCAAAGCTTCAACTTTGACGATTTTACCCCTTTGGCCTACCTGCATTTGACGTAACTTGATGATTTGACTCATAGTATTTCCTTGTATGTTTACCACAGACCTGCTACGTTGCCATCGCATGAGTGTACAACCTGTTAGCTTTTTTTATTCAGTGCTGAAAATCTACTGCCATAATTATTATGTCTTGTCAAGAAAAAAGAAAATCATTTTCATTAAATGGCAATAATTACCGGATTGAGATGTGAGGTCGGGTGAGTCCCCCACAAAGTGTAGTTGCTCATAATGTTGACAGCGACGCCTGAATGGCAGAAAAATATTTGGTTACGACCAACGTAACTAGCGGAGATCATCTATGCCTATATATGGATTGAGGTTCAGAGCGCTCGGACAGACAATCTATTACAGCGGTCCCCCTGACCTTAAGCCTGGCGGCCATGCAGTTGTGGCCTTAGAGCAGGGAGAGGTTCTGGCATGTGTTGTTTCTGGACCTCTAACCCATCTTTCACGGCAAGCGGAGCAGAGTTTACCAACGATTTTGCGTCCGGCTGATGACGATGATATGCAGCGGGGCGAGGAGAACAAGCGTTTAGCTCACGAGGCCCAGGAATTTTGCAAACGCTGCATATGCGAGCGGAAGCTGGATATGAAACTTGTGGATGTGGAGTTTTTTTTTGACCGCACCAAGGTAATTTTTTATTTTACCGCCCCGTCACGCATTGACTTTCGTGATCTCGTCAAGGACCTTGTCCATAAATACCGTGTCCGTATTGAGTTGCGTCAGATTGGTGTGCGCCATGAGACACAGATGGTGGGAGCCATGGGCAATTGTGGCATGACATGTTGCTGCCGACGCTATTTGCGTAAGTTTGCCCCTGTCACCATTCGCATGGCCAAGGAACAGAACCTTTTCCTCAATCCTGCCAAGATTTCTGGCATTTGTGGGCGCTTGCTCTGCTGCCTTTCTTATGAGCAGGAAAATTATGACAACTTTCATGCCATCTGTCCCAGGATTGGAAAAAAATATCAGACAGATATGGGGGGTATGAAGGTATTGCGGGCCAATATGTTCCATAACTCTGTCACGGTGGTTACGGAAGACAGTAGTGAACTGACGTTGCCTCTGGAAGAGTGGCAGGCATTGGCACCTCATCGTGCAGAAACGGCTCGTTTTGATACCCAGAAACAGCAGCCCAAGGTCATAGGGGATACATTGCTCGTAGTGTCAGCCACGCCGGAAACTGTCGATTCTTTAGATTTTACTGGAGATGCAGGACTGCCGGAAAGTACTGTTGTGCAGATAGCCGATACATTGCAGACTGATGGAGTGGCAGTGGCACAGAGTGATGGACATCATCGTCGCAAGCGCCGTCGCAAAACCCCACAGTAGAACCGTATAGAACCATTGTGCTATGGAGCCTCATGTGAATAGCTTTTTTATTACAACACCTATTTACTACGTCAACGCCAGGCCGCATCTTGGGCATGCGTACACCACAGTGGTGGCCGATGCCATGGCCAGATATCACAAACTGTTGGGAGAGGATGTCTTGTTCCTTACCGGGACGGATGAACATGGGGATAAGATCGTTCAGGCTGCAGAGAAGGAAGGCAAGACTCCCAAGGAATTTGTTGATGGCATCAGTGCCAGTTTTCAGGCACTGTGGCCAGAATTGCACATTGCCAATGACCGTTTTGTGCGCACTACAGATGCTCACCACATCGCTACAGTACAGGCCTTTTTGCAGAGGGTCTATGATGCGGGAGATATTTATTTTGGCGAATTTGGCGGGCACTATTGCTATGGTTGCGAACGCTTCTATACAGAAAAGGAGTTGGAAAACGGTCTTTGTCCTCAGCATTTAACGAAACCGGAGTACATTAGCGAGAAAAATTACTTCTTTCGTATGTCCAAGTATCTGCCGTGGCTTAAACAATACATTTTGGACAATTCAGATTTCATAAGACCGGAGCGCTATCGGGCTGAAGTGTTAGCCATGCTGGAATCGGGAGCATTGGAAGATCTGTGTATCTCACGTCCCAAGAACCGCCTGACGTGGGGCATAGAGCTTCCCTTTGACAGCGAGTATGTCTGCTATGTCTGGTTTGATGCGCTTATAAATTACATCAGTGCCCTGGGTTGGCCCGATGGCAGGGACTATGAAAAATTCTGGCCAGGTGAGCACCTGGTGGCCAAGGATATTTTGAAGCCTCATGCGGTGTTCTGGCCCGCCATGCTTAAATCTGCTGGCCTGCGGCTTTACCATCATTTGAATGTTCATGGCTATTGGCTGGTGCGTGATACTAAGATGTCAAAATCACTTGGCAATGTGGTGGAACCTCGGGCCATGAGCAACATATACGGTACAGATGCCTTTCGGTATTTTTTGCTACGAGAAATGCATTTTGGTTCGGATGCCAGTTTTAGTGAGGAGGCACTGGTGAGCCGTATCAATGCAGATCTTGCCAATGATCTGGGAAATCTTTTCAGCCGTGTGCTCTCCATGACAGCCAAGTATTTTGGCAGTCGCGTGCCACGCCCAAAGGATCTGCAGACTGATGATACTGCCATTGCAGAACTCTGTGCAGTTTCTATGCATAATTTTATACAGCTTTTCGGTAATGTACAGTTTGCCCAGGGGTTAGAATCTCTGTGGGAACTGGTGCGCGCGCTCAATAAGTATGTTGACATGCAGGCACCTTGGAGGCTTGCCAAACAGGGCAACATGGAGCGTCTTGCTACGGTGATGTACGTACTTCTCACCGCGATGCGTAAGACGGCCCTTTGTCTTTGGCCGGTTATGCCGTCAGCTAGTGTAAATATGCTGAAACAATTGGGGCAGGTAGCGGATCAAAACCAAGCGCCTGTTGTACAGCTGGAAGCTGAAGTCGGTAACCTTGATGGGCTTGCACCAGGCACAATCGTTGCTTCTGTTTCCAACATTTTCCCACGTATTGACGTAAAAAGTGGCGATCAAAAGAAGCCTAAGGGGATGCAGCAGGAAGGGCAGGGTACGCAATCTAAGAGGAAGTCAAGCATGTGCGAGGTGCCTGTGCCACCAAAGTCAGCCAAAGGGGAGGTCGATTTCGCCCAGTTTACAGGGTTGGATATTCGCGTTGGCACAGTGAAAAAAGCCGAAAAACATCCCAATGCAGATCGTATATTGCGGCTGGAAGTTGACTTTGGTGAGGGAGTGACTAGGCAGATACTTTCAGGCCTCGCCGAGTACTATACTCCCGAAGCCTTATTAGGTAAACGCGTATGTGCCGTGCTCAATCTTGCACCGCGCAAAATACGTGGGCTCGTTTCGTATGGGATGGTGCTGACGGCAAGCGGTGACTCGCAGTTCAGCTTGCTGGGGGTGGATCGTGATGTGCCTGACGGAAGTGAAATAGCTTGATTGTGTTGTTATGCCATTTTGTTCTGCTCTTCGCGGAAAAGGCGTTCCAATGCAGCGGCATCCAATGGTGTCAGGTTGAAACGCATGCCTGCTTCGTCGAGCAGTGTGGCAAGTGAAGCATCAGGGCGCAGAGTGCGCTGTTCCGTGAGATAGGCTGCGGCGTTTCGTACCAGTTCATTTTGAGCAATGATGGTTGGCATAGTAATATCCTTTTTTATTAACATAGCAATGATGCTGTTTACAGACAATAGTATTAGCGTGTCAGTCGTGTATTAGGTCGCTTGTCTTGCTGAGGAACGTATGGAGAATATGTTCAATGCTCTTATTTTAAGCATCGTGGAAGGGCTAACGGAATTCCTGCCCGTTTCTTCCTCGGGACATTTGATTCTTGCGGGCGAACTCCTCAAGTTTTCTGGTGCAAAGGCGGCCACATTTGATGTTGTCATTCAGTTGGGGGCTATTCTTGCTGTCGTCGTCTTGTACTGGAAGCGTTTTTGGGGCCTTGTGCGCCCCAGACCTTATGTACGTTTCGCAGGAACGCGTGGTATTATGCTCCTGCTTTTGACATCTCTTCCCGCATGTGTGCTGGGATTATTGCTGCATTCTTTCATCAAGAATTATCTGTTTCGTCCTGTAACGGTTCTTGGAGCGCTTGTGGTTGGGGCCATTTTGATGATCTTGGTGGAACGGCACAAATTCAGGCCCACATATATTAGCCTAGACGATATAACACCACGTTTGGCTCTGGGTATCGGTTGCTTTCAATGTCTTGCTCTTTGGCCTGGATTTTCCCGATCAGCTGCGACTATCATGGGGGGCATGCTGCTTGGAGCGCGTCGTCCCTTGGCTGCGGAGTATTCATTTATCGCAGCTGTACCCATCATGATTGCCGCTACAGGTTATGACATGCTGAAAAATTGGCACCTTTTCAGTATGGCTGATTTGCCTTTTTTCACCGTAGGCATGGTAGGGTCCTTTATTGCTGCATTGCTGGCCGTGAAGCTTTTTATCGCTCTCGTAGGACGCCTGACCCTAGTGCCTTTTGCCGTGTACCGTTTGATCTTGGCACCTTTTGTCTATTATTTTTTGGTTTGCTAGGGCAATGCTAATGTGTAAAAAATACTTGCCAAGTCAGAAAGAATCAGGTAAAAAATTCTATTGTAGTTAGTCATATAATGGCAAGGTAGCTCAGTTGGTCAGAGCATGCGGTTCATACCCGCAGTGTCGAGGGTTCAAATCCCCCCCTTGCTACCACAACTTTCTTGCTTTAGGCCCCTCAAAGATGCTAAGTCCTTGAGGGGCCTAGCTTTTTGTGCTTCAGGTCGTTGCATTTACTTTCTGCAAATGTCGGTAAGTATGACGGTGTGGAAAAAGAACATCCAGCATGAAATTTCTGGCTTACATACTCATAGCCAGACAGACCGAACGCATGGTAAATGAAACTTGTGGACATGGTGATTCCGCCTTTTCGAGGGTAATCTGCTTTCCTCGATTGATGGGATAAATACCATGTTGGCCTCAAGCGTGAAATCTGCCAAAGTCATGGCAGACAGCAAAGGAGGTCGACGCGATGAGTCGGAAGCAGAAATCTC